>JAFUFD010000069.1 GCA_017470055.1 Prevotella sp. | reverse complement strand
TTATTTGCATTGCTGATTGATTTTTCCTCTCCACAGGACTCAGACAACCTCATCGCTACGCTCCGAGAACGTCTGAGTCCTGCGGAGAGGGAGTCTATTTCTACTCCCAAGAAATTGCACTTCTATCTTGAAAGTTTAGAAAACGGTGATGACACCATTAGGACCAGCAGTGTGTGCGTTACGATATTGGGAGAGTCCCTTGTCACCCTCTTGTCCCTCTATTGGCTGTCCTTTATTGTTCAAGTCGTATTTATTTCCACATTTCGAGCAGGTGACGATACCTGAGCCTTTCTTGTCCAGTATCATGCGATAGTTGGGACTCGCCATGTTGTTTTCCCTTCGTACACAATTAGGACATTGCACGTCGTAAGCGGTAAAAGAGTAATCGCCTAAGTTCTGAACGCCTACAATAATACCATTGTTTAGTCCAAGGCGTAGGTTGTTACGCAACTCCTCTGCGGTCTCTATCTGACGTGAACTAGCCCCTTGGTTATTTTCAAAAATCAGGTACTTGGAACCTCCTCTTGATTCTTCCGTAATCATACAAAAGATGCCATGAACAACAGGATTGATAGCCACAGCGAGTGTCTGATCAAGATGGATGCTGTTGTCATAGATGAAGCGGCAAGGCCATGACGTATACTCGTTCTCTGCCCCACATCCTGTTAAGAGTAAAAGGGTAATGAAATAAAAAGAAAGGGACTTTCTCATTGGAGCAACTTCTTTTCTGCCTCTTTCACCCGTTCGAAACCGAAACCGTCAAGAACCTGTTGCATCAAGGCCCTAATCTGGTTATTACAGAGATTGCCGATAGAGCCCTCATGGGTATGGTGAATATCCTTATCAGGAGTAAACGCTCCCGCCTCGATATCCAGTCCTACTTTCATATAGGCATCACGGAAAGGCATTCCCTCAGCGGCAAGGCGGTTGACCTCCTCGACAGAGAACATCGGGTCGTACATCGGATTGTCAAGAATGTCCTCACGTACCTCTATCTTATTAATAATATATGCAGTCATCTGCAAGCAGTCTTTGAGTTCGTCAAAGGCGGGCAAGAACACCTCCTTGATAATCTGCAAGTCGCGAAAATAGCCCACAGGGAGATTATTCATGATGAGCGCCACCTGTTGAGGCAGTGCCTGTAATTTGTTACACTTGGCGCGGATGAGTTCAAAGACATCAGGATTCTTCTTATGCGGCATGATGCTAGACCCCGTGGTACATTCCTTCGGCAATTTGACAAAAGAGAAGTTCTGGGAGTTAAACAGGCACGCATCGAAGGCAAGTTTGGCAAGAGTTCCAGCAATGGTGGCTATCGCAAAACCAACATTACGCTCCATTTTGCCGCGTCCCATCTGTGCATATACCACATTATAGTCCATCGAATCGAACCCTAATAGGTCGGTTGTCATCTGGCGATTCAGGGGGAACGAAGAGCCATAGCCTGCCGCAGACCCAAGTGGGTTGCGGTTGGTCATCTTATAGGCTGCTTGCAAAAAGAGCATGTCGTCAGCAAGCGATTCTGCATAGGCGCCAAACCATAGCCCGAACGATGAGGGCATAGCCACTTGTAAGTGGGTGTAGCCAGGCATGAGCACGTACTTATACTGTTCACTTTTCGCTTGTAACTCATCGAAAAGAACGATGACACTATCGGCTATCTCCATCAGTTCGTGACGGGTGAAGAGTTTCAAGTCTACCAGCACCTGATCGTTACGGGAGCGACCAGAATGTATTTTCTTACCCATATCGCCCAGTTTGCGGGTGAGCATGAGTTCTACCTGAGAATGGACATCTTCGACACCATCCTCGATAACGAACTCGCCACGCTCACAGACGGCATGGATGTTCCTCAACTCAGCAAGTAATTGCCGCAGTTCATCCACCTTTAAGAGACCAATGGACTCCAACATGGTGATATGTGCCATTGATCCTAACACGTCATAGGGTGCGAGATATAGGTCCATCTCACGGTCACGACCCACGGTGAAACGCTCTATCTCCGCATTCACCTCAAAGTTCTTTTCCCAGAGTTTGTTCATTATAATGGGTTTTATGGGGTTGTTGGCTATACATAAGGCACCTGTGCCAAGGCATCAGCAATCTTCTCCACACCATCTTGCAAGGGACCACTAACCATTCCTTTCAGCATAAAAGGAATGTCTGCTTTCACTGTCACGCGCATCTTACTGGTGGTCTCTGTGACAGGCAATACCTGTATCCAGAGGTTGAAGGGCATGGGTGACTGCTCGGTCTCGAACTTCACACACTTTCCCTCTTCACGCTCGATGATGCGAAGTTTCAGGAGTCCTACGGGGTCAACCTTCACCTGTACAGAATCCTCGTCAAAGGCAAAGTCAGATAACTTGTCTTCTGGCACACGGTCACGCACCTTGTCGAGGTTACGTAGGTCGCTGATATTACGATATACGTCCTCTACCGCATAAGGTATCTGCTTGACGCTACTCTCGAATTTTGTCATGCTTTCCAAGCGGCGGGGTCCCTACGCCATTCTTTTAGGATTTCTATCTCTTCCTCTTTGATGTAGCCCGTCTCGGCAGCCTGCTCTAAGACAGCGGCATAGTCACTCAACGTAATCAACTGCACACCAGCATCCTTGAAAGCCTGTTCTGCAATAGGGAAGCCATAGGTGAAGGATGCCACCATGCCGATGACCTCCACTCCATACTGTCGCAAAGCCTCTACGGCCTTCAGACTACTACCCCCCGTTGAAATGAGATCTTCCACGACAATGACCTTTGCACCCTTTTTTAACTCACCTTCCACTTGATTACCCATACCATGGTCTTTTGGTTTCGGACGGACATAAGCGTAGGGGAGTCCCAGTTCATCAGCCACCAATGCTCCCTGTGCGATAGCACCCGTAGCGACACCTGCCACAGCCTCTGCCTCATGGAAATACTTCTGAATGGCATGACAGAGTTCCAGTTTTACAAAAGAGCGCACATCGGCAAAGCCTAATGTCCTGCGGTTGTCTGTATAAATGGGTGACTTCCAGCCAGAAGCCCATGTAAATGGCTCGTTTGGCTGTAACTTGATGGCCTTGATATCCATCAGTTTCTGGGCAAATAGTTTCTTTATAACGTCCATAATAATCTTTTTGTCTTTTACGACTGCAAAGATACAAAAAAGTTTAGAGTTTTTATGTTAAGTAGAGAGTTTTTTATGTTATGACTTGGTAAAACCAAGGGTAAGGACACTGATACAAAGACTAGGAATGGACCTCAGGGCATTGGCACAGGAGATGAGAGTAGCGCCAGTCGTACAGACATCATCTATCAGCAGGACGTGTTTGCCCTCCAAACTTTCCGTTTCCCGCAAGGTAAACACATCGGTCACATTCTCTTGCCGTTGATGGCGCATCAGGGTGGTCTGACTCTTCTTGAAGTATCTACGGCTAATGACTTGGGGCATGACAGGAATTCCCGTGACCTCATGGATACCATGGGCAAGCATCTCACTCTGGTTATAACCTCGTTGACGCATCCTGCGAGAAGACAAGGGAACAGGAATGATGACATCAATACCATCGAAGAAACCTACCATCCGCATCTCCTCTGCCATCATACGCCCTAGGATCTCTCCAATATCTGGACGATTAGCATATTTCAGATCATAGAGCAGTTGGGCTGGCTCACCATGCGGCTCATAGAAGAACAGGGCTGCGGCACGGTCTACTGGGGCAAGTCCCCAGAAGAGTTGTGTCATCGGATTATCATAAGGTGTGAACTGAAAGGTAGTGCGAGGCAGATGGAGATAACAGGAGGAACAGAGCGCATGCTCAGTAATGCTCAGACGATTGCCACAGGCAACACATTGACGTGGTGAAATCAAGTCGAGAAACCTACTCCAAAAACTCGTCCTCATCTGTCACATTGATACATTGCCGAATGACATCCATGGTAAAGCCACGGCTGATGGCAAACTTGACGAGTTTACCTTTCAACTCATAATCACTAGTAGCCTTGGTCGATTTCCGCTTTTGTTGGAGTAACGGACGTAGGATGCGCAAATACTCCTCATCATCTACTTCATCAAGCACTTGTTGGCGGATGGTCTCATCAATATGTTTTACCCAAAGAGCCTGCTCTACTTTCCGTCGACCCCATTTATTATAGCGTACCTTATCTTTTACGAAAGCACGTGCAAAACGTTCGTCATCTACATAACGTTCTTTAATAAGTCTATCCATGATGCGGGTCTGTGCCTCGTCGGGGATTTCCCAACGGAGCATCTTCTCTGTCATCTCCCATTGGCAATGCTCTGACTGGGCACAAAGGGCGGCAAGAGTGAGGTAGGCTTCCTGTTCTGTTTTCTGTTTCATCGTTGCGCTCGGATAAATCGTTGTTTACCGAATTGATCGGTGTTGAGTTCGATGTCGTGATACGATATTATACACAACAGGTCCGTTAACTCGTTAGCGTAGAGGGGGTTGATCTCGAAATAGAGCCAACCGCCCTTCTGGAGTGCCGTCTGCCCGTATTGGGCGATGGCACGATAGAACTGCAAAGGGGCTTCGTCAGGAACGAAGAGTGCTGTATGAGGTTCATAGTCAAGCACATTCTGTTCCATCTTCGCGCGTTCCTTATTTAATATATAGGGGGGATTGCTAACGATAAGGTCGTAGCGGTTAGCAATTTGTGTTGAGCGGTTAACGGTCAATACGTCCACCTGCTCAAAAGACACATGAACATGGGTACGTTTGGCATTCTCGCAAGCCACTGCCAATGCCTCAGCAGAGATATCCCATGCTGTCACTTGTGCTTCAGGTAATTCTGCGGCAAGAGTAATGGCGATACAACCAGAGCCTGTCCCGATGTCGAGAAGGGCTGGGGCGGTTAGCGTGGAACGGTTAGCGGTTAGCGAAGACAGAATCCATTGACACAATGCGGCAGTCTCTGGACGCGGGATAAGCACATACTCATTAACTAGAAAGGTACGTCCGCAGAAATCCTCCTGTCCCAAGACATACTGAACAGGCTCCTGCCGTTGCAGTCGACCTGCAATTTCTTCCAGTTCTGCTTGGTTGTCTGCGGATAATTGTGTATCTTTGCCGATGTATAGGTCTGACAACGAGAGCCCATAGCGTACCTCATACACCATGCGGGCAATGGCTTTCGCCTCACCTTCCTCATAGACATGCGCCAATCGGTGCCACAACTCATGATAAGTCATACTGCAAAGGTACACATAAAAGTAAAAAGGCGAAAGGGTAAATAGGTAAAAAAAGTAAAAAGGTAAAAAATAAACAAATGACTACAGACGAGAAATACATGCGACGTTGTCTGCAACTGGCAGCAAACGGCATACAGGGGGCACGTCCTAACCCGATGGTGGGTGCTGTGATTGTGGTGGACGACCGTATTATCGGCGAGGGTTATCATGTGCGCTGCGGGGAGGGGCATGCCGAAGTAAATGCCTTTGCGAGTGTGAAACCTGCTGACGAGCCGTTGCTGAAAGACGCAACCATCTACGTGTCGCTAGAACCATGTGCCCACTATGGTAAGACACCCCCTTGCGCCGATTTGATTATTCACAAGGGTGTGAAAAGAGTGGTTGTAGGTTGTATCGACCCTTTTGCAGAAGTACAAGGCAAGGGTATTGACAGAATCCAAAAGGCAGGTATTGAGGTGACTGTGGGGGTACTTGAGAAGGAGTGTCAATGGCTTAATCGTCGTTTCTTCACCTATCACGCCAAGCATCGTCCATACATCATCTTAAAATGGGCACAGACGGCTAATGGTTTCATCGATGACCATTTCCAACCAACAATGATTAGCAATGAGCAGACACAGATGCTCTCGCACAAACTGCGTGCAGAGGAGGATGCTATTCTGGTGGGACATACCACCTTCGACCGTGACCATCCTTCACTGAATGTCCGCCACTGGCACGGACCAGACCCTAAGCGTATTGTGCTGACTCACGACCGCCCCTTATCTTTACTTCTTGACGATCTCTATCAACATGGTATCCAGTCACTCATCGTAGAAGGAGGAAGACAGACGCATGAGGCATTCCTTGAGGCAGATCTTTGGGACGAGATACGAATGGAGGTCGCCCCTATGACCGTTACGGATGGCACCAAAGCCCCCCAACTACCCTGTGAGGCTGTTGTGATTCGTCAAGAAAGATATGGAGACAACACAATTACTTACGTCCGAAATCCGCAGGAATCTCTCCCCACTTCTGAGTCTCCCACTTGATGATGGGATTACGCCACGTATGAGTATTCAGCCATCGTTCAGCACGGAGGATAATCTGAAAAAGGGGCTCAGTCTCTGGCGTACGCTCTAACTTCGTCTTACACTTACGCTTGTTGACCCAGAGAATCGCATTATAGGAATCACTATAGATTATCTTGTCCCGCAATCCCTGTTGCTGCATCAGCGCAAGGGCATGGACAATAGCAAGGAACTCCCCAATATTATTCGTACCCTTCATCGGACCGAAATGGAACACCCGATAACCAGTCTGCAGGTCGATCGCCTGATACTCCATTGGTCCAGGATTGCCACTACATGCCGCATCGACAGCCCATGCGTCAGCCATCACCTCTAGGGGTAAAGGCAACACCGTGTCGTGTCTATAATCTGGAGGGTTCTGCATCACATTCTCTCCGGCACCTCAATACCCAGCAATGCCATACCGTTCTTAATGACTTTAGCCACATTACGGGCAAGAACCAGACGAGTCTGACGCTTCTGATCATCCTCTTCGTTGAGGATGCTATAGTCATGATAGAACTGATTGAAGATTTTCGTCAACTCATAGCAATAGTTGGCGATACCACTGGGTGAATAATCCTTACCTGCCTGTTCGACAGCAGCAGGATATTCGCTCATCTTCTGAATGAGTTCGATTTCCTTGTCGCTAAGGACATTAGATAGACTCAAAGAACTAGAAACACTAGATACTTTACGCAAAATACTGCGTATTCTCGCATAAGTATACTGAATGAATGGTCCTGTATTGCCATTGAAATCTATCGACTCCTCTGGGTTGAAAAGCATGTTCTTGCGGGCATCCACCTTGAGGATGAAGTATTTCAAAGCGCCCATTCCCACGATTCGGGCTATCTCCCGCTTCTCGGCATCACTGAGATCGGCATTCTTTCCTGCCTCATCAGCAGCCTTCAGCGCATCGCTGACCATCAGTTCCATCAAATCGTCGGCATCGACTACCGTACCCTCACGGGACTTCATCTTACCATTGGGCAATTCCACCATTCCATAAGAGAAATGGACAAGTTCCTTACCCCACTTGAAACCAAGACGGTCAAGCAGGATACTGAGCACCTGGAAATGATAGTTCTGCTCGTTACCAACCACATAAATCATCTTATCGATGGGATAGTCTTGGAAGCGCATCTCAGCCGTTCCGATATCCTGTGTCATATAGACGCTGGTACCATCAGAGCGCAACAGCAACTTCTGATCGAGTCCCTCATTGGTAAGGTCTGCCCATACAGAGTTGTCGGCATGACGCTCAAAAAGCCCCTTGGCGAGTCCTTCCTCCACTTTTGCCTTTCCCTTCAAGTAGGTCTGGCTCTCATAATATATCTTGTCGAACGAGACCCCCATCTTCTGGTAGGTCTCATCGAATCCAGCATATACCCAGTTGTTCATCTTCTCCCACAAAGCACGCACCTCAGGATCGTTCTGTTCCCATTTCACAAGCATTTCATGAGCCTCCTTGATCAGCGGAGCCTCTTGTTTCGCCTTTTCCTCGTCCATACCTTGCGCCATCAGTTCTTTGACCTCCTCGCGATAGTGCTTATCGAAGGCTACATAATAGTCACCTATGAGATGGTCGCCTTTCTTTCCACTGGTCTCTGGTGTCTCTCCGTTGCCCCACTTCCGCCAGGCGAGCATCGACTTACAGATATGAATACCACGGTCGTTGACGATATTCGTCTTCACCACCTTATTGCCATTCGCCTGCATAATCTGGGCAAGCGACCAGCCAAGGAGATTATTACGGACATGTCCCAAATGGAGGGGTTTGTTGGTATTCGGAGATGAATACTCTATCATCACTAAAGGACTTCCATCAGTAGCCTGCTTATGACCATAGCACTCATCGGCCTCAATGTCGGCAAGCAAGGAGAGCCAAGCCGCAGGAGCAACCACCAAGTTCAAGAATCCCTTCACCACATTGAAAGAGGCAACAGCCTCACAATGATCTGCGAGATACTGGCCAATCTCCTGTGCTGTCTGTTCCGGATTTTTCTTGGAAATCTTCAAGAAAGGGAAAACAACCAGTGTCAGATGACCCTCAAACTCACTACGGGTCTTCTGCAGTTGTACCATCTTCTCGGGTACATCCTGCCCATACAATGCCTTCACTGCCTCAATGGCAGCATTCATGATTTGCGATTCAATATTCATCTTTGGTATACCTATTTAATCGTTAAATCATCCACATGGGGATGTGGATGATTCGCTATTTTGTTGTCCAAGGCGGATTCGAACCACCACAAACAGAACCAAAACCTGTTGTGCTACCATTACACCATTGGACACCCTGATGCTCGTTAGCGGGTGCAAAGGTAGTGGTTTTTCATGCCACTACCAAATTTTTCCCGAATTATTTCACTATCAGAAGATAATAATTCTTCTTTCCTTTCTGCGCAAGGAGATACTTCCCGTCTATCAGATCCTCTGTCGTGATAGGACGGTTCTGGTCTGTCAGTTTCTCCTTGTTAAGACTGACTCCACCGCCCTGTACCATCTTGCGCATCTCGCCTTTAGAGGGGAATACAGGAGCCACCGTTGTCAACAACTCAATAGCGGGCTGTCCTAACTGATCCTTGGAAATCTCATACTGAGGAACACCATCAAAGACATCGAGGAAAGTCTGCTCGTCAAGTTTCTCCAATCCCTCCTTGGTCGACTTACCAAACAAAATGCTGGAAGCCTCAATAGCAGTATCCAGTGCCTCCTGCGAGTGTACCATCACCGTCACTTCCTCGGCAAGACGCTTTTGCAACACACGACGACCTGGGTCCTGCTTGTGCTCCTCAACCAGCGCATCAATCACCTCTTTCTCCAAAGAGGTGAATATCTTGATGTAACGCTCAGCGTCCTCATCACTGACATTAAGCCAGAATTGATAGAACTTATAAGGTGTGGTACGTGCTGGATCAAGCCAGATATTTCCACTCTCTGTCTTACCGAACTTTTTACCATCACTCTTGGTAATCAATGGACAAGTCAAGGCGAAGGTCTCCACATCGTTTCCTAATGTACGACGTATCAGTTCCGTACCTGTAGTCATATTACCCCATTGGTCGTTACCACCCAACTGGAGTTTCACACCCTTATGCTGATAGAGATACAAGAAGTCATAGCCTTGCAGCAACTGATAGGTGAACTCCGTAAATGACAAGCCGTCACGTGCCGTACCGTTCAGACGCTGCTGGACACTCTCCTTTGCCATCATATAGTTGACGGTGATATGCTTACCCACCTCACGAGCAAAGTCGAGGAAGGTAAAGTCCTTCATCCAGTCGTAGTTATTCACCATCTCAGCGGCATTAGGCTCCTTGGACTCAAAATCAAGGAATTTTGCCACTTGCTTCTTGATACACTCCTGGTTGTGATAAAGCGTCTCATTGTTCAGCAGATTACGCTCCTGACTCTTACCAGAGGGGTCGCCAATCATACCTGTGGCACCACCCACAAGAATAATGGGCTTATGACCACAATGCTGCAAATGACGCAACATCATAATACCACATAAGTGACCAATATGCAAAGAGTCTGCGGTGGGGTCTGTTCCCAGATAGGCAGTAACCATTTCCTTCTGGAGCAGTTCCTCTGTACCAGGCATCATCTGAGCAAGCATGCCACGCCAACGAAGTTCTTCAACAAAATTTTTCATTCTTATTATTATTTTATGTCGTTATATCGTTATATCGATATATCGAGTTTCCGATATTCGATATTGGGGAGACGAGAGTCACGGTACTGGGTCGTAACCGCTCCCACCCCACGGATGACATCTTAAAATCCGCCTGATGGCGAGATAGAGTCCTTTGAAAGGACCATGTTTAATGAGCGCCTGCCGAGCATATTCGCTACAGGTAGGGGTAAAACGGCAAGAAGGTGGCGTATAAGGCGTGATCGCAACTTGATAGAAACGGATAGGAAGTAACAGGATCCACACCAAAGCACGGGAGATAAGATGCCAGAGATTCCTCATAATCTTTCCGTTATACGCTGTATCAATTTCTCCATACGACCAGTGACTTCCGCAGAACTGTACAACTCATCCGACAACCAAATAAAGGCTATCAAGACTGCACGTTGGGGAGTCTGCTCCAATTGAGTATACAATGGTGACTTTGCCTGCCGGTATGCCTCACGCACCTGACGCTTCACACGATTACGCTTAACCGCTTGCTTAAAATGTCGTTTTGAGACACTCACCAATATCTGGACAGGAGACTCGTGCTCGTCACGATCTTTCTCCATCCACACAACTCGTATCGGGAAAACCGCCATGGAGTGGCTGCCTGCTCCATTGAAGAGACGATCTATGAGTTTCATACTGCATAGCCGCTCTCGCTTTTTGAGCGTATTGGCTACCATGGCTCTCTTCTTACTTTTGCTTCTTTTGCAAGAAATCTTGTAAAGCGCCCGTCATCGAGGGATATTTCTCCGATGGAGCCTCTAAGTCAAGGCGAAGTCCTGCATCCCTTACCGCTTTTGCCGTAGAGGGACCAAAGGTGGCAATAGCAATATCACCTTGCTGAAAATCAGGGAAGTTCTTAGTCAGTGACTCTATTCCTGAGGGACTAAAGAAAATCAGCATATCATAATCGAAGGTCTTCACCTCCTCTGCCGTGAAGTCATTACTTACCGTCCGGTACATCACGCACTCCTGATGCTGTAATTTCTTATCGTCCAACATTTTCGTGACACTGTCATTGTGGACATCACTCATGGGAACCAAGTATTTCTCCTGCTTGTGCTTCACCATAGTCGGAATCAGATCGTCAATTTTTCCAGTAACACCAAAGAACACCTTACGCTTGCGATACTGCACATATTTCTGGATATAGAGTGAGATGGTCTCAGTCACGCAGAAATACTTCATATCCTCAGGGATGGCGACGCGCAACTCTTTTGCCAACGTGAAGAAATGGTCAATAGCATGACGTGACGTGAATACGATGGCTGTATAGTCCAAGATATTCACCTTTTGTGCACGAAACTCTTTGGCGGTTATTCCTTCCACCTTGATGAACGGACGGAAAATCAATTCCACTCCGAACTTCTCAGCGATGTCATAATATGGTGACTTCTCGCTAGATGGTTTTGGTTGAGAAACCAGAATCTTCTTTATCATTGGTGTCCTAAAAATTGATTTTTAAACTATTCGCTGTCATGACAAGCACGCCCCAGAAGACGAGCAATGGCACTATTTCGAGGGTGCAAAAGTACAAAATAATTTGCAAACGAACGACATTTCGACGGAAAAAGATAACATAACACTTATAAATTGTCAGCATTTTAATACAAACAAGTGCTATAATGACATATACCGTTACCTCTCTGATGCCTAAATCAAAGTAGGCTCCCAACAATACTGCGGGGAAAAACAGCATACCCTCTGCCGTGATGATAAACAACATGGATTTAATCCATTGTTGATTTCTTTTACTATCAAAGAAGACAAGGTTAATAGCAGAGTAAAGTGCTGCTTTCAACAGGAAATAGCCTATCGTCAAGCCTAAGAAGATCGCAATCAGTGTATATTGTGAGCGTAGCACAAAAGTCTCGCCGATGTGATCCAAAGTATAGAAATAAAAGAGCAGGGACACTTGCAGACAAGCGATTAAGACCAGTGCTATCTGGAAGCGCGCCTCATTGGCTGTCTCTGAGAATTCTGTCGTACCCTCATGAGGCATATAGAAAAAGGTCTTTGCCTGACGGAAGATAAAACGCCGTGCGTTCGTAAAGGCAATCACGGAGAAGATAAAACAGGCGAGCAAGAGCGATGTGATAATATTGTCGTTGTGCACACTATATGGCACGGGGTCTCCTGCCACGCCATAACGTCCTCCTTGCAATTCTGGATGAAACAGCGTATCTTTCGAGAAGAAACTCTCCTTGTAGTATTGGGGAAGGTCTGCGTTCATGAGGTCGACGCCCGCATCATGACCTGGCAGATGAAGTGTGTCAGGATGCTCACTCCAATGAACCTCAGAGGGCTTAAAGCGTGACTGGATTGCCGAGTCTTGTTGGGCGGGTGTCGCATCACGAGGCAACCAACTCAACACTTGAGCAGGAGTTAGCGGTCGGTGTTGCACCACCACGGTGTCGGTTCCCTGTACGACCGGCTGTTGTGCTATCGAGTCTTGCTGTAACAATTACAAACCAAATTCTCTTTTGATTTCCTCTACCCTATCCAGTTTCTCCCATGTGAACAATTCCACGTCCATCGTCTTTGTCTCATGATAACGACTCGTGAACGTCTTCTTGACCACCTCTGGTTGCCGCCCCATATGTCCGTATGCAGCAGTCTCCAGATACATCGGCTGGCGCAACTTCAGCGTACGCTCAATCGCCTTCGGACGCAGGTCGAAAAGTTGTTCTATCTTCTGGGCTATCTCCCCATCAGTCATCTTCACATTAGAACGTCCATAGGTATTCACGTAGATGTTCATGGGGGTTGCCACACCAATGGCATAACTGATCTGCACCAGCATCTCGTCAGCGACACCTGCAGCCACCATGTTCTTAGCGATATGACGTGCCGCATAGGCTGCCGAACGGTCGACCTTCGAAGAGTCCTTGCCAGAGAAGGCACCGCCACCATGCCCCCCCTTACCGCCATAAGTGTCCACGATGATCTTACGACCAGTCAGACCCGTGTCACCATGAGGTCCTCCAATGACAAACTTTCCCGTAGGATTGACATAGTATTTGATATCCTCCCCAAAGAGGGCTAACACCTGAGGAGAATGTATCTTCGATTTCACACGAGGGATAAGGATGTTCACCACATCCTCCTTGATCTGCTGGAGCATGCGCTCGTCATCCGTGTCAAACTCATCGTGCTGCGTTGAGACGACGATGGTGTCGATACGCTCAGGAATACCCTCATCGCTATACTGGATAGTTACCTGACTCTTGGCATCAGGGCGCAGGTAGGTCATCACCTTACCCTCTTTCCGAATCTCAGCAAGCGTACGCATCAGCAGATGGGCAAGGTCAAGAGATACAGGCATCAGGCTCTCCGTCTCATTGGTGGCATAGCCGAACATCATACCCTGGTCGCCAGCCCCCTGGTCCTCGTCATCTTCACGGTCTACACCACGGTTGATATCCTCGCTCTGCTCATGGATAGCGGTCAGGATTCCGCAGGAGTTGCCATCAAACTGGTACTCAGCCTTCGTGTAGCCAATCTTCTTAATCGTATTGCGGGCTATCGTCTGCAAGTCGATATACTCCTCACTACGCACCTCACCCATGATGACCACCTGACCTGTGGTAACAAAGGTCTCGATGGCACAACGGGCATGCTCGTCATACGCCAGAAACTGGTCGAGCAAGGCATCACTTATCTGGTCGGCAACCTTATCAGGATGCCCTTCTGATACGGATTCTGATGAGAACAAATATGACATGTCTTTTCTTTTTTTAGTTTTCTGGGTGCAAAGGTACGATTAAGCGAGCACAAAACAAAAGAATTCATTCTTTTTTTTGTCGAGCGTAAGTACTTTCGCTGTATTTATACAGCAAAGGTACTGAGTTTTTACGACATGACAAAAAAACGACTTGCTTCTTTTGGAAACAAGCCGTTTTCATTATGAAACGAGGTTGGTTATTTTGTCTCTGGAGTCATGATTACCTCCACGTGATTACCACTCTTCAGGATGACATTGTTCAAGAAGTCACGCACATTGTCCGTCGTCAGTGCCTCTACAACTTTCTTATAGTCAGTATAGACATCCAGCCCATAGTCCTTGAAGGTTGTAATGGTATTCACCCAATAACTATTCTTCTTCGCATCCACGTCAATCTGCTTCAGCATATACTCCTTCGCCTTGGCAAGTTGGTCGGCATCCACAGCCTTCGCCATATTGGCAATACCCTCATGCAACAGGCGGACAGCAATCTCCGACTTGTCTGGGTTCATCGGGCAATAGGCCTGTAACAACGCTTTTGGCTGGTGGCTCGACAGGTTGAAGGTACCATAAGCGCCACAAGAATAGGCGGCACTCTCATCCTCACGGATCGTCTTCAGGTAAATCATAGAGAGCACCTGTCCGATGGCGTCGATCTTCACCATATTCTCCAAAGTGTAAGGCACGTCAGCATGCCAAATCTCAAAGGCTGTTGCCTTGGGGGACTCTGTCTTCACCTTGAACTGGTTAACGACCTCACCCTTGGCAAGAGTCAGTATCTCGTTGAAGTCCTCCGCCTTTGCCTTAGTGGCAGGCAGTGAGGCGATATACTGCTCTATCAATGGGCGGATGGTTGCCTCGTCGAAATTACCACAGAAGACGAAGGTAAACTGTCCCGCATTCTGGAAACGCTCCTTGGCGATCTGAAGGATACGGTCGTAGTTGATGTCCTTCAAGTCCTTCACGTCAATCTGTGTGAAACGGGGATTGTGAGCATACAGCGTGGCGGCAAGGGAGTCAGAGAAGACGGCATCAGGTGACAGGCCCTTATTCTTCAGTGCCATGTCAAGTTGGGTCATCAGGTTCTGGAATTGCTTGTCGTCCTTATTGATACCTGTGAAATACAGGTACTGCATCTGCATCATCGTCTCCAGGTCTTTCGGTGTTGAGTGGGCAGTCACGTACTGACGGGTATTGCCCATCGTGGCATCTGCATTACACTCCTTACCTGCCAGTGCTTTCTGTAACTCGTTGCTGGAGAAATTACCCAGTCCACTGATACCAATCACCTGGTCGAACACCTTCATATTGGTATAGTCGGCAGCACCATAGATAGACTTACCACCCATCGCAAATGCCTGCATCTGTACCTCATCGTCTTTGAAGTCGGTCTTCTTCAAAATGACGGTAGCACCGTTGGAGAGAGTCAGTTCCTGATAGCCAAAGACCTTGTTCTCCGTCTCTTTGACAATCTTACCAGGCTTTATCTTCGTGACATCCACCAATGGCTCATCTTTCACGTTATCCACATACGCCTCTATCTGATCCGTGCGGGCAGCGGCAATGGCGGCAGCCATGTCCTGCTCTGTGGGATATACCTTTCCGCCCTTCTCCTGTGCCCATTCCATCACAACCAGATTGCTGTCTGTGACAGAGATCAATTCGGGTAGCATCTGATTGATAGCCTGTACGGGGATGTTCGGGGCTATCATCTGCATGGTCTGATAGAGCACGTCCAATGGAGGGATGGGCTCGTTATCCAGATAATGGTCGCGATAGTCGTCACCAAACTCAGCGTTCTTACGCTTGTCGCGGTTGGTATAGCGCTTCTCCAACGCACTCAGATAGTCTGCCTTGGCACGCTCATACTCCGTAGCGGTGAAGCCGAACTCACGGGCACGACGAGCCTCGCGGTAGAGAGCCTGCAAAGTCTCCATGTCCTTCCCTTCCTTGGGAATACCCACAAATTCAAAGCAGTCCTTGGTTCTCGACAGCATATAGGTACCGTCGTCAGCAAAAGCCTGGAAGAAAGGACATGACTCCTCTTGGGTCATCTCCGTCAGACGCTGGTTCATCATCTGAGAGATCACGTTGACGGCATAGTCTTGGATGAGATAGCCCATATTTGTCTTCTCCTCTGGTGCCGTAGCGTCATGCTTCATCATCATGATGATCTGGCTCATCTGCATCTCCTTGTCTTTCTCGAAGATATAGATAGCCTCCTTATTGTCGGGAACCTGCTCTGGAACAACCTTGGGAGCGTTGGGGGCAACCTTGATACCACCAAAGAGAGCCTTTATCTGTGCCTCGATATGATTGACGTCGACATCACCCACGACGATGATTGCCTGGTTGTCGGGGCGATACCACTTCTGATAATAGGCGCGAAGGGTCTGTGGCTTGAAACTGTCAATCACACTCATCAGACCGATAGGCATACGCTCACCATACTTGGACCCTGGATACATCTTCGGCAGGGCACGGGTGATCATACGCTGTGACGGTCCCTCACCCAGTCGCCACTCATTATGCACGACATCGCGCTCCTTATCAATCTCGTCTGGCTCTAGTGAAAGACCGTTCGACCAGTCTTTTAGGATAAGCAGGCAGGAGTCAACGGCTGTGGCTCGCTTGGTGGGCACGTCACAGACGCGATAGACGGTCTGGTCGATACTGGTATAGGCATTCAGATCACTACCGAACTCCACACCGAGTGAGCGGGTGAACTCAATGATACCATTGCCCTTGAAGTGCTCAGAGCCGTTGAATGCCATGTGCTCCAGGAAATGGGCAAGACCACGCTGTGAGTCGTCCTCATTGATGGAGCCCACACGCTGGGCGATGTAGAAGTTTGCTACATGCTCCGGGTATTCGTTGTGACGAATGTAATAAGTTAGTCCGTTGTCCAGTTTACCGATACGCACGGCAGGGTCAACGGGAATCGGGGGCAACTGCATCTCCTGTGCCACCATTGTTGCGGAACTGACTACCATCAGTACGGCAACCCATAGTTTTCTAAGTCTCATTGTTTACTTTTTTATGATAGTTAAATGATTAATTCCGTGCAAAGGTATATAAAATAAGGTGTTCCTTAAATACGAATGTTAGGAATTTTAAAATTTTTTATACTATTCCTTTCTCATATTACGCGGATGGTGCTCCAGGATCTCCTGTCGAAGCGTCGACATATCGATATGGGTATAGATCTCCGTTGTGCCGATGGACTCATGACCCAGCATTGCCTGAATGGCACGAAGGTCGGCACCGCCCTCCAACAAGGCAGTGGCAAACGAATGGCGCAGCGTGTGGGGAGAGATGGTCTTGGTGATACCTGCCTCTACCGCCTGTCGCTTAATCATGATTAATATCATGGTACGGGTCAGATGGGCTCCCCGACGATTCAGAAACACGAAGTCCTCCTCGCCTGGTTTGATTTTCATGAGATTACGATCAACGAACCAGTTGTTCAACTCCTTCAACGCCTTGGGCGAGATAGGCACCAACCGCTCTTTCGAGCCTTTTCCTAACACCTTTACATACTGCTCTTCCACATAAAGACTGGAGAGTTTCAGATTGACCAACTCGCTGACCCGCAGCCCACAGGAGAACAACACTTCGATAATCGCCTTGTTACGAGGTCCCTCCCATTTCGAGAGGTCAATGGACTCCTCCAAAGCATCCACCTCCTCTGCCGACAACACCTCAGGCAGATGCTCACCCAAGACAGGGCTCTCCAGCAATTCCGAAGGGTCATCCTCACGCCATCCATCCATCTGCATGAAACGAAAGAAACTACGCACCCCACTCAGAATACGACACTGTGAGCGGGGATGGATGCCTATGTCGTGAAGCGTGGCGGCGAAATGCTGCAAGTCGGCAAGTTCCACCTTATAGACGCTCTTCCCCTCATGCTCCAGATAGTCCAGCAATTTACGCAAGTCACGCTGGTAAGCATCCAGTGTGTTCGGGGAGAAACCGCGTTGCAGTTTCAGGTAGCGGTGATAACTCCTTACAATATTTGTCTGCGAATTCTTGCCTGTTTCCATGAAAATGTTTAACTTTGCCTGCAAAATTAATAAATTTCCTTGAATTATGAAAATTCTTATCGTGAATGGTCCCAACCTCAACCTGCTGGGCACTCGTGAGCCAGGCATCTACGGATCCTCGTCGTTTGAGCAATATCTGCCACAGTTACAGGCAAGATTCCCTGACGTGGAGATTGCGTATTTCCAGAGTAATGTGGAGGGAGAACTCATCAACAAGATGCAGGAGGTTGGTTTCTCCTACGACGGCATCGTGCTGAACGCAGGAGCCTATACCCATACCTCTGTGGCACTGCATGACTGCATCCGCTCGCTGAAGACACCAGTCATCGAGGTACATATCTCTAATGTCCACCAGCGAGAGGAGTTCCGCCACCATTCCTTTATCTCCGCTGCCTGCAAGGGTGTCATCTGCGGCTTCGGACTCGACTCCTATCGCCTTGCCATCGAGGCATTAAAGGCATGACCATCGACGAATACATAGCGTGCCATACCTCACCAGAGCCTGACTATCTCTACCGGCTCTGGCGAGCCACCAATATCCACATGCTGCACGGACGGATGGCATCAGGACACCTGCAAGGACGGTTACTGAAAATGCTCGTGCAGATGATTCATCCACATAACATATTAGAGGTGGGCACTTTCAGCGGCTATAGTGCCTTGTGCATGGCAGAGGGTCTGGAGGACGACGGACACCTCTATACTTTTGAGATCAACGACGAGCAGGAGGACTTCACCCGTCCGTGGATAGAGAACTCCCCCGTTGCCGACAAGATCACGTTTATCATCGGTGATGCCATCACAGAGGCTCCCAAACTAGGGATTGAGTTTGACCTCGCCTTCATCGACGGCGACAAGCGCACCTATCATGACACCTACGAGATGGCACTCTCCGTTCTCCGCCCTGGCGGTTTCATCCTTGCCGACAACACCTTGTGGGACGGGCATGTCGTAGACCCCTCCTACGAGAAAGACCAGCAGACCCACGGCATCGTCGCCTTCAACGACTACCTGCAAAACGACCGTCGCGTGGAGCAGGTCATCCTTCCCCTACGCGACGGTCTTACTCTGATTAGGAAATTGTAGTCAGTGAGGCATAGGTTGCCACCTGCCGACTTAGAGTCAAACACTAAAAAGAATGCTCCAAACACACGAGAACAACGGCACATCCACTCAAGTCAAATGTTGTGTCATCTACCAGACATCCTTGACGGCACGCACATAGCAGTCTTCCTGATTCATGTTATATGGGTATGGAAGGTCTGGACGTTCGTAAGTCTTAACCTCATTGCCACTACCATAGAAACACAAATCATAATTGCTTTTGGAGCCCAGTATAGTTTTTGATTTAGACGATGAAGTCCAATAGTAACTCGTGTAGGCTGTGATATATCCTGCGTATAGTGTGGACTCTCTGTCGGTAAGGAAAATCTGATTGCCGTTAGGTCCTGTTATAAGTAAACCACCATCAATACTCTCCATCTGGCAACTATTTAGTTCCATTGCCTCGTCTATGGTGGGCAAACGCCCTCCGCCACTTCTTGCCGACACCGCTGATAAAGCATCACTCTGACGACCGCTGCTCCATCCAAATTCCCAAGGTGAAGAGGCATCTAGATTAGTAGCAGCCCAAAGACAACTCAATCCCAGATCAACAAAACCACTCGTCACTGGCAAACTACGTAGGGTAACCTCACCAATGTTGCCAATAAACGATTTTTCTGAAATAATAATGAATGGAGCATAATAGACGGTTGCTCCTGATTCTGCAGTAATCCTCACGTTGGCATCATCGCTCACTTGGAAATGCAAGTTACCATTATAGTAACGTCCTGCATAGTATTCCTCACCTCCAACTCCTATAACAACCTCTTCTATAATATGCCCGTGCCCGTCATCATAATTTTCTTTTTGCGCTTGTCTCAATTTCGTCATTAAGTCACCAGACAGATCCGACTGGTTAGTAGAATAGATTAATCCCTTGAAATAGGTTTCTCGGGAATCCAGTGAACTAACATCCGCATTGGCAGAGAAAGAGGCATGCAGGAAGGTAACATCTGAAGGGGAACTTACTGTCATAGTGCCATTATAAACGGCTTCTTTGGTTGTAAAGTGCTCTGCATCTGTAGCCTCTCCAATTATGACAGAAACGTCATACCCATATCCCCATCTTAGAAAACTTCTATAATAATAGGTTTTGTTGGCCTCAAGGTTTGTGATGTCTACGGAGAATGCCCTGCCGTCATAATAGGTGTGAGCCTCCTTATTCAAATTGTTTGGACTTTCACCATATTTTACACCAACGTAGAAAGAAAAGCCTTCTTTTGCTGCTTCTTTCTTATATTCTTCTGGAATGTTGGTATAACCAAGCACCTCGGCAAACGTCATGCCAGCAGTATTCAAGCCTCCTGTCACAACCATGTCTGTGGTGTTATCCTTACCTGTATTTACGTTAGAACCACCGCCATTGTCATCATTACCACCAGCAGAAGTTCCGCCACCACTACAGCCAACCAATGTAATCATCGTGACTGTCATCAGAAAAAACAAACAAACTCTTTTCATATCTTACTCTATTATTGCTATTTGACCTTATTTCAACAATAATCCTATATCTTCTTCATATAATATGACAGGTATACGTCGTTCCCATCCCAAAGTTCGATGATGATTCCTGAGTCAGTGCTACATACTACATTCCACGTCTCACTGTAATTCTTACCATTATCCACAAAACTGGTAGTAATGGCACGGCCCTCAAATGAGAAAGTTCCCTGCTGTACTTTTGTCCACTCACCATACAGAAGTGTCCACGACTGGAATGTACCATCATTGTTTAGCAGCATTCGTATGTTTTCGTTGTCTTTGTTCCCGTCGCCCGTACTAACTCCTGTCAGAGTCCAGTCCCATTCATTCATGACGGTTCCGTTATCATATATGGCTCCTATTGTACGTGTCGACTGCCACTGTCCTATCAGTTTCTCTCTAGTAATCTCTGAACGTACAAAGGTGATTTCTCCTACGGTAATCTCATCACCAATGATGACGATGTTCACCTTGTCGTCGTCATTGACAATGCCATCACCATTGATGTCCGCCCCCTCAATAGTAAGCCAATTGCCGTTAATAGAGAAAGTGCCTTCTATCATCTTTCTCTTCTTTCCATATGTAACGACAAACTCCTCCATCTCGTTTCCGTCAATCTCTACCATGAACCACTCCTTCATGTCAGGATTCTTCTCTACATAGACACCATTTTGTAAGGTCGGAGCCTTCTGCAAATCCTCTATCTTCTGGCGAATCTCGTCAGTCATGGGCTGGTAAGTAAAAGTATCATTATCATCAATGATCTTCAAAACACCTCCCTTGAGATTAAACTTATACGTGTTAGTCGTACCGTTCGCCGCCATGGATATCGAACCGCCTCGCGTCCATGTAAACGATGTCGAAATGGATTCCTTACCTATGTAGTAAGTTACCGTTCCCTTGCCCGATGATTCAAAATTGACGATTTCATAACTGGTTGCATCAATTTCACCATACCACTCGTTAACAACCTGCCTTTGCAAATTATCGAAATAGTTCTCCATGGTGTTAATGCTGCTCTGTATGGAAGAGTTTACTTTCGTTAGTTGCAGACTACCCAAGTCAGGATCATTTAAATGCATCACATTATCTATTATAGTGGCAGAACTGGCATCACCACCAATCGTGAAGTTGATGGTGTTATCCTTCTTGGTATAACGTCCTGAGGCTTGGGTCTTGTAGTAGACATCCCCACTGATCTCATAGAGATGCAGGGTAACCGCACCATTATCAGCAAAGTCCCATACCAGCATATAACTGCCTGACTGGACATACCATGCTCCTACACTGGATGAGCCAATGGGGGGCTCACCTCCACCGCCTCCTGCAGACGAGGCATCATCTCCACCACAACTCATCATGACAAGTATTGTGGCAAGCATTATCAGAAAAGAATAGATTTTCTTCATAGTCTTATCGTTTTAATTATTTATGAATTTCACGAAAAACATGTTAGTTTTGCTCCACAAAGATAGAGTTTTTGGGCTTTCTAAACAAACGAGGAAAACGCCAAAAATCGGCAAGAGGGAAAAACCGCGGGCAAGAAGAGAAAATTACAAGGTAAGAGGGCGAAAATATTTATGGGTGTAAAAGATGTATTTTACGGATTTTATCGTAACTTTGCCACAGGCTAATTAATAAAAGATGAGGAAGTTGACATATTTGATGTTGGCAGGGCTTGTTGTTGGTGTCCTTATTGGCTGTCAACAACAAGGAAAGGGCGGTTCACACAGAAGTGCTCCCAAGGATAGCGACGACTACTATATGCAACTGGTTGACCGTGGTGTGAAGTACTATCAGATATATGCTGTCGACTCGTTTGTGCAGACCAATCAGCAAATTCACCAATACCTGTTACGTAACGAAGGACGCAATGATCATGCCATCAAGCAATTACGTGCACACTGGCTGAAAGCACAGGGAGTCTACTACGCTGCCCTTGCCAGCAAACCAGACTCTGGTATCATCTATACCGACCTGGCAATAAAACTGATGGAGCAGGAACGAATGGATCCAGAGTTGCGTGTCATCACCATGCTGAACAGGGGCGACTTCTATCGACAGGCAGGACAGTTTGATATGAGTGCCGACAGTTATTTACGGGCGATGGCTGTTGCTGATTCGTTTCAAACCAGTGAGGACAGTCGTATCGCCATTTATTTAGGCATTAGTACGGTATATACCTTCATGGACGACTTCACCCATAGTGCCGAATGGTACCAACGTTGTGAGCAACTGTTACCTAAGATGAGCAAGCCAGACCTGTTTATCTATTACAACAATCGTGGTAATGACTATTATTTCCAAGAGCGATATCAGGAGGCATTGCCCTTTTTCGAGAAGGCAGCGGCATTGGTAAAGGGCAATCCCAACAAGACATGGGACTATTATACGGCACGCACCAATATCGCGGAGATTCTCATTAACCTCAAAAAGGCTGATGAGGCTCGTCCAATACTCACAGAGGTTGACTCTTTCTTCCACCATGTCAATTTCGGCATCCTTATTTACTATGTCGAGACAGAGAAGATGAAACTTGCCTTGCTTGAAGGGAAGACACAGGACGCTGTCCGAATGATACAACAAGAGGAGACTCCCGAGGAGATGATTCCTGCCGCCAAGATGATGCGACTGAAAACTGAGGAGCAGGCTTGGCTGCAGACTGGTAACACGGCGAAAGCCTATCAGGCACACCAGGCTTTGCATGCCATAAACGACTCTATCAAAACAGCGAATATGAGGATGCAGATGAGCACTCGCCTCATGGAGTATGAGCATGACAAGCGACTGTTGGAGCAGCAACAACAGATAGACCACAGTCGCATGACCAGCAGACTGGCATGGGCTTTATTCGTTGCGGCTCTGATGGCCGTTATCTTGCTCTTCGTCCTCTATATGATGCGCCGTAGGAAAGCCAGTTTGCAGACATTGGAACTGAGGCAGCAACTGATAGAGACCCGACTGCGTAACACCCGTAATCGTCTCTCACCTCACTTTATCTATAATGCGTTGACCCATGAGATGCTAGCCCAACAAGATGGTAAGACGGTCGATTTCAGCACACTCACCCAACTATTGCGCAGAGGACTCGCTATTGCCGATACGCTGACGACCACCCTCAAAGAGGAACTTGCCTTCGTAGACTATTACGCTACCATCGAGGGACAGCAGATGGGGGAAGAATTCAAGTATGAGCGACAGGTAGACAAAGGTATCGACATGCGTCAGGTCATATTGCCTGCCATGACGATACAGATATTCGCAGAGAATGCCATCAAGCACGGACTACGCCCGATGCGACTTCAGAAAGGGCAACAAAGACTACTGACCATCCACGTCTGCCGACAGGGTGATGCCACGCTGGTGGAGGTGCTTGACAACGGTGAGGGCTTGAAGAAGGCAACGAGTGAAAAGGGACATACGGGCATGAAGGTGGTCAGACAAACCATCCAGATGCTCAACGAGAAGAACGAGGTGCCTATCCAGTTTGGAGTCGGCAACTATGAAAGAGATGGGGTCACGGGCTGCCGCTCTTGGATTCTCTTACCCGATAGTTATAACTACACATTAACAACGACATAACAATGAACAGGGAGAAATTAGTGAGCGTCTATATCATAGATGACAATCGTGATGCTATTGAGGTACTGGCACGTATGCTGGAGGACAACTATTCCGTAAGGGTTGTGGGGAAAGCGATAGATGCAGAGACGGGTATCAAAGGGGTGATAGACACAGAGCCCGATCTTATCTTCGTCGATGTAGAACTGCCTTCGATGTCTGGATTGGAATTCTGTACGCTGATTCGTAACGAGGTGAAGCCTGAGACGAAGGTCGTCTTCTATACAGGTCATGACAAATACCTGTTGGAGGCTATCCGCCGGGAGGCTTTCGATTATCTCATGAAGCCTGCCACAGAACAGGAGTTAGGGCAGATCATGACACGCTATTACGAGAACAAACTGGCAGAATACCCGTTCTCACAACCTCATGCACAACAGCACCTGCCCATCATCCTTGTCGTCAATCCGAAAAATGAGCATATAACCTTACTGTCTGAGAATATCGCTTTCTTCAGATATAATAAGGAACGTAAACTGTGGGAGGTCGTTTGCATGGACGGTATTAATTATGTTCTACGCCATCGCACGACATCAGATGTGATCCTCAACTATACACCTGACTTTGTTCAGATACACAAACGATATATCGTCAATATTAATCATATCAAGATGATTCAGGATAATACTTGTTTTTTAGCAGAGCCCCTTGAGGAAATGACAGAACTGAAGATAAGCAAGAATTACCGTCACGACCTCATGACCGCCTTTTATTCGCTATAGATAATGATTTATTAAGAAATTTTTCGTACCTTTGCCGCGACAAAGGTATGAAAGACTATGCAAGAAACAAGACAGAATAAGATAGCACGACTGCTGCAGAAGGAGTTGAGTGTCATCTTCCAAGAGCAGACACGCAGTATGCACGGAGTGATGGTCAGTGTGACGAGGGTGCGTGTCAGTCCCGACTTGAGTATCTGCACCGCCCATCTAAGCATCTTCCCGTCAGAGCGTGGCGAAGAGATCATGGGGAATATCCGTAAGAGCGAGAAACAGATACGCTATGAGTTGGGCACGAGGGTGCGCCATCAACTGCGCATCGTCCCCGAGTTGCGCTTCTTCATTGACGACTCGCTCGACTATATCGACCATATTGACGAACTGCTGAAGAGTTGAGAATTTGAAGAGGTGAACTTCCCATTCTATATCGCCCGCCGCTACCTCTTCTCCAAGAAGAGCACCAACGCTATCAACGTGATTAGCGGTATCTCCGTCGTAGGTGTCGCTATTGCCGCCATGGCACTGGTGGTGACACTCAGCGTGTTTAATGGTTTCCACGATATGGTCGCCTCACTCTTCACCCAACTTGATCCGCAAATCAAGATCACACCAGTGAAGGGTAAGACGGTGGCTGCCGACGACTCTCTGCTGACCCGGATACGCCAGTTTCCACAGGTCGACGTGGCGACGGAGGTGGTGGAGGATCAGGCTCTTGCCGTCTATGGGGAGCGACAGGCGATGGTGATACTAAAAGGAGTGGAGGACAACTTCGACAAACTAACACATATCCGAGAGGTCTTGGAGGGTGACGGAGAGTTCGAGTTGCATGCCGCTGACATGAACTACGGCATCTTGGGCATGGGAGTCGCCTACCAGTTGGGCACTGGCTATGTCTACGAACGCCCCTTGAAGATCTATGCCCCACGAAGGGAGGGACAGTTGAACCTTGCCAACCTACAGGAAGGGTTCGTGGAGGATGAGTTATATTCGCCAGGAGTCCTGTTCAGCATCCAGCAAGGGAAATACGACAAGCGGTATATCATCACCTCCATCGCCTTTACCCGTCAGTTGTTCGACCAGCAGGGCATGCTCTCGTCACTGGAGTTGCGTCTGAAACCTGGCAGTAACTTCGACAAGGTGAAGGAGGAGATGCAGGCAATAGCGGGCGACCGTTTCCTGGTGCGTGACCGTTATGAGCAGCAGGACGACACCTTCCGCATCATGAAGATAGAGAAACTGATGGCATATATCTTCCTCACGTTTATCCTCGTCATCGCCTGCTTTAACATCATTGGCAGTCTCTCTATGCTGATGATTGACAAGAGAAATGATGTGGTGACTTTGCGGAACCTCGGGGCTTCCGACAAGCAGATCATTCATATCTTCCTCTTTGAGGGTCGTATGATTTCCGCCATGGGAGCAGTGATCGGCATTGCCATCGGACTATTGCTCTGTTGGCTGCAACAGCAATACGGTATCGTGCGCTTGGGAGAGTCGGAGGGCTCGTTTATCATCGATGCCTATCCCGTCAGCGTCCATCCTTGGGACATCGTACTGATCTTCGCCACCGTCCTTGCCGTTGGCTTCCTCAGTGTCTGGTATCCCGTCCGCTATTTCGCCAAAAGGTTGTTGGCTTTTGGCAATTAGCCAAAACAACTAACCAAGCGTGATATTCTCCACTTCCACTGGCTCATGGAGGAACAACTGTGCCTGCTCCTTGAATTTCTCAGGATTCTCGGTCGTCAGGTAATGTACCTGACCGCCCTGTGTGCAACGCCGCTCCACGTCGGGATGGCGCAGGAAATACTTTTGCAATGCCTCTGCGACATATTCCCCTTGAGAGATAATACGGATGCCACGGGGAATGTACTTGTGAATCTTAGGCAATAGGATAGGATAATGGGTACAGCCTAAGATGATGGTGTCTATCTCTGGATCCATGCGCAGGATCTGGTCGATGCGCTTCTTCACGAAATAGTCCGCGCCAGGGGAGTCAGCCTCATTATACTCCACCAAGGGGACCCAGAACGGACAGTCGACACCACTGACCTGAATGTCTGGAAAAAACTTATGAATCTCTAAGTTATAACTCTCGCTCTTGATAGTACCCTCGGTAGCAAAGATACCCACATGACGTGAGTGGGTCAATGACCCAATCACCTCTGCTGTAGGACGTATGATACCCAAGACACGACGCTGCGGGTCAAGGTTGGGGAGGTCGTTCTGCTGGATGGTGCGCAACGCTTTCGCCGAAGCCGTGTTGCACCCCAAGATCACCAGATGACAGCCCATCTCGAAGAGACGGATGACCGCCTGGCGGGTGAACTCATAGACCACATCGAAGGAACGAGTGCCGTATGGCGCACGCGCATTATCGCCCAAGTAGAGATAGTCATACTGGGGCAGCAGTTGGCGAATGCCATGCAGGATGGTCAATCCGCCATAGCCACTGTCGAAGATACCGATAGGTCCTGGCATCTTGGGCAGTTGGCAATTGGCTGTTGGCTGTTGACTGTTTGCCATTATTTGAGCAACACCTTCACAGCCTCTGTCACGTCAACCCCCATAGCGGTATTGATCCAAGGGGCTACATTCTGGTCGGTGTTGAGGATAAAGGCAAGAGCCTGTTCACTGCCTACCTTCGCCAAAGCATCAGCAAGACGCTGCTTCAGAGGAGCCAATGCCTGCTCTTTTGCCTCAGCAAGTTGACGCTGACACTCTTTCTTGAAGGCGATGTTCTTCTCCATCAACTCCTGCAACTCACTCTGGCGTTTCTGCAAGATGGTCTGCGGGAAATCACGCTGTCCGTCAAGAAACTCCTCATATTTCTTGTTAAACTCGTCCTCTACTCGTTTCTGCTCTGCGGCATACTGCTCCTGAAGTTGCTGCATATTCGCCTCAACAAGAGCATAGTCACTCATTGACTGCAATACGCCCTCATAACTCAGAAAACCGAATTTCAGCAACGGCTCAGTAGACTGCGCCGATGCTGAAAGAGAGATGACGGTTAATAATAGCCATAAAAACCGTTTCATATCCGTATGTTTATTGATGAATTACAAACCAAGTTTCTTCTTAACCTCTGTGGTAACATCAGTAGAGAGGGTTGTGCTGATATAAGGCACGCCACCTGCGATATCCATAATGTACACATAGTTACCAGACTGACCCACCTGCTTGATGGCGTCAAGCACCTTGGTCTGGATAGCCTGCATCTTCTCAGACTGCTCCTTGGCAAGAGCCTGCTGGTTGTCCTGATAAGTCTGCTGAATCTTCTGATACATATCCTGCAACTCCTTCTCACGACGCTCCTTGATATTAGCGGGCAAGGTAGCCTGCTCCTTCTCATAAGCCTCAGCCTTTTTCTGCAACTCATCCTGCATACTCTTCAGGTCAGCCTCATAGGTCTTGGTCAATGCCTCAATATCGGTACGAGCCTTGGTGAACTCAGGCATAGCCTGGATGATCTCCTGAGAGTTAACATGACCAAACTTCTGTGCGAATGTTGCCAAAGGGGCAAACATGAACAACATTAAAAGTACTTTTTTCATTTTCTTGTTTGATTTATTGTTACTAATTTGAATATCCTAATCTTGACAGCACCTCGCTGGAGATATCTATCTTGGGAGAGCCAAAAATGATACCACTGTCGCTGGCACGATCGAGCACCAGTTGATAGCCGCGAAGGTCCGCAATCTCGCTCACCGCATTATATATCTCCTCCTGGATAGGAGACATCAACGCAGTGCGCTTCTTGAACAACTCACCCTCAGGACCAAAGTATCTCTTCTTCAGTTCTGACGCCTCACGCTCTTTCTCCATGATAGCGTCCTGACGAGCCTTCTTCTGCTCCTGAGAGAGAAATACAACTTCCTTCTGGTAGTCCTTGTACATCGTCTGCGCCTCAGTCTGGATAGCCTCCACCTCAGCCTGCCACTTCTTGGACACCTGAGCCAACTGCTCATTAGCACGCTCATAGGCTGGAACGTTTTTCAGGATATAGTCCATATCCAGCAGGGCGAACTTCTGCGCCTGCATCGATACTGCTGATAGCAGCACCAACATCGTTAATACTATTTTCTTCATCATCGTCTTTTTTATCGTGTCTACGTCTCTTGGACGTGAAAACCTGTGTATGGTTTAAAGTTTTTATCAGAACTCCTGTCCCAAGATAAAGTGGAACTGACTTCCTCCCTTGGAGTAAGAACTACCACTGTATACCTTGTCGAAGCCATAAGCCCAGTCGATACCCATCAAGCCAACCATTGGCAGGAAGATACGGACACCGACACCAGCAGAGCGCTTCATATTGAACGGATTGAACTTCTTGGTATCAACCCATGCGTTACCACCCTCAAGGAAGCCCAGTCCGTAGATGGTGGTGTTACCCAACATAAACGGATAGCGTAACTCCAAGGTGAAGCGGTCGTAGGCATAGGCATTATAGTAGGCGCTGGTACCTGCCTCATAGGCTGCCGTATTGGAGATAGAACCATTGTCGTAACCACGCAGACCAATTGTCTCCTCAGCATAGCCCGTCGAATAGCCACTCATGCCGTCACCACCCACATAGAAAGTCTCGAAAGGCGACTTCTTATATTTATTGTAAGAGCCCAACAAACCAAGTTCCACACGGGTCATCAACACCAGACACTTCTGCCCGTTGGTCAGGGAGGTGAAGGTACGTGACTTGAACTTCCATTTATGATACTCAATCCAACGGTACTTGTCCTGCTGCTCACTCTCGAAAGTAGCGGAGGTACGGTCTGTGGCAAGGTGCTCATAGTCCTTATTGTCAAAAGACGACCAGGGCGGTGTGAGCGTGACAGAAGCCATGAACTCTGATCCACGACGTGGGAAGAGTTGGTTATCAGTAGAGGTACGTGAGAGCGTCACACCCAAGTTGATGTTGTTACAGTTACCGTTCGAGATAATGAAGTAGTTCCAGTCACGCAGCATATAACGGGTATATGACAACTGAACGGATAACTGGAAATAGTCGTCAGGCCAACGCAGTCGCTTACCCCATCCGATAGAAGCACCAAACATTTTGATGTATTTGTCGTCGTCCAGCATGGAGTCATAGTTATAGTAGGCATTATTATACATACCATACCCACCATAATAATAACTGTAGTTGTTATAAAGCGCATTATTACGATAACTGCTGGAGATATCACTCTGCTTTGAATAGAAAGCACTGACATTCAAGGCATTCGGACGCTTGCCACCAAACCATCCCGTGCTATAGCCCGTAGAGATAGAACTATAATAGCGACCATTGGTCTGTAAAGACAATGACAACTGCTCGCCATCACCAATCGGCATAATACCACGGTGCATCTTGTTCTTGCCAAACAGGTTGCGCATAGAGAAGTTATTCAACTTAACACCCACACGACCGATGACACCCGTCTGTCCCCAACCAAGTGAGAACTCCAACTGGTCGTTAGACTTCTGCTCCAACTCCCAGTTGATATCCACCGTACCATCCTCATAGTTCGGCTTGATGTCCGGGTTCACCTTCTCTGGGTCGAAATAGCCCATAGAGGCAATCTCGCGCGCAGAACGCTGGAGGGCGTCCTTAGAGAACAGGTCACCAGGTTTGGTGCGGAGTTCACGACGCACTACCTCCTCATAGAGACGGTCGTTACCATAGATACGCACATGGCTAATATGCGCCTGGGTACCCTCCTGGATACGCATCTCCAAGTCGATAGAGTCGCCTACGATATTCACCTCGGTAGGTTGGAGGTTATAGAAGAGGTAACCGTTGTTCCAATAGTAATTGCCGACGGCATCCTCATCTTCCGACAGGCGCTTGTTCATCTGCTTCTGATTATAGATATCGCCTTTCTTCATGCCTAACACAGCATTCAGATAGTCGGTGGCTACCACGGTGTTACCAACCCATGTGATATTACGGATATAGTAACGCTGCCCCTCTTCAACCTTTACATAGACATTGACATGGTTCTCATCATTGTTCCACACGGAATCCTCCAAGATGACGGCATCACGATAGCCCAACTCATTATATTTGTCAATCAGTGCCTTCTTAGCCTCATCATAACGCTCCTGAGTGAACTTCTTTGCCTTGAAGATATTACCAAACTTTCCTGCCTCATTGATCTTACCAAAGGCTCCCTTCTTGAAAATCGAGCCTTTGATCTTTCTGGAGGAGAGTTTCTCGTTGCCCTCGAAGATGATGTTACGGACCTTCATCTTGTCCTTCTTGTCGATATTCACATCCAAGATGACCATATTATTGTCGGTCACATCATCACGCTGTACAATCTCTATCTCTGCGTTCTTGAAGCCCTTGTCGTCAAAATAGCGCTTTGCGAGAATCTTGGCACGGTCGATCATATTCGGCGTAATCTGACTGCCTCGCATAATGCCCAGTTTCGCCTCCATATCCTCACGCTCAGACTTCTTGATGCCATTATAGTTGATGCGACTGACACGAGGGCGTGTGGCAAGGTTGATACACAAGTATATCTTGGAGCCGACAATTGAATCCGCAGTGATTGCCACGCGGGAGAACAGACCATGACGCCAGTAACGCTTCACCGCATCCGTAATCTCTGAGCCGGGAACCGTAATCACCTGACCTACCGAAAGTCCAGAAAGACCAGTCAGCACATAATCCTCATAGCCCTCTACGCCCTTCACGGCAATGCCTCCTATCTCGCAGGTCCTGGGAGTTCCCGCATAGGAGATATCTGGATTGACAATAACATCCTGTGCCTTGAGTTGCATGCCCATCATGAGCATCACTGCCAGCAATATAACTATCTTATTGATATTTCTCATTTCTTACTCTCGTTTTCAACTTGTTCCTCTGTCTTACCAAAACGCCGCTGGCGATGTTGGAAACTGGCTATTGCCTTATGGAGATCCTCCTCACCGAAGTCGGGCCAATAGACATCACAGAAATAGAACTCTGAATATGCGCACTGCCAGAGCAGGTAGTTGGAAATACGAATCTCACCCCCCGTGCGGATGAGCAGATCAGGGTCTGGCATCCATGCCGTCCACAGGTTCTCGCTAATGGTCTCCTCACTGATATCATCAGCACTCATCTCACCACTTTGAACCTTACGGGCTATCACCTTGGTGGCATTCACGATCTCTTGCTTGGAGGAATAACTCATGGCAATGGTCATCGCCATACCGTCATACATTGCCGTCTCCTCCTCCATCTTGCGCAGTTTCTCTTGCACGCTCTTTGGAAGGCGTTCACGATCGCCCACCACATGGAAACTTACATGGTTTTTGTGAAACAACTCCATCTTGATGAAACTGAGCACCAATCCCATCAACGCCTCCACCTCGTAGGCTGGTCTGTTGAAGTTCTCTATGGAGAAGGCATATAGCGTCAGATACTTCACACCTAAGTTAGAACATAGGGTGGTTACAGTCTCCAGGTTATCAAGCCCCGCCTTGTGCCCAAAGGTACGATCCAGTCCACGATCCATTGCCCATCGCCCATTACCATCCATAATGATGGCAATATGCTTGGGAATACGTGTCATATCTAATTGTTGCTCCATATCATTCTCAGTCTCTATCATTATGACAAGTTTTACATTTCGCCCATATATCATAGGTCAGCGACATGCGCAAATGGCTATAGCAGTCGGTATTCTTGAAGAGACCACTGCTCTGAATGCCATAAGGATCCTCCACACCATCAAGCATATCACTTGACGTGAAATGCATCGTCCACTCCAGTGCGAGGTTCACACGCTCCCCTACCTTATATTTCACACCTGCTCCTATCGGCAGGTTGAAGGCTATCTCTGTCTTCTCGGGCTTCGCAACCGTTGCCCCCATCCCTATATATAAATAAGGTGTAAGGCGTTGTGCGCCACGATACTCTCTCCCTGTGCCATAGGGCCAGAAGTTATACTCATATCTCACTCCCACGTCCATCAGTCCATGACTGAAATCCGTAACGGGGATGTCAGGATAATAGGTCTTCGCATCTTTCGATGAGCCTGTGATCTTTCCATAACTCACATTCAGCGCCAAGGCCATACGTGGATTGAACTTATAGCGCCCCTGTAAAGTGAACATCGGCTGCATATTCTTAAACAGGTTTCCATTGAAGTCACCTTCGTAAGCGACAAGACCTATTCCTCCTCCTATCTCAGCACGATATTCAGGAGCATCCTGGGCACTGAGAGCGACCGTTATGGTCAGCAACGAGATGGATAATAACGTCTTCCTCAACATCTATCCTATTCTGACTTTTCCCAGACAACCTTATTAAGGTGTCCCTGCCAAACCTCTCCTGTCTCTCCGCTTATCAACCATATCTCCTTCCCATCAGTCGTTGCGGCAAAGGAAGTCGTACTGCCTTTGAAATCCTCTGGCAGTTTATAGTTTGCGTTCTTTTTCCAGATAATACCATTGTCACGACTCTGGTAGATGGAGGAGAACTCGCCATCCTCAACACCCCATGCGAGAATACCGTCATCATAGGGCATCATCACCAGATTCCTCAACTGTGGCAATGCGAAACGGTTGTCGTCGGAGCGGTCTATATATATCCATTTATCTTCCTGGCTTTGGACATCATGCTCTGATATCTTTCTCCAAACCGACTCAATGGAGGGAATCGCTGAGGAAATACCAGCCAAGACTATCTGCTCTGCGCCATAGGTCATCTGAACAGGAAGACAGGCGTAAGCGATTTCTTCCTGGGGTAGGTAGGTGACATCCTCATCGAACATATCCTCGTTCCATGTCACACCACCGTCTTCAGAGAACAGAATGACACCAGCAGCAGAAAGACCATACAACTCCCCACTATTGGACGCCACCAACTGGCTGACCTCCACATCCGCCTTCACAACGTTCCACGTCTCACCATCAGTAGAACTTTGCAGTGCGCCATTCACGAGCGTATAGAGATTCCCGCCAAAGACCATGATGTTCCGATATGCCATCTCGTCATCTATCTCTGAGAGAGCCGTCCAACGCTCCCCGTCAGTAGTCTTATAGCCAACTGTCTTCCCTGCCTTTACACCATAGACGAAGAGTTCCTCACCGACCATGACAGCCTTTGCCGCCTCTAATGCGGCGATGTCATCACTATCGGCATGGCGCATCCATACAAACTGCTCTCCCTCTTCCTGATGGACATTGATCTGAACAGTGTATTCCTCATAGCCAGAACCGTCACTGGCTGCCACAAGGAAGATGCGAGGAACCGAGAAGTCAAGACTGTCCGAGGAACTATGATACACAAGAGAGTCACTCTTCATGCTCTTGACATACACACGACCATTGTTCAATGCCGTGACATAAGTAATGACATGCTCTGTATCTGTTCCTGCAGGCAGGGAGTCTGCGTTAAAGATACGATGTGTAGCCTGATCGATACTGAACTTATAGTCGCTACCTGTGACAGAAACTTGATAGACAGAGTCCGCCCCCGTAGAGGAAGTAGTATGCAGATACCTGTTCAGCGTTCCCAAGGAGAATGCTGTGATTGCCGTATCATTATAAAGAGTACTGGAACTATCGTCGTCTTTCATACACGAAGCCAGTAATGTCATGGCTGCCAGCAGCCCACACATGACCTTAACTATCTTTGTCATTTGGTTATTTTCAATTTTTGGGTGCAAATTTACTCACAATTCTGCAAATAGCGACATTTTTCTACCTTTTATTAAGTTAATTATATGATAAAAAGCCATATTTTAGATTTTGTAAACAAAAAAAGAGCGCGGTATGAATCACTCACTCCGCGCTCTTTCCTAACGGATGTTGGTATTCATGAGTGTGATAACACTCAAAACTGTCGCAATAGCAACCGACACCAACACAACCGTCGTTTGAAAATCTAATAACATAATCTTTACCTTAATCTATTAACTACTAACCTAATGAATAACTTAAAGTAATCGTCTCGATTACAAATACAAAGGTACGTATTTTCTATCACCAACTAAAAAACAAGGGCGATTTCTTCTGAAACCGCCCTCTATTTTTGATGTAAGTCAAATTACTGTTTTGGACCTGCAATCTTGCCTTCATACGTAAGGCAAGTTGCTTTCGGTCCGAAGTCTTACAACTTCGGTCCTGCAGCGACGAGTGCCTTACCTGCCTCGTTGCCCTCGTACTTCTTGAAGTTCTTGATGAAGCGACCAGCCAGATCCTCTGCCTTCTTGTTCCACTCAGCGGCATCAGCATAGGTGTCACGAGGATCGAGGATATTGGTGTCTACACCCTCCAACTCTGTGGGAACCTCGAAGTCGAAGTAAGGAATCTTCTTCGTAGGAGCCTTCAGGATAGCGCCACCGAGGATAGCGTCGATGATACCACGGGTATCCTTGATAGAGATACGCTTGCCTGTTCCGTTCCAACCAGTGTTGACGAGATATGCCTTAGCGCCGCTCTTCTCCATCTTCTTCACGAGTTCCTCAGCATACTTGGTAGGATGCAACTCAAGGAATGCCTGTCCGAAGCAAGCAGAGAAAGTGGGAGTAGGCTCTGTGATACCACGCTCCGTACCTGCCAACTTAGCAGTGAAACCACTCAAGAAGTAATACTTAGTCTGCTCGGGAGTCAGGATAGATACTGGAGGCAGTACACCAAAGGCATCAGCAGAAAGGAAGATAACGTTCTGTGCGTCAGGACCTGCGCTCTTACCATTCACCTTCTTGGCGATCTTCTCGATATGCTCGATAGGATAAGATACACGGGTATTCTCTGTCACGCTCTTGTCAGCGAAGTCAATCTTGCCGTCAGCGGCAACGGTTACATTCTCCAACAGGGCATCACGACGGATAGCGTTGTAGATGTCGGGCTCGCTCTCCTTGTCAAGGTTGATGACCTTGGCATAGCAACCGCCCTCAAGGTTGAAGACACCCTCGTCATCCCATCCGTGCTCGTCATCACCAATCAGCAGACGCTTAGGATCGGTAGAAAGAGTTGTCTTACCTGTACCAGACAGACCGAAGAAGATAGCGGTATTCTTACCCTCCATATCAGTGTTGGCAGAGCAGTGCATAGAAGCGATACCCTGCAGAGGCAGATAGTAGTTCTGCATAGAGAACATACCCTTCTTCATCTCGCCACCATACCATGTGTTAATGATAACCTGCTCACGAGAAGTCGTGTTGAAGGCAACACAAGTCTCTGAGTTCAGACCCAGTTCCTTGTAAGCGTCAACCTTTGCCTTAGAGGCATTGTAAATGACGAAGTTAGGCTCGAACTTCTCCAACTCCTCAGCAGTAGGCTGGATGAACATGTTCTTCACAAAGTGAGCCTGCCAAGCAACCTCCACGATGAAGCGGACAGCAAGACGAGTAGCCTCATTGGCGCCACAGAAAGCATCTACTACATACAGTTCCTTGTTAGAGAGTTCCTTGATAGCAATGTCCTTTACCTTTGCCCAAACCTCCTCGCTCATGGGGTGGTTATCGTTCTTATACTCCTCAGTAGTCCACCAAACTTTGTCCTTGCTCTGCTCATCACAGACAATATACTTATCCTTAGGAGAACGACCGGTGTAGATACCAGTCATTACGTTAACGGCGTTTAACTCGGTATTCACACCCTTGTCAAAACCTGTCAGCCCAGCCTTTGTCTCCTCCTCAAAGAGGTACTCATAAGACGGGTTGTGTGCAATCACCTTTGAACCAGTGATGCCATACTTTTCCAAATCTAAGTTTGCCATAATTTTAACTATTTAATTGTAGATTTACTATTACCTATTCTAAAATGCAGGTGCAAAGTTACGAAGAAAATGAGAATTATTCGTCCGCAATTAAGATTTATTTGCTTTCACTTGGTCGTTTTTGAGTTAAAGTATTTAAAAAACGGTGTGCGCCCAATACTTTTGTAACGCAGAGTTGACAAAAATGTTTATCTTTGCATCCAATACAATACCTAAAAAGCAATGGAAGTAATCAATTTCGCAGAACAAAACAGCGTCATCAACCAATATATGGCTGAACTACGCGACAAGAACTATCAGAAAAACCGTATGGTATTCCGTCGTAACATCGAGCGTATTGGTGAGATGATGGCATATGAGATCTCAAAGACCTTGGAGTATAAGCCTAAGACCATCAAGACACCATTAGGTACCCTTGACATCCCTTTGCTGAAAGAAGAGGATATGGTCATCGCCACAGTGCTACGTGCAGGACTGCCTTTCCATCAGGGGTTCCTCAACGTGTTCGATAATGCCGACAATGCCTTTGTCTCTGCCTTCCGCATGTACCTCAACCGTGAGCATACAGAAGTAGGCGTACATACAGAGTATATTGCCACACCCAGTGTGAAGGGCAAGACATTACTGATTGTGGACCCGATGCTTGCTACGGGTGGCAGTCTTGCCGCCGCTATCGACTCACTGCTACAGGCTGGCAAACCCAAGAAAATACACTTATGCTGCGTCATTGCCGCCCCAGAGGGTATTGAGGTGGTGAAGGCTGCATTGCCAGAGGGTTCTACTATCTGGTGTGCCGCTATCGATGAGGGCATGAACGAGCAGAAGTATATTGTACCTGGCTTTGGTGACTGTGGTGACCTCTGCTATGGAGAGAAACTACAATCCTTCCGTAAAATAGCAGACAAGAAATAAAAAAGAAAGGCATCCGATTTGGATGCCTTTTCTCTATAGTTTAAACGTTATTTTACTTCCCAGATGTCATTGGTCTCCAGCAACTCTGTGAAGTTATGGTATTTCTTCTGGCTGCTCACTTCCTGAATCTGTGCATGCACTGCCTCATCATAGGTTGGGGCATCCACGTCACGGATAACACCAAGGGCGATGGGGAAACCGTCACCATTACCCATCAGGGCGAGTTTCAACTGTAAGGTATTGTCCTCACAATGGGCATCATGAACGAGGACATCATCCAAGGTATAGCCATCCTTACCAATCTCTACCACTTTCAGTCCAAAACCTTGCTGTACGAGTCCGAACTCATTGTTCTCACCAAAGACGAGTTTCTCACCATGGCGAACATAGATGGCATTCTTCTTACGACCCTCTTTGTTATAGACACTCTCATGTGTTCCGTCATTGAAGATGACACAATTCTGCAGAATCTCACAGACAGCAGCACCCTTATGCTCATAAGCGGCTTTCAGAATCTCTACAGTACCTTGGGAATCCGTGGCTACGGCACGGGCGAAGAAATGGCCACGTGCTCCAAAACACAACTCTGCGGGACGGAAAGGATCCTCTACTGTGCCATAAGGACTCGACTTAGAGACGAAACCACGGGGTGATGTCGGAGAATACTGTCCTTTCGTCAATCCGTAAATGCGGTTGTTGAGCAGGATCATATTCAGATTGATGTTACGACGGTTGGCATGGATGAAATGGTTACCACCAATGGCAAGTCCGTCACCATCACCTGATACCTGCCAGACCGTCAGATTGGGATTAGCGACCTTAGCGCCTGTGGCAATCGCTGCGGCACGGCCATGGATGGTATTCATACCGTAGGTCGCCATATAGTGAGGCAAACGGCTGGAGCATCCGATACCACTGATAACAGCAGTATCATAAGGAGCAACGCCTATCTCTGCCAAAGCCTTATGCAATGAGGCGAGAAAGAAATGGTCGCCACATCCCGGACACCAACGTGGTTGTCCTTTTTTATAATCTTGTGCTGTATATGTACTCATAACTTTACTTCTTTAAAATGTCCTCAAATGCGTTGACTAACTCTTCTACCACGAAAGGCTGACCCTTCACCTGATTAAACTGGGCAGGCGTGAAGTTGTCGACCTTCATACGCAGATAGGCGGCAAGTTGTCCCATGTTCTGCTCAGCCACTACTACCTTCTTATATTTAGAGAGGACCTCCGCAGTATTCTGAGGCAGTGGGTTTAGATACTTGAAGTGGGTCTGTGCCACCTTATAGCCCTTGGCACGGAGTTCCTCCATGGCGGAGTGCAGGTGTCCGTAGGTTGAGCCAAAGCCAACTACCAACAAGTCAGCATCATCCACGTCACCCTCTACCTCCAAGTCAGGAACCTGGATATTGGCAATCTTCTGCTGACGCAGACGGGTCATCAGGTCATGGTTCTCTGGATTGGTAGAGATAGCGCCTGTCTCAGAGTCTTTCTCCAGACCACCGAGGATATGGGTAAAGCCCTCACGACCAGGTACTGCCCAATAGCGAGTGCCATTCTCCGCACGCATATAGGGAGTCCACTTGCCTTTCAGTTCCTCTGGAACATAAGGGGGATTGATAGCATCCAGTTTTGCCATCTCAGGAAGTTTGAAAGCACCAGAGCCGTTAGCGACATAAGCATCAGTCAACAACACGACTGGGGTCATGTGCTCCAAGGCTATCTTACAGGCCTGATAGGCTGCGTCGAAGCAGTCAGCAGGACTGGTAGCGGCAAGTACAGGCATAGGACTCTCACCATTACGTCCGAAGAGCACCTGCAACAGGTCTGTCTGCTCTGACTTCGTGGGAAGACCTGTGGCAGGACCTCCACGCTGCACGTCAAGCACCACCAATGGCAACTCCATGATAACGGCAAGGTTCATCGCCTCGCTCTTCAAGCAGATGCCAGGTCCAGAGGTGGAGGTTACACCTAAGGCTCCTGCGAAAGAGGCTCCTAAGGCAGAGGCACATCCACTGATCTCGTCCTCACACTGCACGGTGGTCACCCCTAATGACTTATGCTTTGACAACTCATGGAGCACGTCAGTAGCGGGAGTGATAGGATAAGAGCCTAAGTAAAGTCTCAGCCCTGCCTTCTCCGCAGCGGCGATGAATCCGTATGCCGTCGCCTTGTTACCTGTGATATCCATATAGCGTCCAGGCACCTTCTCTTTTGACTCAATGCGATAGACATTGACAGCAGAGGAGTGCGTGTTATGTCCATAGTCATATCCTGCCTGCACCACCTTGATATTGTTCTCCGCAATAGCAGGCTTCTTGGCGAATTTCTCTTTCAGGTAGTTATTTACCAGACTCAGGTCACGGTCGAAGAGCCAGCACACCAGTCCGAGGGCAAACATATTACGGCATTTCAGAATCGCCTTGTTCTCCATACCCGACTCTGCGAGACAGTCTTTCACCATCGTCGTCAACGGACACTGGATGACACGGTCGGGGTCAACACCTAACTCACCGAGGTAGTCCTCACTCGCAAACTGCGCCTTCTTCAAATCATTAGGACCAAAGGAGTCCGTGTCGATAATAATCGTAGCCTGCGGCTTCGCATACTTCAACTGGGTCTTCAGGGCAGCCGCATTCATGGCCACCAAGACATCACACTTGTCACCAGGGGTATACACCTTACCTGCACCGATATGCACCTGGAAGCCACTGACACCAGTCAGTGAGCCTTGCGGGGCACGGATATCAGCGGGATAGTCTGGAAACGTAGAAATACCATTACCCACGGTGGCGCTCACCGTTGAGAAGATGTTGCCAGCGAGTTGCATACCATCACCAGAGTCACCTGAGAAGCGTACAACCACTTGGTCGAGTTCTTTTACTTCTAATTCAGCCATAATTATATATAATGTGTTCTTTTCCGTTAAAACGACTGCAAAGATACGACTAAGCGAGCAAAAAACCAAATATATTGCGATAAAAATACAGTTCCCGCCCATAATGGAAGCGGAAACTGCATGAATATGCGATTTTCCTCCTTGCTCTTTTCTTATTCAACGACCTGACGATAATACACCGCGCCTTGCTTGTCCTTCAGTGTTCGCGTGTTCTCGTCATACTCATAGCAGTCATCTCCTGATTCGTCGTCTATAGACTTCAGACAGATGGTATGACCATTGATGGTATAAGTATACTCTGTATAGTTTAGGCTGCCTATCATGCCCCATGTGGCTCTGCCTTCTTCATACAGACAGATACGGGCTTCCTGTCCTTCGTCATCGTAGATGCCAGCCATATTGGCGAAAGTCAGTTCCTGTGTTTCTACCTCCAGGGGCTCATCAAGATAACTTCGCATGCCTTCCAACAAGTTGGATTCCTCATCTTTCCCATCAGCATCTTTAAAGTACCTAATGATGTTGTGTACACGCCAGTTGCCATCCTCGTGGCAGAACTCGAACTTCTGACGGACTGTCTGTACCGAACTATGGAGAATGAAACTGACCACTGCCCTACCCTTCTCTATGTCCACCTGCTCAAACTTGATGTCACGAGCCTCCAGATCTGCTGGGTTACTGTCCTGCATCTGTGTCCAATAGTTTTCGTTGAAAAAGCCAATCTCAGCCACATGCGAGTCCTTCTTTTCAACAGCAGCCACTGCCTCCCGCCACACATGACATGCGTAGAGTTGGTCAATGTCTCCTTCGTTCTTAGCCTCTGCTGCATACAATTCCTTGATAACGCCAGTCATTTCTTCCTGTGCCAATATCACTGCCGAGTCAACAACTGCTGTGTCAACACTTCCCGTCTGAGCCTTCTTGCTTCCACAGGCCATAAGCATCATCAAGGCAAAAATCATTATAATACTCCTTCTCATAATGTTGCTGTATTTAATCCGCTGTAAAATTACAAAATATTTCTGACATTCCTATCATTTATGGCTGAAAAAGTAATCTGCGCCTCCTCATCTTTCAGCAACTCGTCAATTGTTTCAGGCTGACTATCAGCAGAAATACATGTCCTCGATGGTTGTTAACGAGGTGTTGTACTGTTGCAATTTAGATTAGATTGCAATGACTAGTCTGCACAGTCATATTCATCTCGGAGGCGATATGCTCCACACCTAAGTTCCTGGTGATTCGGTGAAGCCAAAATTACAAAAAAATATGGAGAAATCATGCTAAAAATGAATGACAATTTGTACCTTTGCAAGCAATGGCAATCAAGTATACACATAAGGAGGAGTTGTGGAACGCATGGAGCCATGCGGGCGGTATCGTGATGGGTGTCGCCTTTGGCATCGTGTTTCTGGTCATGGCATTCAAGGGCGACAACCCCTGGGCGCGACTGGGTGTATGCCTCTATCTCTTTGGCATGCTCGGCTCTTATGCTGCCTCCACCATCTACCACACCCTCTCTCGCCGCTCGAAATGGAAAGAAAGATTACGTAAATGGGACCATGCCGCCATCTACTGGCATATCGCAGGTTCCTATTCTCCTTTGACTCTGGTGGCGTTGAGGACACAGGGCTATTGGGGCTGGAGTCTGTTTATCTTCGTCTGGGCTTGTGCCATCGCAGGAACTATCGTCAGTTTCATCAAACTCAAGGAGCATTCCAACATCGAGACGTTCTGTTTTATCGGCATGGGCTTGAGTGTGTTGGTAGCCTTCAAACCTCTGATTGACTCCGTATCCACCGCCGCCGTCATTTGGATCATCGCCGAGGGAGTATGCTATATCACAGGTGCCGCCTTCTACACTTTCCATAAGAAACGGTACATGCACAGTGTCTTTCATTTCTTCGTCCTCGCAGGCAGCATCTGCCATATCATCGCTGTCTGGGATGTGTTGATGGAGTATCTCTAAGTTTTTCTGGTTCTATGAACTCTTTTTCCAAAAATTTTTGTATATTTGCAATTGGTAAAACATTTATATATTCAATAATAGAAGATGACAAAGAATAATAGCACAAAACTTTTCGAGAATCCTGTAATACGCCGTCTCGCCATTGCTGGCGGATGTGTGTTGTTGGTCTTAATCTTTTTCGCTACCTGCTGTACGGTAGTCGACTCTGGAGAAGTGGGCATCCGCTTCCATAAATGGTCGCTCTCTGAGCAAGACTATGGCGGTGTGGAGGGCACTTGTAAGGGATGGGTGTTCTATAACCCCGTTACGACAAACGTATTTACCTATCCTACATTCACTCAACGAAAGCAGTATGAGACATTCTCTGTGAATGCCAAGGATGCCTCACTTTTCGAGATGGATCCTACCATCGCCTACCGTATTAATCCCGACAAGGCATGTGACATCTTTACAAAGTATCGTGTAGGGGTGAAAGAACTGGAGGAAGGCTATATCCGCACATGTATTTACGAGGCATATCGTACATGCGCCAACCAGTATACGTCCGACTCGTTGATGTCGAATCGTGCCAATTTTGAGCGTGACGTACGCAACCGTCTGGAGAAATCGCTGATGTCTGAGGGCTTCCTCGTAGAGGAGTTCACCAGCAAGATAACACCACCTAAATCGCTTCTCTCGATGATTGATGCTAAGAACACTGCGATACAGAGTGCTTTAAAGGCTGAGAACGAGGTGAAGGAGGCTGAGGCTAATGCCAAGATTGCTGTGGCTAAAGCCGAGGGTAATGCTCGTGCCATGAAGATTAAGGCTGATGCGGAGGCTTACTATAACCGCACCATTGCCGCCTCTCTCTCGCCGATGATAGTACAGGAGGACATGATAGAGAAGTGGGATGGCAAGATGCCCCAGATTGTTGGTGGCAACGGCATGATGCTCGACATCTCAAAGATTGTGGGCAAATAGGTCGGCAAATGGGATTTGACTTTCCTGGTTCTCCTACATATACAAACTATACCAGAACTCCAACAGCATCATATGTACCAGTTGCAACGGAACGGGTATATGTTCTGGATGTGGTGGATCTATAGGAAAGTGGACTGATACTGGCTATTATGCTGGAAACAATGCTCGCTTTTGGATTGTGGCTTACATTCGACCCGTTTGAACGCTTCATTTGGTTGGCGAGACATCAAAAAATGAGGAGGATGATAGCCTCATCCTCCTCAGACAATATTGCGTAGGTGTTTATTTTACATATTCTGCAAAATCTGTCAGGTGCATGTCACCCTTGCGAGCCAAAGTGTCGTGCATAGCGAAAGCGGCAGGCAGGTTGTGGCGTGTCTGCCCCATCTTCGCTACCTTCAGGTAGTCCCACAACAACTGTTTGTAGTCAGGATGCGCACAGTTCTCAATGATGATCTCGGCACGCTGGGCGGGACTCTTACCACGCAGGTCGGCGATACCTTGCTCCGTGACGATGATGTTCACATCATGCTCAGAACTGTCCTGATGGCTGACAAAAGGAACGATACTGGAGATGACCCCACCCTTCGCTGTAGAAGGACAGGTGAAGATGCTCAGGTAGGCGTTGCGGATAAAGTCGCCAGAGCCTCCGATTCCGTTCATCATCTTCACACCACTGATATGGGTGGAGTTAGCATTACCATAGATGTCACACTCGATAGCGGTATTGATGGCGATGACACCCAGTCGGCGGATGACCTCTGGACTATTGGATATCTCACTCTGGCGCAGGGTCAGATGGTTCTTGAAGTGGTCCATGTTATCATATACCTGCATCAGACAGTCGTTAGAGACCGTCAGAGAACAAGCCGATGCATCCTTCACACGACCGTTCAGCATCATCTCTACCACAGCATCCTGCAATACCTCTGTATAGATATTGAAGTCGGGCACGTGCTTATCCTGTCCGAGGGCACCAAGGATAGCGTTAGCGGTAGAACCCACACCACTCTGCAATGGCAAGAAGGTAGAGGGGATGATACCACGATGCATGTCCTCTACGAGGAACTCTGCCACATTGTAACCGATCTGGTCGGTGACAGGATCGCTGTCTTTGAAGGCGCGAGCCTCATCAGGGATGTTACACTCAACAACACCTGTCAGCTTGCTGGCCGGAAACTCGATATAGGGCTTACCGATACGGTCACCCACATGCTCGATAGGAATAGCCTTGCGGTAAGGAGGATCCAATGGCTCATATACGTCGTGGATAAACTTGGCGTTAGGATTGTGGAAGCTGTTCAGCTCCAGGATAACACCCTTCTTTGCCAGACGTACAACAGTTGGAGAGATACCACCGGCAGCTGTCAGATAACAACGGATCTTGTCGCCTACCTCCTCGATGTCACACACCTCGATGATAGCCCAATCCACATCACCCAAGAAACCATAGCGCAACTCCTGCGCCATCTGAGAGAGGTGAATGTCATTGTAAGCGATCTCACCCTGGTTCACGTGCTTACGATAGTCGGGGTTGGTGGTGTAAGGAGCACGATACTTGATAGCCTGCTCATTAGACAATACACCATCCGTACTCTGACCGGTAGAAGCACCAGTGAAAATACTTACTTGGAAGGGACGACCTGCTGCATGCTCAGCCGCAGCAATCTTTGCCAACTCACGTGTTACAGCTTTTGCAGTACCTGCAGGAGTAAAGCCACTAAGACCAAGGCTGTCATCATGCTTGATCAATGATGCGGCCTCCATTGCTGTCAGACGATTATATGCCATAATTGATAATTAGTTATGAAAATATTGTTATGTTATTATTTGCCTTTTATTATCGTGACTGCAAAGGTAATCATTATTTTTAAGATAAAACATAAAAGAAAGAAAAAAAGTAAAATAAATAAGTGTATTAACGAAATGATAGCAATACTATGCTTCAGAAGTTATATCCGGAAACATTTGGAGGTAGTTCTATTGGGGACTCTGAAATGATCCGTTTTAGCGCGTTAATCTCATTAATCGGATATGCATTTCCGCCATTGTATTCGGTGAATACTATGGGTAGTTATTGTACCTTTTTACACAAGCTGTAATACTCTTTTCCACTATTTATAATCACCTTTCCTACTAGTTATAATACTCTTTCCCACTAGTTATAAGTATACCTGATAACAATAGTGATCCCCTTTTTATCTCTCTTCCCATTCGGTGGAGTTGGATGGGGCTCATAAGTCGTTCGTCTGTGCCCCATGGGCCGGGCCATTGAGGACCATGGGCCGGACCTGCGAGTACCATTGGCCGGGCCAGTGAGGCCCATACGTTTTTGATTAAAGAGGGAAGATAAAATAATTTATTTGGGCAAGAAAGTGTGCAAATCATTTCATCTCCACTAAAAATTGTGTATTTACCTCTTTATCAGATATTTATCCAGAAATCATCTCCACTAAATCCCCACCTAACTCCCACCTGATCTCCACTACGACAAGACGTATGAAACTACACGGATATCAGTGGAGATCCAGTGGAGATGTAGTGGGGATTAGGTGGAAATTGATTTTACGTATCTTATTGATAACAAAGTTTTTGCAGACATTTAGGTGGAAGTGGAGATGCACAGAGACATGATCAGCCCGTAGGGCGACAGAACATAGGCGGGGGTGTTAACCCCCGTGGGAGATAATATCCCCCAATATATATAAGCCCCGTAGGGGCGACACAGCATAGCCGGGGCACGTAAGTCCCCGAGCGACACAACAAATCTGTCACCCCTTGGGGTTACCCTATGCTGCCAATAAAAAACGGGGGCTCACGCCCCCGCCTATGCTCTGATGCCCTTACAGGGCTCACATCCTCATTATGAAGAATATGTAATAATAGTGAGAGATCGCGGATCAAGTCCGCGATGAGGGGATCAAGTCCGCGATGAAGTGACAAGCCATTATATATAATTTTCAATTATCCATTTTCCATTTTCAATTACTAATTAGTTTCAACACAGAGACACAGAGTAACAGAGTTTTCTTCTAATTATAACCTCTGTATCTCTGTACCTCTGTGGTTATATTTGTGGGAGATTCCGGCTCGGTGGCCGGAATGAGGGGAGTAGCCGTTTGAGCGATGCGAGTCCTGCAGAAGGGATTGTAATCATTCAAGCAGGCGCTTGGCGAAGTATCTTACGGGATACCATACGGCGAGGAAGCCTACTGCCAATACGGTGATGAAGATCAGGATGATATCCGTGGGGTGGACACTTACGGGGTAGGCATCGATAACAAAACTGCCGCTCGAAGATCCTAAGGATACCAGTCCGTAGGTTTGTTGCAGCCAACATAACAGTAATCCCAACAAGATACCTATGACTGCTCCTGCCGCAGAGATCATTCTACCTTCGAATAGGAAGATGCGGATGATCTGCTTGTCGTTAGCACCAAGGTTTCGCAGCGTCACCACATCATCTTTCTTGTCGATCATCAGCATCGACAGGGATCCGATGATGTTAAAGCAAGCCACCATTAGGATAAACGTCAGGAAGAAGTAGGCGATGAGCTTTTCGATCTTCATGATACGGAAGGTGTCTGCTTGTTGCTCATAGCGATCCTCCACCTTATACCGCGCGCCGGCAATCTGCTGGATATCTTTCTTTACGGCATACAGGTTGCTACCCGACTTCAGTCGGATCTCTAAAGAAGACAGTTGTCCCTCTTTATCGAAGAGATGGCGCGCGAAGTCAAGTGAGGTAATGATATAGTTACGGTCGTACTTTCCCTGTTGTACGGAGAAGACCACGCCCGGTGATAAGAGGGAGTCTTCCACAAACCCTTCCGTAGGCTGCGCCATGTCGAGCTGTCCCTCACGCTTGGGTGCATAGATCTTCAGGTAATCCTTGAAATGCGCACCGGTGCCTAAGGCCACTGCCAGTCGGATACCTAAGATGCCGTATTCCAGGTTGGCGGCATGTAGGGAATACTCCCCGTCGCCATACAGGATATCGGTGATATGGGTAAGCTCCGTGAAATTATCTTCCACACCTTTCACCACTACCATGGCCTGCTTGTCGTTATAGATAGCCAAGGCGTTGTCCTCCACACACTCCGTGGCGACATCCACTTGTGGCAGTTGCTTCACCTTGAGTAACAGGGGGTCGTCAGCCTTGGCCGTCTTTCCCTCAATAGGAGTGATCTTCAGTTGGGGATCGAAAGACGTGAAGAAGGTGGCTACCAGATCGTGGAACCCGTTGAATACGCTCAGGGTGACCACCAATGCCATGGTAGCCACTGCCACACCCACCACACTGATGCCACTGATGATATTAATGGCATTGGTGCTCTTCTTGGAGAAGAGGTATCTCTTGGCGATATAAAACGGGAAGTTCATGTTATCCTAAACTCTAAACTCTAAACCCTAAACTATTTCTTCAGCAGTTCGTCGATATGCTCGATGTAGTCGAGCGAGTCATCCAGGAAGAAGCGCAGCTCGGGGATGATACGCACCTGGTTGCGGATGCGGGTGCCCAACTCATAGCGGATGGTCTTCATGTTCGCATTGACGTTCTTCACCGTCTCCTCTGCCTTCTCTGAAGGGAACACACTCAGGTATGCTGTGCAGATACTGAGATCAGGACTGATCTTTACCCTTGTCACCGACACCAGCATGCCGTGTGTCATGCGTGTCTGACTCTGGAAGATCAGGCTCAGCTCCTTCTGCAACAGTCGTGAAATCTTATTTTGTCTGGTTTCTTGCATATACTTAATGATTTTTCCGCTGCAAAATTAATCAAAATAGCACAATAATCAATGAGTTATTGCAAAAAAGAGTGGAAAAAGACAAGAAAGAGATAATTTCCCGTTATAGAGATCATTTCAGAAATGTCTCTAATCCTCAGTTAATCTGGCAATCAAAATCAAGTAATAAAGCTATTAGTAATAAACTTCTTACTAAAAGGTTTGTTACTTTCATTTGTTTTTAGTATCTTTGTGCCATCACAAGGTAATTATCATGCATGAATATGGAGAATCCATTTATCATAGGCAAAGCTGCAGAGGGTGATTATTTCATCAACCGTGTAGAAGACCGCAGGCGACTGAATGCAAATCTGACGCATGGAATAAATACAGTAATAATCTCCCCACGCCGATGGGGAAAGACTTCGCTCGTTAAGAACGTTTTAAGTAGTATTGACGATGAGAGATTTCTCACCGTCTTTGTCGATGTGTTCCGATGTAAGTCTGAATATGAGTTCTATCGTAATTTTTCAACATGCGTTATCAAACAGACGTCTTCAAAGATAGACGAATGGGTGGAGACGGTAAAGACATTCCTAAGTGGTATCACTCCAAAGTTTTCTTTCGGCTCAGATCCTCTCAATGACTTTAGCTTGTCCTTTGAATGGAATGAACGCGATGATGCAGAGGACGAGATACTCTCGTTGCCACAGAAAATAGCCGAGAAGAAGGGGAAGAAGATTATTGTGTGCCTTGACGAGTTCCAGCAAATAGCAGAGTTCCCTTCTTCCGTTGATTTCCAAAAGAAACTGCGTAGCGTGTGGCAGCATCAACAGGATGTTACGTACTGCATGTTCGGAAGTAAGAAACATCTCATGGAGAATTTCTTTTCCAACAAAAGTATGCCATTCTTTAAGTTCGGGGATATGATGTTCCTGAAGAAAATCGAGATTACGGAATGGATACCTTTCATCTGCCGCAACTTCTCTAATACGGGGAAAAGTATAAGCGAAAAGCAGGCCGAGCGCATCTGTAATGTCACTGCGTGTCAGTCATCGTATGTGCAGCAACTTTCATGGATTACATGGTATAAAACAGAAGGTATCACAACGGACAAGAATATAGACTCTGCCATAGACGACCTTCTGGAACAGAATAAAACTTTCTTCCAAAGTGACGTGGAGCAGCTCACAGAACTGCAGTACAATTTCATGCGAGCGGTTGCAGATGGAGTTACTCAGGGATTCACCCGTAAGGATATTCTGCGAAAGTACCGTCTTGAATCATCTGCTAATGTCCAAGCAATAAAGAAAGCAATGATCAGCAAGGATCTGATATATATGGATGATGATGGCAACATACAGTTCAACGATCCGCTTTTCTCACTATGGGTAAGGAAGGAGAAATAAGAATGGGAATCATAGCGGGACTATATATAGTACATGGCATATCTAATTAACGTCTAAAAAGAAATATAAACGAAAGACAGCATATCATGAGAAAAAACTGTATTCTAACACTCATTATCCTCTTCATCAGTTATCTCCAACCCTCTTCGGCCTGCACCAATCTGATTGTCGGCAAGAAGGCTTCGGCCGATGGCTCTGTGTTTATCACCTATGCCGACGATCTCTACGGCAAGTACGGATCGCTGTGTCATTACGGAGCAGGGGTGTATCAGGCAGGTGACAAACTGAAGATCTACCAGTGGAGTGGGGAGCATATCTACCTGGGAGAGATTCCACAGGTGGAGAAGACCTACAACGTCATCGGAAATATCAATGAGCATCAGGTGGCGATCGGTGAGACAACCTTCACGGGAAGGAAAGAGCTGAAGGATACTACTGCCATCCTGGACTATGGCAGTCTGATATATATCGCCCTGCAACGTGCCAAGACGGCGCGAGAGGCTATCGAGGTGATGACCTCCTTGGTGAAGGAATACGGGTATTACAGTACTGGTGAGTCGTTCTCCATCGCTGACCCTAACGAG
>JAFUFD010000068.1 GCA_017470055.1 Prevotella sp. | reverse complement strand
TCAAAAGCCCTTTTTGACATCCCGGAGGACAGATACTCCTGTAACAATGCTATTCTCTTCTCATCTGTCTTCTCAACATTTTGTCGCATACTGATACACGTTTTAAAATTTAAAAGTGTCAACTTATTCAGTACACAACAGAGCCTCCTCACGGACGAAGGATGCGGTCCCTGTCTTATTTTGAATAAGACAAAGCAGGGGAATGATTGTGCCTTACATTCAAGGTGTTTGTGGCTTACAAACGGGTCGAATGTAACGTTCAAACTCCTCGATTGTGACTTGCATTCGAAAGGAGGTCTACTCTTGACCTTAGACATCGTATAAATTAAGAGAAAAAAAGATAGAAATTTGCATGATTTGATTTTTCTTTGTATATTTGCAAAAGTAATATTCTTATTTTAAACTAAACAAGTAACTATTATGAAGAAAAAGTTTATTTGCGCCGTTTGTGGATATATCTATGAAGGCGATGCTGCTCCCGAGAAGTGCCCCATCTGTAAGGCTCCAGCCTCTAAGTTCTCAGAGTTGAAGGACGATGCAGAGATGACTTATGCTACTGTTCATAAGATAGGTGATGGTAAACCAGAGGGTGTCAGCGAGGAGATGATTCAGGATCTCCGCAACCATTTCAATGGTGAGTGCGGTGAGGTCGGCATGTATCTTGCCATGGCTCGTCAGGCTGACCGTGAGGGATATCCCGAGATCGCAGAGGCTTTCAAGCGCTATGCTTTTGAGGAGGCTGACCATGCGAGTCGTTTCGCTGAGTTGTTAGGTGAGTGCGTATGGGACACCAAGACCAATCTGGAGAAGCGTGCTGCCGCAGAGGCTGGTGCTTGCGAGGATAAGTTCCGTATCGCCAAGAATGCCAAGGCTGCCGGCTTTGACGCTATTCACGATACCGTTCACGAGATGGCAAAGGACGAGGCCCGTCATGGTGCTGGTTTCGCTGGTTTGTTAAAGAGATATTTTGGTAAATAGAGACAATAATCAAATAGGGAATCCGTTTTATCATCAGATGAAGCGGATTCCTTTATTACTCCTCATTCTGACCGCCTTTCTGGTCAGTTGCTCTGACAACGACAAATTCTCGTCAGACGCATCTTCCATGCTTGACTTCTCTATCGACAGTCTTGCCATGGACACCGTTTTCAACCAGACATCGACCCGCACTTATGATTTCTGGGTCTACAATAGGGGAGAGTCTGGTGTCCGCATCCGTGAGGTCCGTCTGAATAGTCCGTCGCAGTCTGGTTTCCGTGTGAACGTAGATGGCAACTACGTGGATTCTGTCGCCTACGATTTTGAGATTCGCAAGGGCGACTCTATCCGTGTGTTTGTGGAGTTGGCGGCACCAGAGACTCAGGAGGACGAGCCGCAACGGGTGGAGGATCAGTTGGTCTTCGCCTTGGAGAACGGCAGGGAACAGCCTTTGAAGTTGAGCGCCTATAGTTGGAAGGCTATCCAGTACGACGAATGGGTCGTCTCTGAGGATATGGTCTTGGATGAGCGACGTCCTATCATCGTCCAGAAAGGAATGACGATCGCCGAGGGTGCCACCTTGACCTTGGCGCATGCCCAGTTGTATTTCCACGACGGCGCAGGCTTGACGGTCAACGGTACGTTGATAGCCGACAGTTGCCTGTTCCGTGGTGATCGGCTCGACCGCATGTTCTCCTATCTGCCATACGACCGTGTGAGCGGACAATGGAAAGGCATTTTCTTTGCCGCCAGTTCAACAGCGAACAGGATGGCAGACTGCGAGATACGTAGCAGTTACGCTGGTATCTCCTGCGATTCCAAGTCGTCCCTGTCTATGTTGCGCTGCACCATCCATAACTGCAAGGGGACGGGGCTGGAACTGAAAGAGGCGACGGCGGATATCGACAGTTGCCGTATCACCAACACATTAGGCGATTGCCTGAATGTGATAGGGGCTACCGTGTATGTCAACCATACCACCTTGGCGCAATTCTATCCTTTCTCTGCTGACAGGGGAGTCGCCCTGCGCTTTGACGCAGAGAGCATATTGGTGTGTGACAACACGCTCGTAACAGGCTATGAGGAGGATGTGATCATGGGCGAGGGTGCCGACTATTCCTTCGTCAATTGTATTCTCCGAACACTCCAGCCTGCCGATACGGAGGAGTTTGAGAATATTATCTGGGAGAGTCCGAAAGACGAGATTCAGGGTGAGAAGCATTTTGTGACTTTCGACACGGATAACCTTTTCTATAATTTCTCCATCAAAGAAGAGTCACCTGCTTTCCAGAACAAGATAGGCGACCTTAGAATTCTTTGAAACTTAAAGGCATTAATGCCTTGATTCCCTGAATGATATAAACGTATTTTGTTCCATACAGAAGGATGCGTATGGGGCGATGGAAACGTGTCTCTGTCTCCACGATGACCTGTCGGCAGATGCCACATGGGCTGATAGGCTCCTCCAGCAAGTTCCCCTCTGTGTTACGGGCTGCGATGGCAAGTGTCTCAATAGGGGTGTCAGGATACTGTGCTCCTGCGGCATAGATTGCCGATCGCTCCGCACAGATGCCAGCGGGATAAGACACATTCTCCTGGTTGCAACCTAATATGGTCTTGCCATTTGTCAGCAGGACAGCCGCTCCCACCTGAAAACGGGAATAGACAGCGTAGGAATGGTTAGTAGCCGCTATGGCACTGTCGATCAATGCCTGCTCTTGCTCTGCCAATTCCTCCATCCTTACCACCTGAATCGTGGATTTCAGCACCAACTCTTCCATAATCTTTCCTTTTTTGTTGCAAATATAATTATTTTTCCTTATTTTTGCAACATAATTCAGTAAATGTTCATGAAAAAGGAACTTCTTACCAGTCTGCTGATATGTCTCATCTCACTGCCTATGTCGGGGCAGATGAAATGGAGTCAGCAATATCAGCAGTACTTCGATCAATATAAGGACTTGGCGATTCAGCAGATGAAACGCTACCATATCCCTGCCAGTATCACGCTTGCCCAGGGCGTATTGGAGTCAGGAGCGGGAAGGAGTACGCTCGCCACCAGAGGTAACAACCATTTTGGCATCAAATGTCATGGTTGGACGGGTAGGGCGATCTATCAAGATGATGACGAGCGCAACGAGTGCTTCCGTGCTTATGATAATGTGTACGACAGTTACGAGGACCATTCTAAGTTCCTGACGACCAGCAATCGCTATAGTTCGTTGTTCCAGTTGAGACAAACAGACTATAAGGGGTGGGCGTACGGCTTGAAGTCGTGCGGCTATGCCACCAATCCCCGCTATGCCATCCAGTTGATAGACATCATCCAACTCTATAAACTCTACGAATACGACGAGGGTAAGAGTGGCGGTAAGACAGTGGGAGGTCAGATGCCCAGCCATCGCGTCTATGAGTTCAACCAGAATTATTACGTGATGGCAAATGCCGGTGACACCTATCGTACAATTGGTGATGAGATGGGTGTCTCCTACAAGAAACTTGCCAAGTATAATGAGAACGAGCGTGACGCACGTTTGGAGGAGGGCGATTTCGTCTGGTTGCAGAAGAAACGTCGTAATGCGCCCAAGGAGTATAAGAACCGTCCCCATACCGTGGTCGGAGGCGAGTCGATGTACACCATCTCCCAGCGATATGGCATCCGTCTGAAGTATCTCTATAAGATGAATGAGTTGACGCCCGACTACCAGATCAAGGTGGGGGATGTCCTAAGAATCAGATAACAACTACTTAACAAAATATAGATATGAAGAAAAGTTTCTATGTCTTAACCGCTCTCATGGTTCTCGCCTTTGTCGGATGCAACCGCTTCCGCCCAAAGACAGATCACAGACAGCAAATGGAGCAGGTGCGTATCCCTGTGGATACAGCGCAGAAGAATGATATCAAGGAGACGACAGAGGACGATAGTTGGCAGGATGAGCCTTTGTTGGAGATTCCTGATATACCAGGAGAGGCAGGAGGTCATCCTGACGCCTCTGGTGCGGAGCGCATGTTCCGTGAGGGCTATTAAGTCGGTTACAGGTTAATCCTTCAGCAGGTTTTCAAGGAAGTTGTCCAAGTCCTTGTCAAGACCTGCCATGAGTTCTTGGTCGATGATAGCGGTGTCGTCGTCTACTAAGTACAGTTCTGCGATATGCTCATGGTCATCGTCCTCCAGCACGAAAGAGTAGGGCTTGAGAATCGCCATCTGCTCGATCGTCTCCTTCTGTTTGCCTAACTCCGTGCGGAGTACGGTTGTCACATCCTGATAGAAATCATCCTCCTTGTTGTCGATCCATTGCTCTACGACACAGCGGGTGATTTCCTTGTCGTCATCGTCAAAGGCAACAAGTTCACCAGTCTCCTGTGTTACTCTGAGGTGGATATCAGTGAGGATACCTGCTTCCTCATTGGCAGGAAACTTGTCTGCTACCTTATGGATGGCACGGGCGATTTGCTGAAGTGTTTGATCTGTTGCTTTCATCGTTTTTATTCTAATTGTTGTTGCAAAAGTAAATAAAAGAATGGATAACTGCAAACGATTACGAATATTTTTCAAAAATATTTTATTTGATGCACCTTTTATTCACTTTTTTGTAGTACCTTTGCATTTGCTAAGTCGATTTTGCAAATCTATGAGTAATAAAATTCGTCATGAGGGTATCATTGACAGTATAGAAGAGGGGTGTGTGCATGTTCGCATTCTCCAGACTTCCGCTTGTGCCGCCTGTAAGGTGGCAGGTTACTGCAATGCCGCAGAGGCGAAGGAGAAAGTCGTAGATGTTTTCTGCGATAAGGTCGCAGAAAAGTACACGAAAGGACAGCAGGTGGTGGTGTCGACAACAGGCGACATTGCGGCACGTGCCTTACTATGGGCATTTGGTATTCCTTTTATACTGTTGGTTGCCGTCATGGTCATCGTGCTTTGGCAGACGGGTGACGAGGGTGTTGCCGCCTTGAGCGGTCTGCTGTCCCTGGTGCCTTATTATGGTCTGTTGTACCTGTTGCGTCATCGGATGCGCAGGCAGATGGCTTTCACAATAGAGTCTTATAACTAAAACAAATACAAAAAGATTATGAATTTTATGTTGATTGCAGTTGCAGTATTAGGTGGTATCGGATTGATTGCCGCCATCGTACTGTATGCCTGCTCCAAGAAATTCGCTGTCTACGAGGACCCCCGTATCGCCCAGGTCACGGAAGTGCTGCCTGGCGCTAATTGCGGTGGATGTGGCTTCGCAGGTTGCGGCGGTCTTGCCGATGCTCTTGTCAAAGGTGCTGACGCAGGTAGCCTCGACGGTCTGAAATGCCCTGTTGGTGGACAGGAAGTGATGGGTAAGGTGGCTGATTTGCTGGGAATGGCAATCGCCAATGGTGAGCCGATGGTGGCTGTGGTACGTTGTAATGGTACATGTGCTCTCCGCCCGAAGATTGCCGAGTACAACGGATTGCGCTCTTGTGCGGCAATGAATGCCTGCGGTGCTGGTGAGACAGCCTGTGGCTTCGGTTGTCTGGGTTGTGGTGACTGTGTCGCCGCTTGTCAGTTCGACGCTATCCACATGAATCCAGAGACAGGTCTTCCTGAGGTCGATGAGGAGAAGTGCACCTCTTGTGGTGCTTGTGTGAAGGCATGTCCTCGCCACATCATCGAACTCCGTAAGAAAGGTCCGAAGGGTAGGAGAGTCTTTGTCTCTTGTGTCAACAAAGACAAAGGTCCTGTTGCCATGAAGGCATGTAAGGCTGCCTGCATCGGTTGCGGCAAGTGTGAGAAGGAGTGTAAGTTTGGTGCCATCACCATCGAGGGCAATGTCTCTTACATCGACTTCAACAAATGTCGCCTCTGCAAGAAGTGTGTTGCCGTTTGTCCTACCAACGCCATTCACGCTGTCAATTTCCCGGCTCCCAAACCTAAACCCGAGGTTACGGAGTCTGGTGACGCAGGTACTTCTGGTGAATCTATCAACCCTAAAGAAAAGGAGGAACAAGCATGAACGTAAGAACATTCCGTATTGGTGGTATACACCCCGAAGAGAATAAACTGACGCATGAAGTGGAGACCAAGGTCGCCGCATTGCCCAAACAGGCAATATTCCCCTTGAGCCAACACATTGGTGCTCCAGCCAAACCCGTTGTCGCCAAGGGCGATAAGGTGAAGGTGGGTACGATGATTGCGGAGGCAGGCGGTTTTGTGTCGGCTCCTATCTTCTCGTCCGTCAGTGGTACTGTATTCAAGATTGACACGGCTATCGACGCCACAGGTTATCGGAAACCTGTTATTATTATTAATGTAGAAGGTGACGAGTGGGAAGAGACCATCGACCGCTCGGATAAGTTAGAGACGGTAGAGGCACATCCAGAGTTGACTCCTGAGGAGATTGTCAACCGCATCAAGGATGCTGGTGTCGTCGGTATGGGTGGTGCTTGTTTCCCCGCCTTCATTAAACTGACACCTCCCCCCACGGCAAAGGCTGAGTGTGTGATTATCAATGCGGTGGAGTGTGAGCCGTATATTACTGCCGACTATCGTCTGATGATGGAGCATGCCGATGAAATCCTGATTGGTCTTGAACTCTTGATGAAGGGCGCTAAGGTGACTACAGGTTATATTGGTATTGAGACCAACAAGCCCAAGGCGATAGAGTTGCTCACCCAGAAATGTGCGGAGAAGTTTAATGGATCTGCCTATCAGGTAGAGGTCGTTCCTTTGAAGCAGCGTTATCCACAGGGTGGTGAGAAGCAACTCGTTGATGCTGTCATCCGCCGTCAGGTGCCTGCACCTCCTGCTATTCCTGTTAATGTGGGTGCTATCGTACAGAACGTAGGTACTGCCTACGCAGTCTATGAGGCAGTGATGAAGCGCAAGCCGCTCTTTGAGCGTTACACCACCGTAACGGGTAAGCGTCTTGCCAACCCCGGCAACTTCCTCGTTCGTATGGGAACACCGATGAAAGACTTGATTGACGCTTGTGGTGGTATGCCAGAGGGTGACAATAAGTTGCTTGCCGGTGGTCCTATGATGGGTAAGGCACTGACCTCTGTCGAGGTGCCTATCTGTAAGGGTACTAACTCTGTGACGATTATCTCTGACGACGAGGCTGTCCGCAAGGAGCCACAGCCCTGTATCCGTTGTGCGAAGTGTGTGAGTGTCTGCCCGATGGGCTTGGAGCCTTATCTGCTTGCCAAACTTGCCGCAGTCCAGAACTGGGAGCGTAGTGAGGCGGAGGATGTGGTCAGTTGCATCGAGTGTGGTTCCTGCCAGTTCACTTGTCCTGCCCACCGTCCGTTACTCGACAACATTCGTCTTGGTAAGACAACAGTAATGGGAATTATCCGCAGCCGTGCTGCTAAAAAATAATAATGAGTTAATATTATGGGAAAATTAATTGTATCATTATCGCCCCACGCACATGGAACAGATACCGTTGAGCGTAATATGTATGGCGTGATTATCGCCCTGCTGCCCGCCCTCCTCGTATCGTTCTGGTATTTCGGCATCGGCTCCGCTATCGTCTGTGCGACGAGTGTCGCTGCCTGTGTGCTCCTCGAGTGGGCTATCAATAAGTTCATGCTGAAGAACGAGCGTACCACCATCTGCGATGGCTCTGCTGTCCTGACGGGTCTGCTGCTCGGTTTCAACCTTCCATCCAACCTCCCTATCTGGATCATCATCATCGGTGCCTTGTTCGCTATCGGCGTGGGTAAGATGACTTTTGGAGGACTGGGTAATAACCTCTTCAATCCTGCATTAGTAGGACGTGCCGCCCTGCTGGTCGCCTTCCCTGCACAGATGACGACTTGGCCAAAGGTCGGACAGTTGACGTCTTATCTGGATGCGGAGACAGGTGCCACACCACTTTCCATCATGAAGTACGCCATCAAGAGTGGCGATGCCAGTGTGCTTGACCAACTGCCAGACTCTCTGGTGCTCTTTCTGGGTAACCATCCTGATGGTGCAGGAGCGATGGGTGAGATATGTGCCCTTGCCCTCTTGCTGGGACTGGTCTATATGCTCTGGAAGAAGATTATCACATGGCATATCCCAGTGAGCATTATCGCTACCGTCTTCGTGTTCGCTGGTCTGCTGCATCTCGCTAATCCCGTCTATGCGGATCCCGTCAGTGTAATTCTCAGTGGTGGTCTGATGTTGGGTGCCATCTTCATGGCTACCGATTATGTCACCTCACCGATGACCCCTAAAGGACAAATTATCTATGGTGTCGCTATCGGTTTCCTGACGGTAGTTATACGTAACTGGGGTGCATATCCCGAGGGTATGTCGTTTGCCATTCTAATTATGAATGCGTTTACACCACTGATCAATAATTATGTGAAACCCAAGCGCTTTGGTGAAGTGCCTGCCAAAAACTAAGAGGAGGAAAGACGTATGAAGAAACTTGAATCATCTTTAACGAATATGGTACTGGTACTCACTGGAGTGGCAGTCATCATGGGTGGTGTCCTCGCTTTCGTCAACCATCTGACGGAGGGACCTATCGCTGAGCAGAAGACCAAAGCACTTGCCGATGGTATCAAGACCGTTATGGTATGCGATAACCTTGTCGTCGCTAAGACAGACACTGTTAAGCAGAATGATGCCAAGGGCAAGGAACTCACTTATATTATCTATCAAGTACAGGATGCGGAAAAGAAAGACCTTGGCGCTGCCGTTGAGAGCACGACCATGGGATTCGGTGGCGACTTGAAAGTGTTGGTAGGTTTCGATCCTGAAGGAAAGATCCTGGGCTATACCTTGTTGGAGCATGCCGAGACCCCAGGACTGGGTGCCAAGGCAGACAAATGGTTCCAGAAAGACGGGAAGGGCAATATTATCGGGAAAGATCCTGCTGAGCCTCTGACTGTCTCGAAGGACGGTGGTCAGGTGGATGCTATAACGGCCTCAACCATTACCAGCCGTGCTTTCCTCTTGGCGATTAATAATGCATATAACGCTTACAAGGCAACTCCTGCGGATGCTGCCACAGGAGCCACTAAACATAATAAGGAGGAGTAAACTATGAGTTATATAGATATCATTAAAAATGGCATCGTCAAGGAGAACCCCACGTTCGTCCTGATGCTGGGTATGTGTCCTACACTTGCCACCACGACTTCGGCTATCAATGGTATGTCGATGGGACTTGCCACCATGGCGGTGCTCATCTGCACCAACTTCGTGATCTCCTGTCTGAAGTCCATTACTCCAGACAAGGTGCGCATCCCTGTGTTCATAGTCGTGATAGCAGCCTTCGTGACGATTCTTCAGTTGGTTATCAAGGCATTCCTGCCTGATATTGATGCGGCACTCGGTCTGTTCATCCCACTGATTGTGGTTAACTGTATCATCCTTGGTCGTGCAGAGGCCTTCGCAGCCAAGAACAGTCCCGTTGCCTCTCTTTTCGATGGTATTGGTATCGGACTGGGATTCACCATTGGTCTCACATTGCTCGGCATCTGCCGTGAACTGCTGGGAAATGGCTCCATCTTCGGACTCACGCTGTTGCCTGAGACCTATAACATCCTGCTCTTCGTGTTGCCTCCAGGTGCTTTCATCACCCTTGGCTTCCTGATTGCTATTGTCAATAAACTTAGAAAGGCATAAGATATGGAATATATATTGATTTTCATTAGCGCCATTTTCGTGAACAACATCGTGTTGTCACAGTTTTTGGGCATCTGCCCGTTCCTCGGCGTATCCAAGAAGATTGACACCTCGTTAGGTATGTCGGCTGCCGTAGCCTTCGTGCTTACCCTTGCCACTATCGTGACGTGGTTGGTACAGAAATACGTGCTGGATGCTTTCGGTTTGCAGTATCTGCAAACCATCGCCTTCATCCTCGTCATCGCCGCCCTCGTACAGATGGTGGAGATCGTGCTGAAGAAGGTGTCACCGGCTCTTTATCAGGCACTGGGTATCTTCCTTCCTCTGATTACCACCAACTGTGCTGTGCTGGGTGTCGCGATTTTAGTTATCCAGAAAGACTATAACCTGTTGCAGTCTGTGGTCTATGCCTTCTCTACCGCAATCGGCTTTGGCTTGGCTCTGACCGTCTTCGCTGGCATGCGTGAGCAGTTGGAGTTGGTGAATGTCCCCAAAGGTATGCGTGGCATGGCTATTGTGATGCTCTCCGCAGGTCTGCTCAGTCTCGCTTTCATGGGCTTCTCTGGTGTAGACGGCGGTCTCCGCACCCTGTTTGGTCTCGATTAAACATCCCTTTCATATTATGAAGCCCGTACCAACCTCCATTGGTTAATACGGGCTTCTTTGTATATAAGAGGCAAGGTTATCTATGCGATTATTTCAATTGCTCAGCGATGAACTGTTCTAACCTACAAAGCCAAGTCCCTTATCCTTGTATTTCTTGTAAATCTCGACCATTAACGGAGTCTCCTGGCGACAAGGACCACACCAACTGGCCCAGAAGTCGAGGACGGTGATGCGGTTCTTCTTCACCTCACTCATAATACTCATGGGAGCCCCCTCGATTGACGGCATGGTAAAATCATCAATAACGGCACCTTCTTCTGTCTTAGTCGAGTTTCCGATGAGTTGTTCCATTTCTTGG
>JAFUFD010000067.1 GCA_017470055.1 Prevotella sp. | reverse complement strand
CGGGGTCCCACCTCTTCCCATTCCGAACAGAGAAGTTAAGCCCGCCTGCGCCGATGGTACTGCAATGCAATGCGGGAGAGTAGGAGGCCGCCACTTTTCGGTGATGAAGCCCTGCCGTCGAAAAAGATGGCGGGGCTTCTTCCGTTTAAACGGTCTCATTTTCAATTCTTCGACTGGCGAAGCGATTTCACCGATTACTCACTTCCAGCCTGATAGTCTCGTCAGGTTGGTACGATACGATTTCACCAGTTCGTCTTTCTTCCTGTGCCATAATGATAGTCGAATAGTTGATGTTCCTATTCTCGTCTGCGAAGGTACGACAAAATTTCTATATGGCAAAGACTTTTACTTCATTTAAGATAACATCCCTATTTCTCCTCCTCAACAGGGGGACAGAGAGGGGCTTTGAGACTTGTCTCATAAGAACGAAGTTTATATGACACCTCCAAATATTTCCTCCTTTTTCTTTGCCGATTCAGAAATAATTCCTATCTTTGCAAGCGGATATCAGTTTTTCTGAATCCGAGACATCGTGGGAAAAATGTAGCGTTTGCTATTTATTCTTGAGAACATTCAAAACTTGGTCGTGATGAAGTCCTCACAGAGGGTAAATAAGTAAATGCTCGCTAGCATAGCGGGCGTTTTGTTTATTTCTGTGAGGAGGGTTTGACCAAGTACCTGAATGTCGGATAAGTAAAATTGTCCGCTTTTTAGTGTATTTGGCACTGGGTACTTGTATGACAAACTCGTTTTTTTGAATCATTTAGTCTTTCGTTTTCTTCCCTTTTGGGTGGTAATTCACTCTATTAACATTATTAATTATAATTTTAAGACTAATGAAAAAAGAAGAAATGAAAGTGTATGACTCTCCTCAGATGGAGGTCATCAAGGTTAAAGCAAAGTTTACTTTGCTCGCAGGGAGTACTGGTGAAACAGAAGAATTGGATGAGGAGTACATGCCGTAAACAACTAAAACGAAAGAACAATGAAACAGATTATTAAATTAGCATTTGCGGCCGTTGCTACAGTGACTATGGCTGCATGTTCCAGTGACGACTTGACTCCTAATAAGGCTCAAGACTTTGTTCCGGTAAAAACAATTAGTGCAACAATTGATGGTGAGAATGGCAATATGCGTTCTACTATTAGTGGCACCAGTGTAGTATGGACATCCGCTGACGCTTTTAAACTTTACAGTTCTGACGCTTCAGCCTTTGATGAGTTTACTCTTGTAGGGGAGGGAGGAGAAAAAACAGCAGACTTTGGCACGGCAACAACAAATGTGACTGAAGGCAGTGAGGGCTACGCCATTTTCCCTGCAGCAAATGTTACAGGATTGGCAAGCAACGTGGTTACAATGACTTTGCCTTCTACTATTAACTTCGACACACAGGACATCAGTGGGAACGAATTCATGAAGTCGCCTATTCCGATGTGGTCAACTTATAGCAGTACTGGGTTAAGTTTCAAACATCTTGGTGCTGTTATGCAGATAGATTTCAAGGACATTCCTGGTGGGACAACACAAGTCATCCTCGAGAGTAGTCAGAATATTTCAGGTACTTTCACTGCTGATCTGTCTACAGCAGAACCAGTATTAGTATATTCCACAGGTGGTGGTAAGACATTCGCAATAAATTTCCCATCTGCTATATCTTCCTCAGATAATGACCGCCTTTTGTTTGTGCCACTTCCTGTTGGTACTTATGATTTGGCTATTAAGATTAATGATGGTAGCGAAAAGACTATTAAGGAATGGAAATCTTTCACATTTGCCCGTAAGAAACTCTATAAGACTTCTCTGACATATTTAGAGTCTACTGCTACCACTGAGACGGATCTGGGCACAGATATCCAAAACGCTTATGCCGCTGCATCTGCAGGCGATAAGGTTGTTATCAATGTAACTGGTACTATCGCTGCATCCACAGACAAGGTGGAGATTCCTGTTGACCCATCAAAGCGTGTTGACTTTGAGTTGATCTTTGCCAATAAACCAACGACCTCATCAGGTACTCCAATAGATTTTGTGGATAAGGATAATAGCGCAGATGCTTCAGGTGCTGCTCGAAATAACTTGCGAATCGTGATGCCAGGTGGTGAGACGATTGATGACATGAATATTGAGATGCCGTATACTACCGTCACCTTGGAGAGCAGTAATGGTTCTGTTGTTACCTATAGTCATCTTACACAGAAAACGGCTACAAGTACGCTTGTTATTGCTGACAATGTACGGATTGGTGCTATTGCTGATGCTACAGGCAATGCAGGAAAGATTAGCGTAGAAGGTGGTGATGTCACTGTTGCCGCATCTGCCACAATTGCTACTATTGAGATTACAGCAGGACAACTAATCGTTCCTTCCGGTGCAACTGTTTCTGCATTGTCTGTTATAACAGATGATGAAAGTACAGAGGATGCTCCAGTAGTGAATATTGCAGGTACTGTCAAAACTTTGACTCTTGAAGGAGAAAAATCCGAAGTTGATTTGGTAAGTGGGGGATCCGTCGAAACGACTCCCACCACTGGTGTTAAGGCGAAGTTGACTAATGGGAACACCAGTTACTTTGGCTCTATTACCGCAGCCCAGGAATATGGAAGTTCCCCAGTGACCGAGATAACCCTCTTGGAAGATATGGAAGGGACTGTCAAGAAGATAACATCTGACCTAACACTTAATCTGAATGGTAAAACCCTCACCTGTCTTCCTGCAAATCCTTTAGGCTGGAATTGGGCTGATTATGGTGGTGACAACGCAGGTATCCACGTAGTCAAGGCAAGTCTGACCGTCAATGGCGAGGAAGTTGACGGAAGCAAGGGTAAGATTAAGTTTACATACTATGAAGATGGGAAGTATATGTACTATGGATTCCTTGGAAGAGCAGATGACAGTGATCAGGGAGTCGCCAATATCACGATTAATGGTGGTGAATATAGTTTCACTAATCAGCCTGCTGGCGTATACTTCTATTCTAACGAAGGCGGAAAACTAAACATTTCTGACGCTTCGTTCACCTCAACATACGCTTCCGCAGGTCGTGCTTTGATTGAATTCAAGGGTGGTGAGGCAACCATCCAAAACACATCAGTTACAACAAATGCTTCTGGTTGTCTTGATGTTGAGCCTATTGGATTAGGAACGAATCCATATACAATTGCAACTACATCTGCCACGGTAAAGAATTGTACCTTTAATGTACAAAATTCTGTCAGTGAGGGTTACTATTGGATGAATTCAGCATTAGCATGTGCGTTTGGCGCAACCTTAACAGTTGATGGAGGAACCTATGAAGGTGGTTATGCAGCGGTGTATGTATTCTCTTCTGGCGGTACCATCAATTTGAAGAGTGGAACATTTAAAGGAACAACGTATAGCCTGCGTGCAGACAAAGATAATAGTGGGACGTATATGGGACATTCATATTCTGAATTTGGTAAGTCTTGCATCTATTATAATAATTCATCATGTAGTTTGACTGGTGACATTCATGCTGATTCGAACGATGATACAATTATTGAATCGAAATCATTTGACTAAAAATAGTTAGTCTTTTATAGATTCAATTTCAGTATTTGTAAATTACGGGCTGGCAGAGCAATGACTCTGCCAGCCATTTTCTTATAACCTATTACCGATAACCACTGGCTTTGCAACCTTTTTGAGGTCGTCAAGGTTGTCATAAGGTTGCAGTTTTCCGTGAGGAGCCTACTATTCTCTGTGAGGAGCCTACTAATTCCCGTGAGGAGGCTACTATTTTCCGTGAGGAGCCTGGTATTTTTCGTGAGGAGGCTGGTATTTTCAGTGAGGAGCCTCCTAATTTTCGTGAGGAGCCTCCTCACGGAAGAAGCCCCTACATCCTCCCTTCGAAGTTTAGTTACTATGTTTGCAACATAAAAAGTTACCACTGAGTGCAGAAGGTGCACAGGAGAAGGTTTCGTTTTGATAACGATGACGAACCTCTCCGCTACTCTCCGAGAACCCTCACCGTCATCAAAACGATGAAAGGGACTGCGCCATGAAATGTCAAAAAAGAAGGGAAAAGTTGGTGCGATAATAATTGGTTTATATCTTTGTAAGCGCAAAAACCAAATACATTCACAATTAAAACCGTACCGAGATGCAAATTAACAAAAGATTATCGGATGGTTAGTGGTGGTGATTATGATAAAAGGATGGCATCTGTGATTGACAGGTGCCATCCTTTGCAGTTGTAAGTCCCTATGTATTCGGTGTAAAGTGCCGTTGTAATCAGTCGTTGGAATCATCCTTTTCGTTGGTTGACTCCAGTCAACCGATCGTTCGACTCCAGTCAACCGCTCGTTCGACTCTAAGTCAACCGCTCGTTTGACTCTAAGTCAGCAGGTGTCTTCTACGCCTCACCCTATCGGATGAGGTGGTAAATAAGGTTGACAGTCTCATTTTACGATACCTTTTTTTCGTCTTTTCAAAATAAATTATTATCTTTGCAATAATAAACTATATATGGCAGAAGATAAGCAATATATTGAAGGTCTCAACGAGTACATCCGTCAGGGAGAACCGCAAGAGCAGGAAAGAGGTAGAGTGTGGCAGACTGCCATAGGACTGCAGGAGGTGGATGGGTTGAAGATATCACCCTATCTGCTGGAAACTGCCCGTCGCCACATCGAGGGCGACATCACTATCAGTGAAGCCAAACAACTCATTGACACTTACTACAAGTCACAAGCAGGACGCAAGGAGGTAGGGGGTGAACGAACAGAAGAAGCAGATAAGGTCTCAGCACGTATCACCGAACTGCTGCAAGAACAGACGTTCAACTTTTCTCCCGCTCAGTTAATGTCCATTCATCGCCGCCTGTTCGAAGGTATCTACAAGTTTGCCGGACGTATTCGTGACTATAACATCACCAAAAAGGAATGGGTATTGCGAGGTGAAACGGTCTATTATGCCAGTGCCGATACCATCAGCGAGACACTGGAGTATGACATAGGACAGGAACGGAACTATAATTATGAGGGCAAAAGCATTGACGAGGCTATCAGCCATCTGACCCGGTTCTGTGCTAATCTCTGGCAGATTCATGCCTTTGGTGAGGGAAACACCCGTAGCACAGCAGTCTTCATGATCAAATATCTGAAGACCTTGGGCTTTAAAGTGAATAACGATCTCTTTGCCACTAACTCGTGGTACTTCCGCAATGCACTTGTTCGAGCCAACTACAGCAACCTACAAGAGGGAATAATAGAGACTACAGTATTCCTGGAGCGTTTCTTCCGCAATATGCTTCTTGGTGAGACAACGCCACTACGTAACAGAGAAATGCATTTGGACTGGAAGTCAGGAATTGATCCCCAAAGTTCAAATAATGATCCCCAAAGTGCAAATTCTGCACTTTTACTGCCTCCAAAGTGCAAAAATTGCACTTTGGAAGAGATTGCCGTGCTTTGTGTTATACAACATGAACCTACTGCCACCCAGAAAAGCATTGCTGCTGAGATTGGCAAGTCAGAGCGAACAGTCAAGTCAATCACCATCCGACTCACCCAACAGGGCATCTTGGTACGAAAGAACGGTAAACGTAATGGATACTGGGAAATCGTCAAAGAATAAAGAAATCGGAAAAGTGTAGCCTAAAAGCAAAAAGTAAGTGACGTTTTTTTACCGCTTATCAATGTACTGATAGTCTTTGTACTGGGAGTGGGGGAAGGTGAAGAGGTTGTCAGGAATGCCACCCGTCTTGAAGTTGCTGATTTTGATGGTGGTGTGGAAGATGCCGACCTTGACACGCACGTTGATAGGGTAGTGGGTGTGGTGGTCGAGGAGGACACGTGCCTCTTTGATACCCTTGACACCCTTCTTCGCCTTCAGGGTGATGAAATACCCTTGCTGGGGATCATTCTTGATGCTGTAGGTGTAGTTGTTGGGCTCGAACTTGAACTTGGTGGCGTACTTGTCGCGCTCATCGGAATGGGCGTCGTAGATGGTGATGGTCTTCTTCTTACGCTCCAAGCGGTAGTAGGTGACATCATCGTTCCATGCGACGTATCTCTCGTCGGTGAACTTGCTCTTCTTGCCTTTCGTCCAGATGGTGCCCTCCGTCTTGTAGATGCCAATGATATTGACGGCGTAATGCAGTTGTGAGCCCTCGGGACCATATACCATCTGGAAGGCATGGTCGAACATCTTGCGTGCCTGACGGGCATTAGGAGAATCCTGTGCTTGCATTCCCAAAGAGAATAGCAAACACAGGATGATAAGTGGAATAGAATATCTAATTCTCAATGTCAATTCCTAATTAGTTGTTGTATTCCTGCCAACTCTTGATCTTGATATCCTCTTCCTTCATGGCGGTGAATGCCTCGATGAATGCCTTGGCAAGACGGACGTTGGTCATCAAGGGGATATTATGGTCGATGGCACCACGACGGATGCGGTAGCCATTGGTCAACTCACGCTTGGTGTGGTTCTTGGGCACATTGACGATGAGGTCGAACTGATGGTTGGCAATCATCTCCATCACGTTGTTCTCACCATCCTCGTCAGGCCAGCAGACGGCAGTCGCCTCAACACCATTGTCGTTGAAGAACTTGGCGGTACCACCTGTAGCATAAACCTTATAGCCTTTCTTGATTAACTCACGGGCAGGCTCCAGAAGGCTGACCTTGCCTTTCGCGCCACCACTGGAGATGAGGACACTGCTCTTTGGTAGGCGATAGCCCGTGGCAATCAGCGCATTCAGCATCGCCTCGTTGAGGTCGTCGCCCAGACAGCCTACCTCACCCGTTGACGACATATCGACGCCCAGTACTGGGTCGGCATTCTGCAGGCGGGCAAACGAGAATTGCGAAGCCTTCACACCGATGCGGTCGATGTCGAACTCGCTCTTGTCGGGCTTGCTGTAAGGAGCGTCGAGCATAATCTTGGTAGCAGTCTCGATGAAGTTGCGCTTCAGGATCTTCGAAACGAAGGGGAACGAGCGAGAGGCGCGCAGGTTACACTCAATGACTTTCACCTCACGGTTCTTGGCAAGGAACTGGATGTTGAAAGGTCCTGAGATGTTCAGTTCCTTGGCAATCTTGCGGGATATCTTCTTGATCTGACGAATGGTGGAGAAATAGATATGCTGGGCAGGGAATACCATTGTGGCGTCGCCAGAGTGGACACCAGCATACTCCACATGCTCCGAGATGGCATACTCGACGACCTCGCCCTTGTCGGCAACAGCGTCGAACTCTATCTCCTTGGTCTCTGTCATAAACTTGGAAACGACCACAGGGAACTCCTTCGATACCTCTGTCGCCATGCTGAGGAAGCGATGCAGTTCCTCGTCGTCATAGCATACATTCATCGCAGCGCCTGAGAGCACATACGACGGACGAACCAGTACGGGATAGCCTACTTCCTCTACGAACTCCTTGATGTCGTCGAAAGAGGTCAGGGCACGCCATGCGGGCTGGTCGATACCCAATTTGTCGAGCATGGCAGAGAACTTGTCACGGTTCTCGGCACGGTCGATATCCACAGGACTGGTACCCAGCACGGGAACACCCTGGCGATGCAGTTTCATGGCGAGGTTATTAGGAATCTGTCCTCCCACGCTGACGATGACACCACGAGGTTCCTCCAAGTCGATGACATCAAGTACACGCTCCAGCGACAACTCGTCGAAATACAGGCGGTCGCACATGTCATAGTCAGTAGAGACGGTCTCTGGGTTGTAGTTAATCATGATAGACTTATAGCCCAGTTTACGAGCCGTGTTGATGGCATTCACCGAGCACCAGTCGAACTCGACGCTGGAACCGATGCGGTATGCGCCAGAGCCCAGGACGATGACAGACTTCTCGTGCTTGTAGTAGTTGATGTCATGTGCCGCTGTATAAGGCTTCCCGTTGGGAGTGCCGAAGGCTGGTGTATGTGTGTAGGTGAAATACAGGTAGTTGGTGAGTTCTGGATGCTCGGAGGCAACGGTGGGGATGCGCTTCACAGAGGGCAGGATGCCCTTTGCCTTACGATACTGGCGCACCTGCAAGTTCTCTTTCTCCATATTGCCGTTCTCTGGTTTCAGCACGAAGCGGGCAATCTGGAAGTCGGAGAAGCCACACTGCTTTACCTCTAATAATAAAGAGGTGGGCAGGTCTTCCAACTTATTGTACTCCATCAACTGGTGCTTAAGGTCTACGATATGCTTCAGACGCTCCAGAAACCACTTGTCGATCTTGGTCAAGTCCTCGATATGATCGATGGTGTAACCTTCCTCCAAGGCCTGTGCGATAGCGAAGATACGGAGGTCGGTAGGATTGGCGAGGGCGTCGTCAAGGTTGTCGAACTTCGTATGGTCGTTGCCCACGAAACCGTGCATGCCCTGCCCAATCATGCGCAGACCTTTCTGGATCATCTCCTCGAAGGAGCGTCCGATGGACATGATCTCACCCACGGACTTCATGCTGGAACCGATATGACGGCTCACACCGGCAAACTTGGTGAGGTCCCAACGAGGAATCTTACAGATCATATAGTCGAGGCTTGGAGCCACGTATGCGGAACTGGTCGTACCCATCTCACCGATCTGGTCGAGGGTATAGCCCAAGGCGATCTTCGCTGCCACGAAGGCGAGGGGATATCCTGTAGCCTTGGAGGCGAGAGCGGAAGAACGGCTCAAGCGGGCGTTGATCTCAATGATACGATAGTCGTTGGTGTTCGCATTGAAAGCAAACTGGATGTTACACTCTCCGACGATGCCCAAATGCTTCACGCACTTAATCGTAATTTCCTGTAACATTTTAACCTGTTCGTCTGATAATGAACAAGTTGGGGCAACTACGATAGACTCTCCAGTGTGGATGCCTAAGGGGTCGAAATTCTCCATGGAGGCAACAGTGAAGCAACGGTCGTTGGCATCACGGATGCACTCGAACTCAATTTCTTTCCATCCCTTCAGCGACTCCTCGACAAGAATCTGGGGAGCGAAGGTGAAGGCACTCTCGGCAAGTTCTACGAAAGCCTTCTCGTCAGGACATATACCAGAGCCCAGACCACCCAGTGCGTATGCAGAGCGGATCATGATGGGGAAGCCGATCTCACGGGCTGCCTTCAGGGCATCGTCCATGTTCTCTACGGCATGACTGACAGGCACTTTCAGGTCGACCTCAGCGAGTTTCTTCACGAAGAGGTCACGGTCCTCCGTGTTCATAATAGCCTCTACGGAGGTGCCTAATACTTCCACGCCATACTCATTCAGCACTCCCGTCTGATAGAGTTCCGTACCGCAGTTCAGTGCTGTCTGTCCGCCAAAGGCAAGGAGGATGCCGTCGGGGCGTTCCTTCTTGATAATCTCTGTGACGAAATGGGTTGTTACTGGTTGGAAATACACCTTGTCGGCAATACCTTCTGAGGTCTGGATGGTAGCGATGTTAGGATTCACGAGTACAGAGGATATTCCCTCTTCGCGTAAAGCCTTCAGCGCCTGAGATCCCGAGTAGTCAAACTCGCCTGCCTGTCCGATTTTTAGGGCACCCGAGCCTAATACGAGTACCTTCTTCAGTTGTTTCTTCATATCGTAGATAAAATTTTTGTGATTGCTATATTTCGGGATGCAAAGATAGTGATTTTTGTGGGAATTACAAAGCATCCATCTTATAAAAAATACTAATGCACCGATTAATGTATGAATATTTGAATTTTATTTCGTAAATTTGCAGAATGAAGTTACTAACGCAAAACAAAGACAATATGAAAAAATTATGGTTTGTGTTGATACTCTTGTCAGTATCAGCATCTCTTAACGCAACCAAGTTGATTGGATTGCGAGTGATAGATAAGGATTACTTGATGATACAGTTCAGAGACGGTGAAGTGCATTATCGGGATGATGCTACGGGGAAGAGTGCCTATCTTGGGCATTCTTTTGAGGAAGGAGATGATACTTTGTTTGTCTTCGGGAAACGATTGGATGTCAAGAAGGCACAGCAGGCGAGCCTGTGGACGGTTAGTTCTATGGATGATGCGCAATTTTCCAAACAGAAACCTTTAGAGGTATGGAGAAAGTCTAAGCCCATGAATACTGACCATACACTGACGAGTGAACTCGACCATTGGCTGTTTCTGAAACTTCCCCAACCCATGCGCCAAGGATGCACTTACCAAGTGACGATTCCCAAACAGTTAAAAGCCGACCAGCAGACGGCGACAGTGCGTTTCGATATCTGGAACACTCCTTCGGAGGCCGTCCACGTCAACTTGATAGGCTATCATCCTTCCCAGATCAATAAGGCGGCAGACTTATATCAATGGTTAGGTGACGGTGGTAGTCGTGACTATCACGCATGGGAAGGTAAGGCTGTCTATCTTTATAATGTAAGGACACTGCAGAAAGAGCAGGTGGGGCGTGTCACTTTCTGGAAGTCAGCCACTGAGGCAAAAGAAGAGGCAGGCGGTAAGAACTTGGTGGGAACAGACGTGTGGAATGTGGATTTCAAGACTGCTGTTCCTGGGCGTTATCGCTTGGTTGTGGAGGATGTCGGTTGTAGTATGGATTTTGATATAGACGAGAAGGTGTATTATGAACCATATCATTACTCGGTCAGAGGATATTATTATATGCGTCTTGGGGAACCGATAGACCCAGTCCATGTTTTCCCTGTGCCCCGTCAGCCTCAGTTTATACCAGATGTTGACCCCAAGGGATTTGTGATATATAAGACAGACTTGCACCCATGGCATCCCGATTGGCGTAAACTGCGTGGTGACGTATGGGATGAGCCTCACTTCAAGGCTCCTCAGGAGTCTGCTTTCTGGCATCACCGCCTGCCTGGAAACCCAGTGGCAGTGGGTGTAAGAGGCGGTCATTCTGATGCGTTTGACTGGGACCGCCATTTAGCGCATGTCAGTAATATCTATGATATGCTGTTGCCGTATATCTTATCAAACGGTCGCCTGTCAGAGGATGACCTCGGTATCCGTGAGAGTGGGAACGGTATTCCTGATCTTTTGGATGAGGCGCGTAATGAGGTAGATTTCTTTTTGAGTATTCGTGACGGGGAGGCATATTCCCAAGGAGTCACCAATCCCAGTGCCGACTGGACTATGATGTTTCAGGCAGGTTGTACGACTATGGCGGCGTGGGGTAATGCCGCCAACTGTGCGATGATGGCTGATGCTTTCCGTGTGGCAGGTAATGATAGCCTGATGAACTATTATACTGCGGAGGCTGTCAAGGCATTCCATTTTGCCAGTCGGCAGGAGAACCAACAGTTGGACGATTTCCAGGATATAGGCAGCATTGCCATGCGTGGCAGGGACTTCCGTCAAATGGCGGCGGCATTCCTGTATAATGTCACAGGTGACACGTCGTGGGAAAAGATCATGATAGAGGGTAGTATGATAAAGGATGCTAATTCTCCCTTGTTTGTCAGAGGTAAGGATGGCTACTATCAGTTATGGGCTGCCGCAGCGTATTTGACCTGTCCGTACGAGCGTCATGACGCTATATTCTATCAGAACCTTCAGGAAAGTGTGAAGGCACATGCTGCCTCTTATAATATCAATAAGGTGTCACTCCGTCCTTCCCGCAGGGCTGCGACAGACAAGCGTTGGCAGACTTCACAGAATCTACAACTGGTGATGCTTGCCCATTATATGGCCAAAGACCGGAAAGAACGTCAGCAGTTAGAGGATGTGATGTATACAGAGGCCAGTTGGAGTCTGGGTCGTAATCCGGGGAATATCGTGGAGATGACGGGATTAGGTGAGCGACATCTGGAGAATGTCTATTCGACAGGTCGTAATGACGGCGCGCCGGGTACGCATCCAGGACAAACTCCGTTTAATGGAACGGAGACATGGTCGCCTGGACATAACGGAGGTGACGGCCGCCTGCTGACAAACCTTTGCTATCCCTCATGGAATGATGGTGGGTGGCCTCGTCAGGAGTCTTACTTTAACCAACGTTATTTCTGGGTGAATGGCGAGTTTACGCCTCGTGAGACAATGCGTGGGAAAATGGCTTTAATGGGATATTTATATGCAATCAGTATGCAGAACACATTATTACAGGAGAGTGCTCTACCTTATGGCGCTCCGGATTTTAATAAAATACAGGTGACAGACTATGAGCCAGCATTGTTAGCGGCAATCCAACAGCAGCGGGATGCGATTAAGAATATCTGTGATAATCAGCAGGAGCCAACTTTCCAAAACACCATCGTCGCCTATGAGCAGAGTGGGGTGCTACTGGATAAGGTGAGCAGTATCTTCTTTTGTCTGACAAGTGCGGACAAAACGAAAGAGATTACGGCAATCCAGAGTAAAGTAATGCCATTGCTTGCTGATTTGGGTAATGAGATTTCCTTTAATAAACAGTTGTTTCAGCGTATCAAGTATGTGTATGACCATGAGCGGAATAGTCTGAGAGGAGAATACCTGAGACTATTGGAGGAGACCTATAGGGATTTCGTCCGCTCAGGTGCTTTGCTGTCGGAGGAGAAAATGACACGGATGAAGGAGATAAACAAGCGTATCTCTGACCTTCAGCAGCAATGGGGGAACATGCTGCCTGATGCTACCAATGATGCGGTGGTGTGGGTTGACACTAAGGAGGAGTTGGCAGGTCTGAGTGACGCAGATATCGCACAGTGTAAGAAAGACGCAGAGAGTCGTGGCGGCAAGGCACCTTATTGTATTGTCATCATCAATACTACTCAACAGCCTATCCTCGCCAGTCTTGACAACCGTGCCCTTCGGCGTCGTGTCTATGAGGCTTCCATCCACCGTGCAGACGGCTCAGGTAAATACAACACCTTCCCGATAGTAGTAGAGATAGCAAAGTTGCGTGCGGAGAAAGCGCAATTGATGGGTTACAAGAACTATGCTGCTTACTCCTTGGAGAGCAGGATGGCGAAGACACCAGAGAAAGCCTATGAATTTCTGAAAAAACTTATTCGGGAATATACCCCGAAAGCCAATGCGGAGACCAAGGCGATAGAGAGGTACGCGCGGAAAACGGAGGGGGCTTCCTTCAAGTTGCAGCCTTATGACCGCTTTTATTACTCTGCGAAAATGAAGAAAGAGATGTTTAGTCTTTCAGAGGACGACGTGAGACCTTATTTCAATGTCGACAGCGTTCAGTTAAATGGTGTCTTCTATGCGGCGAATCGAGTCTATGGACTTACATTCAAGCGTCGTTATGATATCCCGACATACCATCCTGATATGAAAGTGTTTGAGGTCATCGATAAGGATGGCAAAACGCTTGCCCTTTTCTATAGTGACTATTTCCGTCGTCCCACCAAACGGGGAGGGGCATGGATGAGTTCTTTTGCCAAGCAGAGCGCTTTCCGTCATCAGATACCTCTTATATATAATGTATGTAATAACGCCAAGGCACCAGAAGGGCAGCCCAGCCTGTTGTCATGGGACGAGGTGACCACTTTGTTCCATGAGTTCGGACACGCCCTGCATGGTATTCTCTCCGACTGTAAATATAATGCCCTCAGTGGTACTGCTGTAGCCCGTGATTTCGTAGAGATGCCGTCACAGTTTAATGAGTCGTTTGCTACGATTCCTGAGATTTTCGACCATTTTGCAAAACATGCGGAGACAGGCGCGGCAATGCCTGCGACAATGAAGGAGAAGATGCTGAATTCCATCAATTTCCATGCTGCATACGCATTGGGTGAGAACCTCACGGCAACATGTCTGGATCTGGCATGGCACATGCTTACTCCTGAGGAGATTCCCACGGCCAGTGAGGCTCCAGAATTTGAGCGTAAGGCATTGGAGAGGATCGGACTCCTGAACACGCAGATTCCTCCACGCTATTCAACTTCCTATTTCAATCATGTGTGGGGTGGTGGCTATGCCGCAGGCTATTACAGTTATCTGTGGACAGAGGTATTGGCAGTGAATATCGCAGACTGCTTCGCAAAGCGTGGTGCCTTAAAACCTGAGGTGGGACAGTCGTTTAGGGACAAGGTGCTTAGTCGTGGTAACACTCGTGATCTCATGGAGATGTTTACCGACTTTACAGGTTTGCAAGCACCAGATGCCTCAGTATTTCTCAAGGCGCGTGGACTTTGATTAATCAATTATTAGGTATAATGTTAGAAACGAGTTATTTTCATGGCAACAGTAGACGATAAAAAGATCATATTCTCGATGGTCGGAGTGAGCAAGACCATTCAGCAGAATCAAAAACAGGTGCTCAAGAATATCTATCTTAGTTTCTTCTATGGGGCGAAAATTGGCATCATTGGTTTGAATGGTGCGGGTAAGTCGACCTTGATGAAGATTATCGCAGGTATTGACCAACAATATCAAGGGAATGTGGTGTGGAGTCCAGGCTATTCAGTGGGTTATCTGCCTCAAGATCCCCCATTGGATGATACCAAGACGGTGAAAGAGAATGTGATGGAGGGAGTCCAGCATGTGTATGATGCCCTTGCGGAGTATGATGACATCAACGTGAAGTTCGGACTGCCCGAATATTACGAGAACCCTGACAAGATGGAGAAACTGATGGCTCGACAGGCGGAGTTGCAGGATGTCATCGACTCAACGGATGCGTGGAATATGGACTCTAAACTCGATCGTGCCATGGCGGCACTCAACTGCCCTCCTGGCGATAGAAGTGTGGAGAACTTGTCTGGTGGTGAGCGTCGTCGTGTGGCTCTCTGTCGCCTGTTGTTGCAAAAACCTGATGTGCTGTTGCTCGACGAACCTACCAACCATCTCGACGCGGAGTCTATCGACTGGTTGGAGCAGCACTTGCAGCAATACGAGGGTACGGTGATCGCCGTTACGCACGACCGCTATTTCCTCGATGATGTTGCCGAGTGGATCCTGGAACTCGACCGTGGTGAGGGTATCCCTTGGAAAGGCAACTACTCCTCATGGCTGGAGCAGAAGAGTCAGCGACTCGCTTTGGAGGAGAAGACGGCCTCGAAACGCCGTAAGACCTTGGAGCGTGAATTGGAGTGGGTGCGCATGGCACCGAAGGCTCGTCATGCCAAAGGAAAGGCTCGTCTGAACTCATACGATAAGATGCTCAATGAGGAACAGAAGCAGAAGGAGGAGAAATTGGAGATATACATCCCCAATGGTCCTCGTTTGGGTAACAAGGTCATTGAGGCGGAGCATGTGGCAAAGGCTTTCGGCGAGAAAGTGCTCTTCAACGATCTTAACTTTATGTTGCCGCCAAATGGTATCGTGGGTGTGATAGGTCCCAATGGCGCAGGTAAGACGACCTTGTTCCGATTGATCATGGGACTGGAGCAGGCTGATGCGGGTCAATTCAATGTCGGTGAGACGGTAAAACTCAGTTATGTCGACCAGCAGCATAAGGATATTGACCCCAGCAAGTCTGTCTATGAGGTGGTCAGTAGGGGCAATGAGACCATTCGTATGGGAGGCAGGGATGTCAATGTCCGCGCCTATCTCTCCCGTTTCAATTTCAGTGGTGCCGATCAGGAGAAGAAATGTGGTGTGCTCTCTGGTGGAGAGCGCAACCGCCTGCATCTCGCCATCGCCTTGAAACAGGAAGGAAATGTGTTGTTGCTTGACGAGCCTACGAATGATATTGACGTGAATACGCTGCGTGCCTTGGAGGAAGGTTTGGAGTCTTTCGCTGGCTGTGCGGTGATTATCAGTCATGACCGTTGGTTCCTCGATCGTATCTGTACCCATATCCTTGCTTTTGAGGACCCGCAGGCAGGTAGTGTCTTCTATTTTGAGGGTAATTACTCAGAATATGAGGCAAACAAGGCGCAACGATTGGGATTGGAGGAGCCAAAACGTGCCCGTTATCGTAAATTGATGGAGGAATAAAATAGGTAGTAAACAGGTGGAGATTGATAAAAAAGTAACTTTTTTAAAAATTTTTCCTGAAAATCTTTTGTGGATTCAAGAAATTGTACTACCTTTGCACCATCCCCAGTTGGGGAGAACAATGAATAGTTGATAAATTTGTTGATTGTTCCTGTGCGTGATGCATGGGAACAATTTTTTTGTCTGTGCTTTTGTGGTTTTGTGATTTCTTTGTAACTTTGCCAACGAATAATCAATAGGATATGACAAAAGCATCGTATGAGGCATTGATGGCAAAGTATGCCGAACAGATAGCGAACATCCGAGAGACGGCTCATGAGTTGCATCGGAGCGTGAACCAGACCTATGGTGACAATCTGCCATATGGCTACCATCTGGATATGGTGGTCAGTGGCATTCAGGACTTCGGACATCTGGTATGTGCCAGGGAGGATGATGTCCTGCCATTGTTCTTCGGAGGCTACTATCACGATAGTATAGAGGATGCCCGTCAGACGTATAATGACGTGTTGAGAGCAGCCAGGGAGATGATGACAGAGGAGCAGGCACTGATGGCGACGGAGATAGCCTATGCGCTGACCAATGATAAGGGACGGACCCGTTCGGAAAGGGCAGGGGAGAAATACTATCAGGGTATTCGTGAGACTCCATACGCTCCTTTCGTGAAACTCTGTGACCGTCTTGCCAACATCACCTATAGTTGTTCGGAAGTGAATGCCGACAGCCTTCATATAAAAGAGGTGTATAAGGGGGAGATGCCCCATTTCCTTGCCTCTATCAATCCACGTAGTGACGACCAGCGTTACTTGGTTCCCCAGGAGGTGGTGATAAAACTGGCGGAATGCTTGATTGACGATCTGGAGAGAGAGGAGCAAAATGCGTCGGCATGGTGGTTTGAGTATTGAAGTAATATATAGTTTAAGGTTTAGAGTTTAAAGATAAGATATGGCATTTGGAGCATGGATAGGAGGATTCTTAGGGTGGATGACAGCAGGTCCGCTTGGTGCATTGGCAGGTATCGTGTTGGGCAAGGTGTTCGACTCGATGATGGATGCGGTGAACACGCCAGAGACACAAGGCACCTTTGAGAGTCCATTTGGACAACAGACCGTTTATGGGCAACGTACGGATTATGGACAGCGTAACAGTTTCCTGTTCTCTTTGTTGGTGCTTGCCTCTTATATCATCAAGGCAGACGGTAAGGTGATGCACTCAGAGATGGAGTTTGTGCGTCAGATGCTGCGCCAGAATTTTGGCGATGCGGCATCGACGGAGGGCGACAACATTTTGCGTAAACTTTTTGACGAGCAGAAAAGGGTGGGGGCTTCTGCCTTCAAGCGGACAGTGACAGACTGTTGCCAACAGATTGCCAGTCACATGGACTACTCCCAGCGTTTGCAACTGCTGAATTTCCTTGTAATGATAGCGCAGGCTGATGGAAGACTGCCTCAAAGTGAGATTATGGCATTGAAGGAGTGTGCCCAGTGGCTGCGGATGTCTGTAGACGAGGTGGACTCGATGCTCGGAATGGGTAAGGATGACCTAGCCTCTGCCTATCAGGTGCTGGGCGTATCACCCAATGCTACTGACGAGGAGGTGAAGAAAGCATATCGCAAACTCGCCCTTGAGCACCATCCGGATAAAGTGGCGGCTTTGGGCGAGGACATCCGCAAGGCGGCAGAAAAGAAATTCCAGAAGATCAATGAAGCGAAAGAGCGTATTTGGAAAGCCAGAGGATTGTGATGCGGTGTTGCTTCATGCGTGTTGCGCTCCCTGCTCGTCAGCCATTGTGGAATGGATGATGCAGCATGAGGTGCGTCCCACCATCTTCTATTATAACCCCAATATCTTCCCCCGTGAGGAGTATGAGATCAGGAAGAACGAGAGTAAGCGACATGCGGATAGTCTGGGGATTGAATGGATAGATGGAGACTATGACCACGATCGTTGGCTGCAAGGAGTCTGCGGACTGGAAGGAGAGCCTGAGCGAGGGCGACGCTGTGAGCAGTGCTTTAAATTACGGTTGACGAGGGCAGCGCAGGAGGCGAAGCGGTTGGGACTCACTTATTTCACCACCACGCTCGCCTCTTCCCGATGGAAGAGTCTGGAGCAGATTGAGCGTGCCGGGCATCTTGCGGAGCAAGCGGTGGATGGTACTCGTTTCTGGGCTCAGAACTGGCGTAAAGGCGGACTCTATGAGCGTCGTAACCAACTGCTGAAGGAATTTGATTTCTATAACCAACAATATTGCGGATGTGAGTTTTCTTTTCCCAAATTTGGTAATTCTAAATAATCTTTGTACCTTTGCACACTAATATAAATAAGGTATATATGTTTGAGAATTTAAGTGACAGACTTGAACGGTCGTTCAAGATATTAAAGGGTGAGGGGAAAATCACCGAGATTAACGTAGCCGAGACCTTGAAAGATGTGCGTCGTGCCCTGTTGGATGCCGATGTCAACTACAAGGTGGCAAAGACCTTTACAGATACCGTCAAGCAGAAGGCACTGGGTATGAACGTACTCACTGCCGTGAAGCCCAGTCAGTTGATGGTGAAGATCGTCCACGATGAACTTGCGGAACTGATGGGTGGCAAGGCTGTGGAGTTGAATTTGGAGAACCGTCCTGCTATTATCCTCATGTCTGGTCTGCAAGGTTCTGGTAAGACCACGTTCAGTGGTAAACTTGCCAATCTGCTGAAGACCAAGCAGCATAAGAACCCCATGTTGGTGGCTTGTGACGTCTATCGTCCTGCCGCTATCCAGCAGTTGCATGTAGTGGGAGAGAGCATAGGCGTTCCTGTCTATTCCGAGCCCGATAACAAGAATGTAGTGGAGATTGCCAATAATGCCATCAAAGAGGCGAAGGCAAAGAACTATAATGTAGTCATCATCGATACTGCCGGTCGTCTTGCTGTCGACGAGGAGATGATGAACGAGATAGCCACTCTGAAAGAAGCCGTTAATCCTGACGAGACCCTTTTTGTCGTTGACTCGATGACAGGACAGGATGCTGTCAATACCGCCAAGGAGTTCAACGACCGTCTGGATTTCGACGGTGTGGTACTGACGAAACTGGATGGTGATACCCGTGGTGGTGCCGCCCTCTCTATCCGTACCGTTGTCACCAAACCCATTAAGTTCGTGGGAACGGGTGAGAAGATGGAGGCTATCGACGTGTTCCACCCAGAGCGTATGGCAGACCGTATCCTCGGTATGGGTGATATCGTCAGCCTGGTGGAGCGTGCCCAAGAGCAGTTTGATGAGAAAAAGGCTCGTGAGTTGGAGAAGAAGATCCGCAAGAACAAGTTTGACTTTGACGATTTCATGAGTCAGATTCAGCAAATCAAGAAGATGGGCAACATCAAGGACCTTGCTGGTATGATTCCTGGGGTCGGCAAGGCTATCAAGGATATCGATATCGACGATAACGCCTTCAAGGGTATTGAGGCAATCATCAACTCGATGACTCCAAAGGAGCGTGCCAATCCTGATATCATCAACCAGAGCCGTCGTCTGCGTATAGCCAAAGGATCTGGCACGAAGATCGAGGAGGTCAACCGCCTGATGAAACAGTTTGACCAGACCCGCAAGATGATGAAGATGGTGGCTGGCACTGGCAATTCGAAGATGGCGCAGATGGCTGCCGCTATGAAAATGCGCGGGGGAATGCCGAAATTTTGATAATTTGTAGAGTTATGCAGTTAATAGATGGAAAAGCGACGGCAACCGCTATCAAGGCGGAGATTGCCGAAGAGGTAAAGGAGATTGTGGCTCGTGGTGGTAAGCAGCCCCATCTTGCCGCTGTGCTGGTTGGTCATGACGGTGGAAGCGAGACCTATGTGAAGAATAAGGTGCTGGCGTGTGAGGCTTGTGGTTTTAAGTCGACTCTTATCCGCTATGAGGCAGATATCACAGAGGAGGAACTCCTTGCCTGTGTGGACAAGTTGAACAAGAATGCTGATGTAGACGGCTTCATTGTACAGTTGCCTCTTCCCAAGCATATTGATGAGCAGAAGATTATCGAGGCTATCGACTATCGTAAGGATGTGGATGGTTTCCATCCTATCAACGTGGGGCGTATGGCTATCGGTCTGCCGTGCTTTATCTCCGCTACTCCATTGGGTATCATAACCTTGTTAAAACGCTATAACATTGAGACCAGTGGTAAGAAATGCGTTATTCTGGGTCGCTCCAATATCGTGGGTAAACCTATGGCACAGTTGATGATGCAGAAACAATATGGTGACGCTACCGTAACCGTATGTCACTCTCGCTCCAAGACGTTAAAGGAGGAGTGCCGTGAGGCGGATATCATCATCGCCGCTATCGGACAGCCAGACTTCGTGACTGCCGATATGGTGAAGGATGGTGCCGTGATCATCGACGTAGGTACTACCCGTGTGCCAGACGCTACTCGTAAGAGCGGTTTCCGTTTGAATGGTGATGTGAAGTTTGACGAGGTGGCGGAGAAATGTTCTTATATCACTCCCGTTCCAGGTGGAGTAGGTCCGATGACCATCTGCTCGCTGATGAAGAATACCCTTGCCGCAGGCAAGCGTGAGTATTACAAATGAGCGCCCAGGAGTATTACGAGCAGGGTAACGCCTATCGGAAGCAGGGCAACTGGCAGGAGGCAATAAACTGCTATATCAAGGCAGCGGAACTAGACCCGGACAGTCCTGCTGTAGAGGCGAAGCGGATGCTCGATGATATCATGAGTTTTTATCATAAGGATTACTATAATCCATAAACAAATACTAAGAAATGGCTAAACTGAAAGGTGCTATTGTGGTGAATACCGACCGTTGTAAAGGATGTGTGCTGTGTGTCAGCGCATGTCCACAAGGTGTCATCGCATTGGCTAATCGTGTCAATGTGCATGGCTATCCCTATGTGGAGTCTGTGCAGATAGACAAGTGCACTGGTTGTACGTCGTGTGCAGTGGTTTGCCCTGACGGATGTATCACGGTCTATCGTAAAAAAGTGGAGGAGTAAAAGATGGCAGAGCAAGAAGTAACACTGATGAAGGGCAACGAGGCGATAGCCCACGCTGCCATCCGTTGTGGCGCTGACGGATATTTTGGATATCCTATTACCCCACAGAGTGAAGTGATAGAGACCCTTGCCGAACTGAAGCCTTGGGAGACCACGGGTATGGTGGTGCTGCAGGCTGAGAGTGAGGTGGCGTCGATTAATATGATTTATGGTGGTGCGGCGGCAGGTAAGCGCGTACTGACCTCTTCTTCTTCACCCGGTATCGCACTGATGCAGGAGGGTATCACCTATATGGCTGGTGCCGAACTGCCTGGTGTCTTTGTGAACGTACAGCGTGGCGGTCCTGGACTGGGAACGATACAACCTTCTCAGGGTGACTATTTCCAGGCTACCCGTGGCGGTGGTAATGGTGACTATAATGTCATCGTGCTGGCTCCTAACTCTGTACAGGAGATGGCTGACTTCGTTGATCTTGCCTTTGAACTTGCTTTCAAGTATCGTAATCCTGCCATGATTCTTGCTGATGGTGTCATCGGACAGATGATGGAGAAAATCGTGTTGCCTCCCTATAAACCCCGTCGCACAGAGGAGCAAATCCGTCAGGAGTGTCCTTGGGCTACCATCGGACGTACCAAGGACCGTAAGCCCAATATCATCACCTCATTGGAGTTGAAGCCAGAGGTGATGGAGGCTCGTAATATCCACTTGCAGGAGAAATACAAGGAGATACAGGAAAAAGAGCCTCGTTATGAGTTATTGGACTGCGATGATGCGGAACTGCTGATCGTTGCGTTCGGCTCTGCCGCACGTTTGGCACAGAAGGCTATCGAGATGGCTCGTGAGGAGGGTATCAAGGTCGGCATACTTCGTCCTATCACATTGTGGCCCTTCCCCTCAAAGGCTGTCGCTGAGACGGCAAAGGGCAAGAAAGGAGTACTCGTCGTGGAGATTAATGCGGGACAGATGGTGCAGGATGTTCGCCTTTCTATCAACGGTGCCCAGCCTGTAGAGCAGTTCGGACGCTTGGGCGGTATCGTTCCTGAACCGGAGGAGATAGTGGAAGCATTAAAGAAATTAGTCTAATGGAAAATAATATCATAGCACCAGAGAATCTGGTATATCAGAAACCAACACTGATGAATGACAACCACATGCACTATTGCCCTGGTTGCTCACATGGTGTGGTGCATAAACTCGTGGCTGAAGTCATCGAGGAGATGGGAATGGAGGAGAAGACTGTGGGAGTCAGTCCTGTAGGCTGTGCTGTCTTCGCCTATAACTATTTAGATATCGACTGGCAGGAGGCGGCACATGGACGTGCGCCCGCTGTTGCTACCGCTATCAAGCGTCTGTGGCCTGACCGCCTCGTGTTCACTTATCAGGGTGATGGTGACCTTGCCTGTATCGGTACCTGTGAGACCATCCATGCGCTGAACCGTGGTGAGAATATTGCAATCATCTTCATCAATAACGCTATCTACGGTATGACGGGTGGGCAGATGGCACCTACTACGCTGATGGGTATGAAGACATCGACTTGTCCCTATGGTCGTCAGGCAGACCTGCACGGCTATCCCTTGCATATCACAGAGATTGCAGCCACTCTGGAGGGAACTTGCTATGTCACTCGCCAGTCGGTGGAGACGGTAGCCGCTATCCGTAGTGCGAAGAAGGCTATCCGCAAGGCTTTTGAGGCATCGATGGCTGGTAAGGGCAGTAGTCTGGTGGAGATCGTATCGACCTGTAACAGTGGTTGGAAGATGTCACCTAAGGCTGCCAACGAGTGGATGCAGGAACACATGTTCAACTACTATCCGAAAGGGGACTTAAAAGACACAACAAAATGAAGAAAGAGATAATTATCAGTGGTTTCGGTGGCCAAGGCGTGCTGTCGATGGGTAAGATTCTTGCCTATTCGGGTCTGATGGACGACAAGGAGGTGACATGGATGCCTGCCTATGGTCCTGAGCAGCGTGGCGGTACAGCCAATGTGACTGTCATCGTGAGCGACGAGAAGATCAGTTCTCCTATCCTCAGTAAGTTCGATATCGCCATCGTGCTCAACCAACCCTCTTTAGAGAAGTTTGAGCCGAAACTAAAACCTGGCGGTATCCTGATTTACGATGGCTATGGCATTATTAATCCGCCCACCCGTAAGGATATCACTATCTACCGCATCGATGCGATGGATAAGGCTGCGGAGATGAAGAATGGCAAAGTGTTCAACATGATTGTGTTGGGCGGACTTCTCAAGGTCGCCCCTGTTGTCAGTACCAAGGGCGTGGAGAAAGCACTGTACAAGACATTGCCTGAGCGTCATCATTCCCTCATCCCCCTCAATATGCAGGCAATTGAGGAGGGTGGCAAGATTATTGAGCAGGTGTAGGGACATACCTGTCTACGTATCATATTTTCCCGATATTCTTTGCGAGTATCGGGATTTTTTGTTTTTAAGTATTATTTTACTTAAAAGGTACAGACTTTAAAGAAAATATTGTATCTTTGTAACAAAATCAAGCAAATTAGGAATGGAGCGTAAAAGAACCAACCGCCTAAAGGTGGTACTTGCAGAGAAAGGAATAGCAAAGAAACAACAGACAAAAATGTTGGGCGTCTGTGTAGATGATTTACTTTGGACAGAAGAAGGATAGTGTCTTGGAAAATTAATTATGGCAAGAATCTACGATAACATAGAAACCAAATTCGCAGAAGGACTACAGGGTATCATTACTAATGTAGGTGTAAAGCGTGTGGACTTTTGCGTCGGCTATTTTAATCTGAGAGGATGGAATCTCGTAGTGGAACAGATAGACACTCTTACGGGCGATTATGTCTATGAGAACGACAAAAGGGAGTTCCGCAAGTGCCGCCTGTTAATAGGTATGCATCGACCTGCGGAAGAATTAATCCGGCAACTTTATACAGAACAGGTCTTACCTGATGCCAACTATGTCAGTCAGTGCAAACTGGAGATTGCCCGCGACTTCAAGCGTCAACTCCAGTTGGGCCTGCCCACCAAACAAGACGAGTTTACACTGCGTCGTCTCTCGGCACAGATGAAAGACGAGAAGGTCTGCGTGAAACTGTATCTACGCGAACCTCTTCACGCCAAGTTATACCTTGCCCATCGCCCTGATGACAACTTTAATAGGATTCAGGCCATTATGGGTAGCAGCAATCTTACTTATTCTGGACTGACCAAACAAGGTGAACTGAATGCCGAATTTGGCGACAGCGACAGTGCTGAGAAACTTTCCCGTTGGTTCGATGACCGTTGGGAAGACAAGTTCTGTCTTGACATTACCAAAGAACTGATAGAGATTATTGATACCAGTTGGGCAGGAGAAAAGGAAATACCACCTTATTATATTTATTTGAAGACAGCCTACCATCTAAGCGAAGAGGCCCGGACTGGCATCAAGGAGTTTACTATCCCGCCAGAGTTCAAGAGCAGCCTTTTCGATTTCCAGCAGACAGCAGTCAAGATTGCCGCCCGTCATCTGAACAATGAGAAACGTGGGGGAGCCATGATTGGCGATGTGGTGGGACTGGGAAAGACCATCACTGCCTGTGCCATTGCCAAGATGTATGAAAACACCTTTGGCAGTAATACACTGATTATCTGTCCTGCCAATTTGCAAGACATGTGGGCAAAATACCGCAAACAATATGACCTAAAGGCCGATATCATGTCGATGGCAAAGCCCATTGATGTGGATAATGCAAGATATTACAAACTGATTATTGTTGATGAAAGTCACAACCTTCGCAATAGTCAGGGCACACGCTATCGCAATATTCGTGACCTTATTCAGAAACAGGACTGCAAGGTGCTACTGCTGACCGCAACTCCTTATAATAAGCAATACAAGGATTTGAGCAGCCAACTACGTCTGTTCGTAGATGATGACACAGATTTGGGCATTCGTCCAGAAGCCTATATCCGTGAGATTGGTGGTGAACGCAAGTTTGCCGAAAAGCACGAGGACTTCATTAGGAGTATTAAGGCCTTTGAGCGTAGTGAATGTCAGGAGGACTGGCAGGAACTGATGAAACTCTTCTTGGTTCGTCGTACCCGTACTTTCATCAAAGACAACTATGCCAAAACTGACCCCAAGAATGGACGTAAGTATCTGGAGTTTAAGGATGGACACAAATCCTATTTCCCCGACCGCATACCAAAAGCTGTGAAGTTTACTACGGTTGATGGCGACCAGTATAGCAGGCTTTATTCTGTGGAAATGATAGGTTTGATGGAAAGCCTGAAACTACCCCGTTATGGATTGATCCATTATTTGGACGAAAAGAAGGCGGAAGATGCTTCCAAATATGAAAGTGACCTGATTGCAAATCTCTCCCGTGCTGGCGAGCGTATGATGGGCTTCTGCAAAAGCACTTTCTTCAAGCGTATTGACAGTAGTGGTTTTTCTTTCCTGCTCACGCTATATCGTCATATATTGCGCAATGCCGTGTTTATCTATGCTATTGACAACAAACTCAAACTGCCTATCAGCGACGAGAACACCTTCCCCGAAGACTTCATCGACGATGCCGACATCAACGACATTTTTTCTAATGACGATGAACAGGAAGAAAATGCTTCTGGCGACAATCTCATACAGGTCCCTAACGACATGGTCGTATATATGCAGAAGGCCGAGGAGTATTACAATGCCTTGATAGGCAAGAACAACGTGCAGTGGATAGATGCCAAATATTTCAAGCGCACACTGAAGCAGCAGTTGAAGAAAGACTGTGAGCAGTTGATAGCAATGATTAACCTCTGCGATGCTTGGAATCCGCAGACCGACCAAAAGCTCAACGAACTGCAAGAACTTCTCTGCACAAAGCATCCAAGCGATAAAGTCATTGTGTTTACCCAGTACTCAGATACCGCCAACTATGTTTATCACCAGTTGAAGAAGCGAGGCATACAGCACATAGACAAGGCAACAGGTGGCAGCAAGAATCCTACTGCCATTGTGGAACGGTTCTCACCATTGAGTAACAAAGCAGATGTTTCTGCTGAGAATGAGTTACGGGTGCTGATTGCAACCGACGTACTCAGTGAAGGACAAAACTTGCAGGATGCGCATGTCATTGTGAACTATGACTTGCCTTGGGCTATCATTCGCCTTATTCAGCGTGCTGGACGTGTGGACCGTATCGACCAGAGTTCAGAGCAAATCTATTGCTACTCCTTCTTCCCTGCCAATAAAGTGGAAGAAATCATTCACTTGCGTACCCGCCTGAATGCCCGAATCAATGAGAATGCAGGTATTGTGGGCAGCGACGAAATCTTCTTTGAAGGCAACGAGCAAAACCTCCGTGACATGTATAATGAGAAGAGCGGCAGTTTGGATGAAGACGAGGACGATGTGGATGTTGACCTTGGCTCGCAGGCTTTCCAGATATGGAAGAATGCCACTGACGCTAACCCGGAGTTGAAACGTATCATTCCAGAGGTGCCTAATATTGCCTACTCTACGAAACAAGCCAATAGTGCCATTGAGGATGGTGTTATTACATACGCCCGTACCTATAATGATTTCGATGTACTCACATGGTACAACTCCAAGGGTGAGATTGTCAGCCAGTCACAAAAGCGCATTCTTCAGGCTATGGCCTGTTCGCTCAACGAGCCGAGATTAGAATCGCAGGATAATCACTTGGAATTAATCGAGAAAGCCATCAAGGGCATCAAGAACGAGAATACCAATGTTGGAGGCATCCTTGGCAGTCGTTTCAGCACCAAGCGTAAGATTTACGACCTGCTGAATCACTACTACGAGCAACCCCTAAATCTTTTTTACACACAGGAGAAGAAAGGACTTTTGAAGTTCGCCATTGACCAAATTTATAACTATCCATTGTTGGAGAACTCCAAGTTTATCCTGGGCCGCATGATGCGCACTGGCAGCACCCACGACGACATTGTGGACACGGTCATAGAGATGTATGAGAATGCTAATCTTTGCCGTATTGATGAAGATAAAACAAAACATAAAGACCCCATCATTATTTGCTCGATGGGATTAAAAGCCTAAGACGATATGAAAAGAAACGTATTCAATCAATATCTGTCAGAGAGTAATTTCCGTGAGTTGTTCATCACTGAAATGGGATGGAACAATCCTTCGGGTGCAACCCTGTTGCCCGAATATGCGATTGACGAGCGAACCTTTCAGATAGAGCAGATAGCCGAGCGTAGCGGTTTCCAGATTCTACAATGCAAGGTTGACGAGATTCCCGTCTCGTCCATCTGCAAGAAATTGGATACCAAACTCCGCAAGAACGCCGAGAACTATATCTGCATCTTCGTCGTTCCTGACACAATGTACCATCTCTGGGTAGTTCCTGTCAGGAAAGTGGAGAAGCGTGACTTGGTTTTGGTTGAATACGATACGGTGGATAAGGCCAGTTTCCTTTTCGAGAAGATGGAGGGGCTGTCTTTCTCGCTCGATGACGAGACGCCCACCATCCTTGACATCATCGAGAAGGTGCAGGCGGCTTTCCTCATCAACTCCGAGAAGATTACAAAGGACTTCTATACTGGCTTTAAGAAAGAGCACACCAACTTTGCCAAGTTCATTACGGGCATTGACGACCATCTTGCCGACAAGGACAACAAGAACAAGCAGTGGTACACATCGGTGATGCTCAACCGTCTGATGTTCTGCTATTTCATCCAGAAGAAAGGTTTTCTCGATGGCAATGTGGATTACCTACGCCGTAAGCTGGAATGGACGCAACAGAACGAGGGTGAAGACCGCTTCTTCAACAAATTCTACAAAGGTTTCCTCGTTAGCCTCTTCCACGACGGACTGAATGCCCCTCACCACGACCAGGCTTTTGAGACCGTCTATGGTCGCATACCCTATCTGAACGGTGGTATGTTCGATGTCCACCAGATAGAGCAGGACTATGCCGGACTTGACATTGCTGATGAGGCTTTCCGCAGCCTATTCGATTTCTTCGACAAATGGCACTGGCATTTGGATGACCGCATGACGGCGACGGGTCGCGACATCAATCCCGATGTGTTGGGCTACATCTTCGAGCAATACATCAACGACCGTGCCCAGATGGGAGCCTACTACACCAAGGAGGACATCACGGAGTATATCGGTCGCAATACCATCATTCCCTATCTAATGGATGCCACCAAGAAACACGACGAGCGCCCTTTCAAGCCTGCAGGCTTTGTATGGACTTTCCTTCGCAAGAGTGGCGACAAATACATCTTTGATGCGGTGAAGAAAGGACACGAACATAAGATTCCCGACGAGATAGCCATTGGGCTTGATACCACGAAGCCCAATCTGCTGGAGCGTCGCAAGCATTGGAACGAGAAGACTCCAGAAAAGTATGCCCTGCCGACAGAAATCTGGCGCGAGACCATTGAACGCTTGCAGCGTTATGGACGCATAGCGCAACTAAATGGGGGGGGTAATTTGCATGACATTAACGATTTTATCACGTATAATCTGGATATTCGTCAATTTACTTACGATATGTTGAACGCCACGCAAGACCATCTACTCATCAAGCACTTCTATCAGGAGTTGCAACGGGTGACGATACTCGACCCAACCTGTGGGTCGGGGGCATTCCTCTTTGCTGCGCTCAACATCCTTGAACCGCTCTACGAAGTTTGCATTGCCCGTATGCAGGAGTTCCACCAAAAGAACAATGGGCTTTTCAAAGAGGAACTGCAAGAGATTCAGAACAAATACCGCTCCAACATTCAGTACTTCATCTACAAGAGCATCATCCTGCGCAACCTCTATGGCGTTGACATTATGGTGGAGGCCACTGAGATTGCCAAACTGCGTCTGTTCCTGAAGATGGTGGCAGTGGTAGAGGTGGACAAGCGAGACCCCAACTTAGGTCTTGACCCGTTACCCGACATCGACTTCAACATCCGTTGTGGTAACACCCTTGTTGGCTATGCCACACAGAAGGAGATGGACGCAGGCATTGCCTATACAGACTTCTTTACGGCACAGGAATTCCGCAACCGTGTGAGTGAGGAAATGGAGAAGGTGGCGCGCACCTACGGTGTGTTCAAGACCATCCAACTCTCTCAAACCGAGGATATGGCAGCCTTCAAACGTGCCAAGCACGACTTGAAAGTCCGCCTTGCCCATTTGAACGACTTGTTGAATCATCAGATGTATGGCTCCATCTCTTCAACCGTCGATTATGATGCATGGTTCAGTTCCCACCAGCCCTTCCACTGGCTCGCCGAGTTCTACGAAATCATTAACGGCCACGGAGGCTTCGATGTGATTATCGGTAATCCACCATATGTGGATTACAATAAAAAGGACAAAGATACCCATTTGGCTATTTCGGATATTTATCAATTGCGCGGATATGATACGTTACCATGTGGCGACTTATATGCATTTTGTATAGAACGCTCATTAAAGTCGCTGAAAAAGAAACATGGGCGCATAGGTATGATAGTGCCTATTTCAATAGTGTCGACAGATGGATATTTTCCTTTGAGAAATGTTCTCACTAATTATCTGTCTGGTTGCTATTTTTCTAATTACGGAGTGAGGCCTTCAAAACTTTTTGACGGCGTAGATAAGCGACTAACGATTTATATCAGTAATACGGATACCGCATTTTACAATACAAAATATTATAGATGGAATAGCATTGAAAGAAACTGTCTCTTTAATAATGTGCATTATGAAAGTGTGGACAAAGATACTTTAAATATAAGTGGCTATCCCAAGATCTCATCTAAAATAGAAACAAACATCATTAATAAGTTGTCAAAAAAGCAAATACTTGGTTTGGCTTTTAGAAAATCTTCGATTTTTCCTGTTAAATATACCAGAAAACTACAGTATTTCATTCAATTCTTTATTGACACTCCTATCATTTATAATGAAAATGATGACATTGTCACTCCATCAGAATTAAAAAAAGTATTTTTTGATGACGAAAGGCAGCAGAAGTTGACGATTGCTTTCTTGAATAGCAGTTTGTTCTTTTGGTTTTTTATTACATTCTCTGATTGCAGGAATGTAAATGTTAGGGAAATACAGAATTTTCCTATCGGACTACAATCCGTTGATAGACAAAAAGCAATAACAATAATGCAATTATCTGATGAAATGCTTAGCAATTTGAAAGATAATGCTATTTTTGTAGCAAGGAATGACAAGCGAGTAGGAAGATTAAGAATTCAATCCTTCCAACCGCGGTTGTCAAAACCTGTAATAGACAAAATAGATAATGAAATTTATGGACACTACGGTTTCACCGAAGAAGAATTAGATTTCATTATCAACTACGACATAAAATATCGTATGGGCGATGAATTGAATGAAGAATAACTAAAAACATTATAATTATGAAACTCAAACATTTTGAAGGAAAAGATGTCCGAGGCTATATGAACTTTGACATTAATTTTAGGGATGGTGTTACATTCCTTATTGGTATAAATGGTTCTGGCAAAACAACAGTTTTAAAATTGCTGTCCGGTCTGCTTGAACCATCTTATAGAGTGCTAAATGACGTAGAGTTCTCGGAATTGATTCTTAAGTGCGAAACAAAGGAAGGGAAAAACGTATATATTTTTTGCCAAAAAGATAATACCCGTATGATTTTACAATATGATGACAAGGAGGAAGAAACTCCAATTAAAGAAGAGTTCAAAATCTCAGAAAAATTCCAAGGTATGGAAGAAAAAACTGATTATGAACGCGAAGAATATATTAAGAATAGAGGTATTTTTGAGAATAGTATTGTTGTAGAAAAAATTAAATCAATACAAACGCCGTTATTCTTAGGTATTAATCGCAGAATTATAGAAATGAAAAGTGGAATTCCTGCTATGCCCATGAGAGACCTGCAAATGCGTAGGCGTAGCAGGGCTATTGACGATGCTGTGGACAGGGCTTTACTTGATATTCAGAATATGGTTTTTGATTCTGTTAGATATAATGCGAAAAAACAAGGAACTTATGCAGATAATTTCAGAAGAAAAGTTTTGCATGATTCATTTAAGTTTTATAATGAGGTCCCATCGTTGTTGACAGATGACTATGATAAAGAAATAATGCTATTATCGAAAAAAAAAGAAAATATAAAAGTTGCTGTTAAAGAGTTAGGACTTAATGAATTAGATGATGAATTAGATGATGCTTTTAATCAATTGGAAGTGTTGCTGAAAACCCTATCAGAACAGTCTTCAAAGAGAGATAGAAATCCTGAATTCTATAATACTTTGCTCAAATGGATGGTAAATAGCTCTCAACTGGATAAGATTGATAAACTCACTTCATACGGAAATGAATACCTCGAAAATCTTAAAAAATTACGAGAACCTGTACTGAGATTCCAAGATGGAGTAAATATGTTTTTCAAGGAAGGTAAAAAGATGTTGATTGTTGATGGGCAAGGTGATATAAAAATAAAGGTATCTCCCAAAAGGATAAATAGTGTGTACGAGTTATCTTCAGGTGAAAAGCAATTAATTATTATGTTAGCTCATTTGGCTTTAAATCAGGGAAATAAGCAATCTTCCATTTTCCTTATTGATGAACCTGAGTTGTCTTTACATATTAGTTGGCAAGAATTGTTTGTAGATGCATTACAGAAAGCGAGTCCAAATACTCAATTTATTATTGCAACACATGCTCCTGCAATATTAGCGAGACCAGAAAGAAAAGAATGGTGTGTGGATTTATCAAGATAATGCTATGGCTTTAGAATTTTCTCCTGAGGTACGTCAAACTGCGGCGGTATTCACTGAATATAGAAATTCAATAGATATTTATACTGAGGACTGTGTAAAAGATAAACCTTTTTATGTAAAGTTAATGAACCGGTTATTGGCTGATACTGGTATCATTATAAATGACATTCATCCATTAGGGTGTAGAAGAGAAGTTATAGAGTTTTGTCAAAATGATACAGATGACCGCCGTAAAAGGATATATATAGTTGATGGCGACATTTATTTACAATTTAAAGAAAAAGAAAACATAGAACATCTATATGTCTTAGATGCATATTGTATAGAAAATTATGTGATTTGTGAAGATGCAATTTGCAATGTTGCATGTTTCCTGTATGGTCAGGCTTCTCTTGAAGTTATTAAAAACACGCTGAATATATCGCAGGCATTAAACGAGATAGAGAAGCCATTGATTGATTTATTCTTTTATTATTCTATACAAATGGAATGCACAAATCAATTCCGGCTATTGTCCATTGAGGCATATATGGACAATACAAATAGAATTGATAGTGCAAAGATTATTGCCAAAATAAGTGAGATTAGAAATGGCTTAATTCATTACGGAATAACAGAAGATAAAATTGATGAGTTACTAAATAAACGTCGATTACATTTTCCATATAACGAACAAACGTTATTGAGAATAGTGTCTGGTAAGGATTTTATCATTCCATACTTTAGGCACCATATTAATAGAAGTTTGAATTGTAAAATAAGTCTACCAAAAGAAGCATGGAAGTACAATTTTGTGGATAAATGCGATATTCTGAAGTTGGAGCCCTTGAAGCAAGCAATTCTTTCTGCCTGAAAGGGAGTTGCTGCTTAACTTTTTAGAGTTAGTAGGTAACAGTAAAACACTTAGTGGGTAATTCTACAGAGGTGATTTAAAATAATTATTGTAACTTTGCAAGCAAAAGAAGCAAGGGAATAACAGAACTAAAAAAAAGAAAGTATGATATCAAAAGAAGAAATATTGGCATTGTTGCAGAGCACAGAGAATTTTCGGGTGGAGCGGACGGTTTCTACTACGAATATGGATAAGTTCTGTGAGGCCATCTGTGCCTTTTCCAACGATTTGCCAGACTCTCGCCAGAAGGGCTATCTGCTGATTGGTGCCCATGATGACGGGCGGTTGTCGGGACTGAAGGTGGACGATGCTTTGCTGAAGAGGATTTCAGGCATCCGCTCGGACGGTAACATCCTGCCATTGCCTGTTATGACAGTGGAGCGGGTGGAGTTTCCCGATGGCGATTTGTTGGTGGCAGAGGTTTCTCCTTCACTTCTGCCTCCTGTACGGTATCGTGGACGGGTGTTTGTGCGTATAGGTCCAAGGCGTGACATCGCAAGTGAAGCGGAAGAACGGATATTGACGGAACGGCGCACAGCCTATATGGCAACCTTTGATGCTACGCCTTGTCTTGGCGCTACATTGGATGACTTGAATCTGGAGTATATCAAGGATGAGTATCTGCCTTCTGTGGTTACACCAGAAGTGTTGGCAGATGACAAACGGGACATCAAGGAACAATTGGCTTCTGTTCGTCTGTATGACCGCGTTCACGGTTGCCCTACATACGCAGCCCTTATCTTATTTGGCAAGAATCCTCGTTTTTATTTGCCAGGGGCTTACGTTCAGTTTGTTCGCTTTGCTGGCAAAACCATTGGCGGAGAGGTGCTGAACGAGAAACGTTTTCAGGGGCCGCTTTTCCAGTTGCTACCCGCATTGGAATCTTTCGTCAGTGATGCCATTATCACACAAAGACCCGTCTCTGTGAGTCTGTTCCGTGAGAAGACCGTCATCAATTATCCCAACAATGCATTGCGTGAGTTGATGATGAATGCCTGTATGCATCGTGACTATCAATCGAATATGCCTATCCGACTATATCAGTTTGACGACCATATTGAAATTATGAATGCTGGAGGGTTATATGGTGAGGCTCGTCCTGAGAATTTTCCCAATGTAAACGATTATCGCAATCCTATTATAGCGGAAGCCATGAAGGAGATGAAGTATGTCAATATGTTCAACCAAGGTATAAGGCGCGTGCAGGATATGTTGCTTGATAATGGCAACAAGGAGGCTGTTTTTGATGTGTCAAAGTTGACAGCATTTGAGGTGAACGTGTTTTCAACCGTAGATGTCCCTCAAGATGTCCCTCAAGATGTCCCTCAAGGTGGCACTCAAGATGATGCCCAAGGTGATACTCAAGGAAAAACACTTGATATGTGGATAGAAGAACAGATTAAGAAGAATCCTAAAATTACTACAGAGGAATTGGCTAAATTAAGTGGTTTCGCATCCAAAACAATAAAGAGGCATATCATTAAACTTACTCATATTAAATATGTTGGCAGTGGCTATAGCGGCCATTGGGAATTTGTTGAAAACGAAACGGGAGCGTAATTGATAGGCAATGAAAGTGGAGTATCTTGGCAATCAGGAACTGCTGAAACTGAAGAAGACTGCATTCTTAGCATCAAGCACCATTTCTTCGGAAACGGTGCTGCAAGTGTACGACTGGGCAACAGAAATGCGTAATCAAGGGGAGTGCGTAATCAGCGGTTTCAGTAGCAAGTTGGAGCAAGACGTGCTTCACTTCCTGCTGAAAGGCAACCAGCCTATCATCTTTGTACTGGCCCGACGAATGTATCGGGATATCCCCAATGAGTTAAAAGGACCGTTGGCTCAGAACCGTCTATTGATTATCTCTGTTAGTAATGCTATCCGTCAGTCAAAGGTGACAGCAATGATCAGGAACAAATACGTATGTGAAATGGCAAACAAGATTCTGTTCGTCGGAGTGGCCGAACAGAGCAGTTTGTATGCCTATAAAAACGAATATCAGGGTAAACTTTCAAAAAGTATATGACAGAATTTGGTTGTATGGGGATTATTATGTACCTCAGCAATCAGTAAGAGAATCATGGGTTTAAATAATAGAAAATCAGGTACCGACTAACCTATGGTTTCCTTACGAGAAACTATTGGTCAGTTAACAAAAACAAGTTGCTTTGTCCCCAAAGAGGAAATCTTAGTGAATGACAACGATATCTCCTATAAGAATAAAACAACTTGTTTTGTTGCGAAGTGATGTCTTTCCTTTGCCCTTCGAAGTGCCGTTGATTTGGGACATTGACAATTTCCCCAAATTAGAAGTAGCACTGTATTCCTGCCATGAAGGTGGCTCGTGGCATAGGATAGCCGAGGTTATACTCGTAACGTTGTGCCAGCAGGTTCTCGCCACGTATCCATAGACTGAGGTTCTTCAGTGCTTGGTAACTGACAGTGGCGTTGAGCAATAGGAAGTTCTCCTTCTGCTCCTCATCGCCCACTTGGGTGTAGAGTCCATTGACATATTGCAGTCCTGCAATGACCGTCCAACGGCACTGGCGGAAGTTGGCACCGAGGAAGCCCTTATACTGTGGGGCTCCAAGGACGGGGTTTTTCATATGGAGGAAAGAGTGGTTGGTAGAGAGACTCCAGTGGCTATCGATGCGATAGGCAGCCTCCAGTTCCGCACCGTAATTCTCGATCTCTCCCGTATTCACATTGCGGGGTTTGCCGTCAACCGGCATCGTCTGAATCATGTTATCGCCCTTCAGGTAGAAGAGGTTGGCACCGTATGTGAAGGCACAGAGACGATGTTTCCACGACAGTTCGTAGTTCATGATGCGCTCAGGCTCCAAGTCGGTGTTAGAGGGCGGATAGAGGTACATCTCACGCATGGTGGGGTTGCGGAATCCCTTACTGACCATTGCCTTCAACTCTCCTGTGTCCATCGGTCGGATGACAACACCTCCCTGTGGAATCCACTCTGTACCAGTAATGCTGTGGTGGTCAAGACGGATACCTGCGTCAAGGGTCAGCCATGACGTGATGTCCTGACGGAAGTCAATATAGCCTGCTATCTCATTGCGATATGACTTGCCACTCTGCTTGTTAGGTGTGTCGAGCACTTCGCCAGTATCCTTAGAGGTATAGTACGCATAGCCGTAGATGTGCTGGTAGTCGACACCCACTGTTGTGCGGTTGCCCTCAAAGAGTTGGGCACTCTGGTAAAAAGAGACACCAGTCAGGGCATCCTTCGAGCGGAAATAGCGTGCCGTAGGATTAGCAGGGTCGGCAGTACCGTCGTCAATCTTATGTCGCCCAAAATTCGAGTATACACTCAAGGCACCACTGGTCTTGCCATAGTGATTCTCAAGAGCGGCAGAGACCACGCCACGGGTAATCCACTGGTCAGCATCGTAGAGTGGGGAGGTGATACTGCCCGGATAGGAGGCATTGAAATGGGTGATGTCCGCATCGACATAGGCATTCCAGTGGTTGTTGAAATCGTAGCCTAATTTCATATAACCGCCATACTGCTCAAACCCCATGCGTGGGCGATGGTTGTCAGTGCGTCCATATTGAGCGGTAACGGTGCTGGAGAACTTACCGCTGCGCACTTGGTTGGAGGCTTCCGCCTGAATAGTGCCGTAACTGCCTGCCCCGAGGTTGATTTGTGTGCGGATGCCATCCTGATGCATGCCACGTGTCACGATATTCAACACACCACCCATAGCATTCGAGCCATAGAGCACGGAGGCTGGTCCACGCAGGATCTCCACCCGCTCAGCCATCAGTGTCTGGTAACTGTCGGAGATAGGATGTCCGTAGATGCCTTGATATTGGGGGTGTCCGTCGATGAGTACCATCAACTGTCCGCTACCACCGGCTATACCGCGCAGGTTGATACCGCCAGCGGCACCGCCCGACACGCCATAGCCCATCATGGAGCGGTGGGTAACCATCAAGCCAGGAACCTGCTGTACTACGGTAGGCAGGATACTGGTCTGATACTGTTCTGTGAGTGTCTCACGACCTATCACGTTAACCGTCATAGGCAGATAGCGCACGTCAGTGGCGTTGCGTGTTCCTGTCACCACGACTTCCTGTAGTTGCAGGGAGTCCGTTTGCGCAAAGAGAGACATGCCCGCGGCGAGTGCCGTGAGCAAAGTCAATGTTCTTTTTTTGTTCATACTTCTTTATTTGTCTAGTTTAATGAGTGTGTACTGTTTACTGCCCAGTCCAATCTTTTCCGCATAGTCGGTGATATAGGTTCCGTGTTGGCGGTTGATACGTTGGATGAGGGGCTTGTTGTCGTCACCAGGCTTCCCTTGGTAGTTGAACACCATATCAAGACACGCCTGATCAACGGCAACGGGGTCGAGTGAGGCCATGATGCCCATGTCCTGCAGTTCCGGCTTGGCGGGATGTCCGTCGCAGTCGCAGTCTACCGACATGTTGTTCATCACATTGATATATAGGATGTTCTCCCCGAAGTAGTTATGTACAGCCTGGGCAGCGGCAGCCATTGACTCCAAGAAGGAGTCCAGTGTCTTACCAGCAGCGATATATCCGGGGGTCCAGGCGAGTTTTGCGTCAGTCGTTTTACCTGCCGAATGGATATATGCCTTGCCGGCGGTAGAGGCAACACCAATGGAGGCGTTTTTCAGCACACCGCCAAAGCCACCCATGGCATGTCCCTTGAAGTGGGCGAGATTGATCATGAAGTTATAGTTGGCAAGGTGCTCTCCTACAATATCGTATTTCAGGTATTTATGGTCTTTGATAGGAATACGGATATCTTCAAACTCATCCATGATGTCCACGGCGAAGATGCTGTCAAAGCCGTGGTCATGGATGGTCTCCCAGTGCTTGCTTTTATCCTGACGGGTGCCACCGTAGGCCGTACAGCACTCCACGATAGTACCGTTGACCTCCTCCACAAGGTTACGGATAAGGGTAGGTTTCAGATAGTGCGTGTTACCACCCTCACCAGTAGATATCTTCACGGCTACACGACCTTTTGCCTCCACGCCAAGTGCCTTGTATATCCTCACCAGTGACTCAGGAGTAATCTCCTTGGTATAATAAACTTTTGACTGTGCGAAAGTCATAGTAGATACCATCATCAGTATCGCAGCGAATAAAATCTTCTTCTGGTTCATTTCCTTATTATTTTCTATTTCCGTTACAAAGATACACATTATTTATATATAATAAGAAGGAAAGTGAATATATTCTTCAAATTTGTCCGTTTTGAGTAATTTTATTGCCGATTTTCCCGTTTTACTATTATTATTCGTATCTTTGCAGTCGAGAACCATTAAAAAGAGAAATATGAGAAAGAGTATTATTCTTGCAGTTATCTTGTTTACATCATTGATAGTCCGTGCTGGCGGACTGATGACCAACACCAACTATCATATTGCTTTTGACCGTATGATGGCACGTGGTGCAACTTTTGACATTGACGCAGCCTACAGCAATCCCGCAGGAATGGCGTGGGGACATGAGGGTTTCCAACTCTCGCTGAATTTCCAGAAACCTTGGCAGAATCGTGACATCACTTACAATGGCATCAAGTACGAAGGGGTAGCCTCTGCCCCCATTGTGCCCGCTCTCTTTGCTTCTTATAAGCACAATCGCTGGGCTGTCAGCACCATGATTGGCATTGTGGGTAGTGGTGGTTTTGTGAAATACGATAATGGTGTACCTATGTTCAATGTGTTGTTGGGTAGTACGATTACTTCGTTGACCAAGGGATTGTCAGATGCTACTCAGGGTTTTGCGCCCGTTGTAACTCCTGACCAGTACGATTCCGAGATGAAAGGCAAGCAGTACATCTACGGTGCGCAACTCAACTTTACCTATAAGATTCATGACTGCCTCGCAGCAGCCGTAGGTATGCGTGTTAACTATTACGATGGCTACTATCGTGGACATGTCAAAGCCAACCACTCTACTATGGGTAATCTGGCCAGTCTCTCACTCGATGTCGACCAGAAAGGATGGGGTTTCACACCGATGCTCAGTGTCAACTATCATCGGGGACCTCTCACGCTGACTGCTCGCTATGAGTTCCGTACTAAGATCAGTACCAAGAACGAAACTAATTCCCTGTCTGCCATCCTTAACTCTGAACAACTCATCGAGGCTCCTTTAGTACAACTCGTTACAGCCGGAGCCATGACCGCAGAGCAGGCTGTTGCAATGGCAACACAAATCAAGACCACGGTAGAGGGAGGTCTTGCAGCCTACACCGCTCCCTATCAGGATGGTGTCCGTACGCGCTATGATATGCCTGCATTGATCTCCGTTGCCGCAGGCTATGAGTTCACTCCTAAACTCCGTGCGACATTAGAGTATCATTTTTTTGACGATAAGAATGCTAAGATGGCAAATGACCGTCAGGAAGAACTGAAGCATGGTACTCATGAGTTCTTGGCTGGTGTGGAGTATGATATCAACGACAAGTTTACTGTCAGTTGTGGCGGTCAACGTACAGACTACGGACTCTCTGACGGTTATCAGCAGAATACCTCGTTTGCTTGTGACAGTTGGTCCGTTGGACTTGGTGGCGCATGGAACATCAATGAGAAGATTCGCCTGAATGCAGGCTATTTCATCACCATTTACAGCGACTACGACAAGCAGGCTTCTTACGGCACCGAGACCTATTCCCGCACCAATAACGTGATTGGTGTCGGTATCGACTATAAGTTCTGATTAGGATAAATAGTAGGTGGCTATCAAATAAACAGACAGTTCTGTGAGCAGGAATAATGCTCCACAACAGTCTCCTGTATAGCCACGAAGCCGTTTCCAGATTAGCAAATACAGGAAATACATCACAATGGCTGGCAGAAAGACAAACATCTGCCAGTCTATTTTTTCATGTAGATAATAGAAATAGATACCTATGGGTAATAGTCCTTGTATGGCGAGGCTGACACCTGCCCACACACTGAACTTACGATAGATGGTCTTGTTCTTTGCCGTATCCTCCGTTCGGGCATAGGGCATCATCTGGATGAGTTGTGCCGACAGCATCTTGGCGTAGGGGTCTGCGGCAATGACGGTCAGCGCCGCATAGAGAGGAGCCATAGAGCAGAGAGCGAAGGAGAGAAGTAGAAAATAGAGAATCAATGAGATAACCCCATAAGTGCCGATATGTGAGTCCTTCATGATATCGAGGATGCGCTGACGGTCAGAGCCCCCTCCACCAAAGCCATCAAAGAAATCAGCAAGTCCATCCTCATGCAAAGCACCAGTGATGAGCAGTCGGGTGAGGATGGCAAGAAGAATAGTCACAGGGTAGGGGAATACGCTACTTCCAAACCAGATGACGGCAGCCATACAGCCACCAGTCAACCAGCCTGTCAGTGCCCAGTGTTCTACCACCGTTTTATAGGCTTCCTTTTTAGGTTGGTAGATACGCCAGAAAGGTAGTCGGGTGAAGAAGATCAACGCCGCCCATACTCGGTCGTACCATTTGGTGTTATCGATAGAGACTTCCATCAGAAATATTTGGTTATATTCGCATTGTCAAAATTATTCATTTCGTTCATCATCCTCACGGCAGAGTCCACAATGGGGAAAGCGCATAGGGCACCAGTTCCCTCGCCGAGTCGGAGTCCTATATGAAGCAACGGCTCTGCCTGTAGTGCTTCCAACATTCGCAGGTGTCCGCTTTCGTCCCCGCAATGGGTGAAGATCATATAGTCATGAATAGGTGGATAGAGTTGGCATGCCGCCAAGGCACAGGCTGTCATAATAAATCCGTCTATTAATATAATAAGGTGTAGTTCTGCGGCACGCAGCATGGCACCGATTGCCGTGACCATCTCGAAGCCTCCGAAATAACTGAGAGACTCCTCCAACCTCTCCTGATTAGAGGAGACTTTGAATTTTTCAACCGCTTTGCTTAAAACCTTATATTTATGGCGGATACCCTCTGCATTGAGTCCAGCACCTGCACCAATACACTCCTTCAGGGGAACTTGTGTGAAAAGGTGCATCCAGATACTACTTGGAGAGGTGTTCGCAATACCCATCTCCCCAATAGAGATGATACGGCATCCTTCCTTATTGCAAGTGTCCACGAGTTGTTCCCCAACGGCAAGAGCCCGCTCAAATTCTTCTTCCGTCATGGCAGGCTCATAGAGAAAGTTCTTCGTTCCCCGCGCAATCTTATAGTTGAGGATCTGCGGAAAGGCACTCAAATCATAGTCAACGCCGACATCCACAAGCCTTAAGTTGAAACTGTGTTGGCGACAGAACATATTCACACCTCCACCTCCTTTCGTGAAGTTGATCATCTGTTGCCATGTTACCTCACGAGGACTGACACTGACTCCCTCCCGTTCGATACCATGGTCGCCACCTAATAGCAGATGACAAGGATGTGCGAGGCTGGGGGAGAGTGTCTGTTGGATAAGGCATACCTGCATGGCAAGTGACTCCAGCCGTCCGAGTGAACCTTTGGGCTTGTTCAGATTGTCAATCTTCTGTTGGATAATAGGACGTAGTGATTCGTCCAGAGGTTGTATCTTGTATGTTCTCATCCTTTTATTTTTACGGGTATACCACTTACCATTAAGACAACTTCATCAGCCTTGGAGGCTACATACTGGTTCATCCATCCCTCCATGTCGGTAAAACGGCGTTGGACGGTATCGGTACTTACGCCACCAGAGCCGATTTCATTGGTCACGAAGATGAAGGTGGCATCTTGAGCGGTAAACTTGTCGAACTCCTCTTCGATATTCTTTAATGCCTCTTCAACAGTAGGCTGTTCTTCGTCAGACTTCATGCGGTCAAAGAAGAAATTGGTGCACCACAGTGTGACACAGTCAATGACGGCAACCCGACCCGTGATGTCGTGACGACTCAGCAGTTTTTCCTCCTCGATATTCGTCCATTGGGGACCACGGCGTTCCTGATGCCTTAAGACCCGTTGACGGAACTCTTCATCCCAGATATGTGCCGTAGCAACATATACAGGATGTGTGCTCAGACTGAGTGCCAAATTCTCCGCATACTGGCTCTTACCAGAACGCTGTCCACCTGTAATGAGTATGATTCTTTTCATATTTATTCGCAAAAATACGGTAAAAAAATGAATAAATCACTGATTTTAATCAAAAATTACACTTTTGATAGTACTTTTTACACGTTTTTCTTGGAACTTATCATTTTTTTTATTTACTTTGCATCGAATTTAAACGAGAAATAGGTAGATGTTTTATAATTAACTAAGTTAGAAAGAAAAATGAAAAAACTTTTTTTAATGCTTGCTGTTGCTGCTTTCTCAGCACAGAGTGTTTCTGCTCAGACTGTTCAGGAGAGCAAAAATTTTGACAACTGGTACGTTGGTATCAATGGTGGTGCTAATGTTCCCGCTGCTACCTTTAAGGATTTGGCTAACTTCCAGGGTGGTGTACGCATTGGTCGTTGGTTTACTCCAGTCGTAGGTTTGGCTGTTGAGGGTCAGGCTTTCTTTGGTAACAAGAATGGTTATGATGACCTTAAGACTTTCGTAAAGCAGACAAATGTTAGCCTGCTCGGTACTCTGAACTTCAATAACTGGTTTGCTGGTTATCCTGGTACTCCTCGTGCTTTTGAGGTGATTGGTATCGCTGGTCTTGGCTGGGGTCATATCTTTGATGTTAACGACAACCAACTGACTTCTAAACTCGGTTTGGATTTCGCTCTGAACTTCGGTTCTGACAAGCAGTGGCAACTCTACTTGGAGCCTGCTTTGATTTACAACATTGCTGACAATGGCTCTTCTGTTCAGTATAATATCAACCGTGCTACTTTCGAGGCAAGCATTGGTTTGAATTATAAGTTCGGTAACAGCAACGGAACTCATAACTTCAAGATTGCTGAACTCCGCGACCAGGCTGAGATCGACGCTCTGAACGCTAAGATTAACGAACTCCGCAGTGATGTTGATTCTAAGAATGGTCAGTTGAATGCCGCCAACCAGACAATCAACGACCTGAAGAAGAAACTCGCTGACTGCGAGGCTCGTCCTACAACTGCCGCTGTTGTTGAGAAGACAGAGACAGTTCTGCAGCCAATCGTTATCTTCCGTCAGGGTAAGAGCACTATCGACGCTGCTCAGTATGCAAGTGTTGAGATGGTTGCCAAGTATCTGCGCAACCACAAGGATTCTAAGGTTCTCGTTCGTGGCTATGCTTCTCCAGAGGGCAACGCTGAGTTGAACCAGAAACTGTCTGAGGCTCGTGCTGCTGCTGTGAAGACCGCTCTCGTTAAGCGTTATAAGATTGCTGCTGACCGCATCACCACTGAGGGTCTTGGCGCAACTGACAAACTTTCTGAGGAGGTTGATTTCAATCGTGTAGCAATGTTCGTTGACACAACTAAATAATTTAGGAAAACAATAACAAGAGTCCCCGCAAGTTTTCTTGCGGGGATTTTTTTATTATGTTTCAAAAGTTTTTGATTTTGTCTCATACCTTTATTTTTTTGTTTATTTGTTTGCTATTTTAGTGTTTTAGCCTTATCTTTGCAAAATTAATATCAACAACTAAAAGAGTATATGAAACAAATGATGCTAATTCTTCAAAAAGTTTGTCGGATAACGACGACAGGTTTATTTTTTCTGTTAAGTATGACGGGCATGGCGGCTTCTCGCTTTGTCAATTTCACATCAGGAGATGTATTGCTTACAAATGGTGTTGTTATTGTCAACTATGACACATCAGATGCTAAAGCCGTGGCGATAGCAGTTAAGGCGCTATCGAAGGATTTTGAGCGGGTCACTGGCTCTCCTGCCGTGGTTGGCAACACCGCTGACGCAAAGATAATAGTAGGTACGATAGGGAAGTCGTCACTTATCGACAAACTCGTGAGACTGAAGAAGTTGGATGCCTCTCTGTTGAAAGGTAAGCGTGAGAAATTCATCATTACTCTAATAGATGGTCAGTTAGTGATTGCTGGTAGTGATCGTCGTGGCACTGTTTATGGCATTTACGAGTTGTCAGAGCAGATGGGTGTCTCTCCATGGTATTATTGGGCAGACGTGCCAGTAGCGCATCATGACCATATATATATTAATAAAGGTGTATATACAGACGGGGAACCTGCTGTTGAGTTCCGTGGCATCTTCCTCAATGATGAGGCTCCATGTCTTACCTCATGGGTGAAGAACACCTTTGGAACGGATTATGGTGACCATCGTTTCTATGAGAAAGTCTTTGAGTTGATTCTTCGTCTGCGTGGGAATATGATGTGGCCTGCGATGTGGGGGTGGGCTTTTTATGCTGATGATCCATTGAACAGTAAGACTGCTGACGATATGGGAATCATCATGGGAACCTCCCATCATGAGCCGATGGCACGTAATCACCAGGAGTATGCCCGCCACCGTCAGGAATGGGGAGCATGGAACTATCAGAAGAATCAGCAGAGACTCGACCAGTTTTTCCGTGAGGGTATCGAGCGCATGAAAGGCACTGAGGACATGGTGACGATTGGTATGCGTGGCGATGGTGATGAGGCGATGAGCGAGGATGCGGATACCAAACTATTGCAAAGGATCGTGGATAGCCAGCGTCGCATCATTAGCCAGGTGACAGGAAAGAAGGCGAAGGAGACGACCCAAGTATGGGCTTTGTATAAAGAGGTGCTTGACTACTACGACAAAGGCATGCGAGTTCCTGATGATGTCATTATGCTGTTGTGTGATGACAACTGGGGGAATGTGCGTCGTGTGCCCAACATGAAGGAACGTCAGCATCCTGGTGGATGGGGGCTCTATTATCATGTCGACTATGTGGGGGCTCCTCGTAATACCAAATGGTTGAATGTCACGCCCACCCAGAATATGTGGGAACAACTGCACCTTGCTTATGTCAATGGTATTGAGCGTATGTGGATATTGAATGTGGGCGATTTGAAGCCGATGGAATATCCTATTACCTTCTTTATGGATATGGCTTGGAATCCCAGTCAATACGACTCCCAGCATATAGTTGATCATACCGTAGCATTCTGTCAGCAGCAGTTTGGCGAGGGTCAGGCTCAGGAGGCAGCACGTCTGTTGAATCTCTGTTGTAAGATGAGCGGTCGTATCACGGCAGAGATGCTGGATGCGACGACCTATAATGTGCATACAGGAGAGTGGCGGCAGGTTGCTGACGACTATATGCGGTTGGAGGCAGAGGCATTACGGCAATATCTGACCCTTGATGAGCGTTATCACGATGCTTACCAGCAACTGGTTCTGTTCCCCATTCAGGCGATGTCCAACATCTATCAGATGTATTACGCACAGGCGATGAACCTGAGGCTGTATGCCGAGGGGAATCCCGATTGTAACCTGTGGGCAGACAGGGTGGAACAGGCTTTCCGCCGTGACTCCATCCTATGTGCTGACTATAACCACAAGATAGCGCATGGCAAATGGAATGGCATGATGACTCAGAAACATATTGGCTATACTTCTTGGAACGATGATTTCCCTGCTGACCAAATGCCGATGGTGAAGCGCCTGACAGGAGGACATCATGGTGGCTTTGTGTTTGCCATGGTCAACCATGTGGTATCGATGGAGGCAGAGCATTATTATGAGGCTAAGAGTAATGAGCAGACCGCATGGACCGTCATTCCAGATATGGGACGCACACGTAGTGGTGTGGTGTTGATGCCTTATACGGAGAATGTCGTGGGCGGTAGTCTGTCCTATCGCTTCAATACTGTAGATGCCACACTGGGAAAAGTGAAAGTGCATGTGGTGGTGAAGTCTACCCTTGACTATCTCAATAAGGGTGGCTTGACCTATCAAGTGTCATTGGATGGCAGTGAGCCTGTGACCGTCAACTTCAACAAGAACCTCAATGAGGACAAGGATAACATCTATTCTGTCTATTATCCAACTGTGGCTCGTCGTGTAGTGGATAGTGTTGTGGAACTTCCCATTAGCGGTGGTGATGTTCACACATTGACCCTACGCCCCAATGATCCAGCCATAGTGTTTGAGAAAGTAGTGGTGGATGCGGGTGGCTATCAGCCTTCCTATCTCTTCATGGACGAGTCGCCCTGTCGGATTGACGCAGGTCAAAAATAAGGGCATAGAATAGTTTTTTGGTTTTGAACTATGATAAATAAGAGGCAATTGACGTAAATTTGCATCAGAAAAAGCATAGAAAAAGCATATAAGGGGTAGTCTAAAGGTAAAAAGATTGTTTAAGGAAATAAAAAGACAGGTCTTTCGTGATGAAAGACCTGTCTTTGTCTAATCATGTGTGGGAATAATTAATGTCGCAGGTTGTAGTTCACCTTTAACATCCTTAATGCTCAGTTGGATATTACCAGCATGTGATGTGGTTCGCAGGACAACTACCAGTTTGCCATTAAACAGTTTCATCTGTGGTTGCTTGAACGACTCCAGTGAGGTGGCGTCTCCATTGCAAACAGCCTCAAAACACCCTGTGCCCTCAACAGAGAAAGTCAACTCATTGTCACAAGTTGGGACAGGAATATGTTTGGCATCCTTCACACTGACCGTCACAAACGCCAAATCTTCTCCATTCGCACGATAACTATTCCTGTCTGCCTCTGCGATTAGGGCAACGGGTTTTCCTGCTGTCCGCTTGCTGTCCTGTCCAATCTCATTGCCTTGAGCATCGTATGCAACCACACGAATCTCTCCTGGCTCATACTTTACATCATTCCAACGCAGACGATAGCGGTCCAGTCGCTCGGCGGGATTTTTGCGGATGCGTCCTTGGCTTTTACCATTGACAAAGAGTTCAGCCTCCACACCATCCGTATAGCAATACACAGGAGTAACCTGTCCTTCACGTCCTTGCCATGTCCAATGGGGCAGCAGATGGACGGTATGCTCTTTCGTGTTCCACTTCGAGCGGTAAAGCCAATAGCGGTCTTTGGGCAGTCCTGCCAAGTCACAAATACCAAAATAACTGCTCCGTGACGGCCAGTATTCGTCATAAGGCGTAGGCTCCCCTAAGTAGTCGAAGCCAGTCCATACAAACTCGCCTATTACCCACGGGAAATCGTCTTGGCACCGCCAGTCGTCATCGGGCAGATTAGACCAGGAACAGTACTCCACATCATAACTGGAACATTGTCCATCGGCTTTCTCCAATGCCGTAGGGTCATAGTTTGGCGAGTAGGATGCGAATTGAGAGTTGTCGGTAATCTCGACAGGAAACTTATAGACACCCCGACTGCTTACTGTCGATGCGGTCTCGCTGCCCAATAGGAATCCCTGAGGAAGTTGCTTGATGTTATTCTCGTATTTATGTACACGGTAATTGAATCCGGGAACGTCCATCACCTGTGCAAAGCCACTTTTCAATGCGTCCTCCGCCCTGTCCATCCCTTGTGTCACAGGACGGGTAGGGTCAAGTTGGTGGCAGATGTCCTGCAAGTGGCATGCTATTTCCTTGCCTTCCTCGCTCCATTGTTCTGGAATCTCATTGCCTATCGACCACATGACGATGCTGGGATGGTTCCTGTTGCTCAGGATGAGATTCTCGATATCTTGATCACTCCATTCCTCAAAGAAGCGTGCGTAGCCGTTCTTGCACTTCGGGTAGAGCCACATGTCGAAACTCTCAGCCATAACCATCATGCCCATAGAGTCACAGATCTCCATCTGCATCTGACTTGGCATGTTATGAGCCGTGCGGATGGCATCGCATCCCATATCTTTCAAAATCCTGATCTGGCGGATTAATGCCGCCTTGTTGATGGCTGCTCCTAAAGGACCAAGATCGTGATGCAGACAGACACCCTTCAGTTTTCTGGTGACACCATTCAGTTGGAAACCATTTTCCTTTGATACCTTTACTGTGCGGATGCCTACATTCTGGGTAATCTCGTCAAGTAGACTATTCTCCTGTTTGAATCTGATATGCGCCTTATATAAATAAGGTGTCTCTGGCGTCCATAAATGAGGATTGTCAACACTCAACGTCATCGTCACCTTGCCATCATTGTCAGGTTCTTTGCTATGACAGTTGGCGACAACATGACCTTGTTGGTCACACAAATCCATCTCAAAGTATAACCCTGCGTCAAGAGGACCGCCACAGCCTGTGGTAACCTCTATCGTTGCCTTGTCGCCCTCAATAGTACTGGTTCGTATAAAAGTTTTCCAAGAGTCTATCCAATTCTCACCGGTCAGTATGAGTTTTACAGGTCGGTAGAGTCCGGCTCCAGGATACCATCGTGAACTTTCCTCCAGATTTTGTAAGTCAACCTCCAGCAGATTGTCCTTTCTCATAATTACTGGATGCCAACCGTCGTCATCGCCCTCACCGCCACTTTGCTTCACTAAATCAGTGATATCCAATCGGAAGGCGTTGTAACCATACGCCCAGTAGCCGGCTTCTTGCCCGTTCACTCGGACACGAGGCTCCGCCATCGCTCCGTCGAACACCAGTTCGGCGTGGTGGTAACCTGCGGGAATAGTCAGAGACCGTTTATAGTAGCCTTTACCGATCCATGGCAAGGCACCTGAGCGCCCGGATTTCTCTGTTGCCTCAGTCTCGCCATTCTGTGTGATGGCTACTTTCTGTAAGTCCCATTTCTTGTCGAAAGGACCGGCTATCGCCCAGTCATGTGGGATATCCACCTGTTCCCAAGAATGATTGTTGCGGGAGAACTCCCACGTCTTCAGATTGATTTCCTGTCGGGGTTGCCCATAGCCAGTGGCGCAAAGGCCTGCCATTCCCCATAGTATTAATTTCTTTCTCATTGATGTTTTTAGTTTTAGATTTTTGCAAAGGTAATCATTTTTTTTGTATATTTGCAATCAAATATGAATAGAATCGTCATTTTCATCCTTTGTTGCTGTGTGTTCCTGAACGTTAAGGCACAGGATTTCTGGCTGGGGGCGGACATCAGTGGCACCACGGAGTTAGAGGCTCGTGGCGTACAGTTGTACAATGCGAAAGGCGAGCCTCGTGAGAATACCGCCTTGATGCGTGAACTGGGACTGAACGCCGTCCGTCTCCGCGTATGGGTGGATCCTGTAGCGCATGGCAACTTCTGTAATAAGGAGGATGTCGTCCGGATGGCGTTACGTGCCAAGGACTGGGGGATGGCATTGATGATAGACTTCCACTATAGTGACTGGTGGGCTGATCCAGGACAGCAGAATATTCCGGCAGCATGGAAGGACATGGGCTATGAGCAGATGTGTCAGGCACTTGCCGACCATACCCGTGAGGTGCTGACGGCTATCAAACAGGCTGGGGTGGAGGTGTACTGGGTACAGGTTGGCAACGAGACGACCAATGGTTTCCTGTGGCCCATGGGGCGTGCTCAGGAGAATATGCGACAGTATGCAGGACTGACAGATGCCGGTTATCATGCCGTGAAGGAGGTGTATCCTCAAGCACAGGTCATCATCCACCTCGACGGAGCCTTTGATCCTCATCGCTACGACTTTATCTTCGACGGACTTCGTAAATATAAAGCCCATTACGATATGATTGGCTTGAGTGTCTATCCTTATTGGGACATCCGCTACCATCATACACAGACATGGCAGGAGACGGTGGAGAAGGCGACGGCGAATATCAACCGCCTGTGGCAGAAATACCACAAGCCCCTGATGGTAGTGGAGACAGGTGTGGAGTCGGCAAAACCTGTTGAGGGTAAAGAGATTCTTTCCGCCATCATCGATGCGGCAAGGAACAAGACGGGTGGTCATTGTGAGGGCGTTTTCTATTGGGCTCCAGAAGCCGATAGACATTATCGCTTAGGCGCCTTCCAGAATCATCGTCCTACTGTCATCATGGATGCTTTCCAGTCCTCGACCACTCGACATGGTGCAATTCCCGTTCATCTTCCCTGAAATCTTTGATAAGTTGGGCTAACGAACTTTAACAACAAAAAAATAATTATCTTTGTAGCCAAATATAACAGATGACATCATATAAAGTTTAGGCTACTTATATGACACTTCCAAATATTTTCCCCTTTTTCTTTTTTATTTCAGAAATTGTTTGTATCTTTAAAACAAGTATTTAAGATACTCTCGCTCGAAAATATCCAAATAAATTTGGTATTTTCCTCACTTATTCGTATCTTTGCAGCATCGCTTGTTAGCCCTCAGTGGGTGAAGCGGGCGGTCTTATATATGAGAAAGACGTTTTCGGACGTCTGTCGTTGTGAACAACGAACTTCGCAAATTCCCAAGCCACAACAGACAGATGACAACGAAGCGTCACGTGGTGCGTTTCTATATACATTATTTATATATAGTCCGTGCTGGCGTGGGCTGATGAGCGTTGTCTATCCTGTGTGGCGAGGCAATGCGAAGGCCTGTTGTTCCAGGATGGGCAAAAGAACAGACACCTACGCCTTTTTTGTGTATATAGAATAGTGCAATTATTAAGTAATTAGGTCGAAATAGGGTGTCGTCGGCTATGATGATTTGTTTCAGATGGGACGATCTTTTCAAAAAACTATAGTATTTCTCTGCGGGTTTTGTTTCGTAATGGGATGTAATGACAGCAAGAGAATACAGCAATTACAGACTTCGCTTGATTCGTTGAACAAAGTGAATAGCCAGCGAGAGAAAGACATGGAAGACATGACTTCGTATGTTACAATGATGAGTGATGGTCTCGATAGTATTGCGCATCAAGAGAACATATTGCTAAATAACAAAGGAAATGAAGGCATATACATTGATCGCAATCAATTAAAGCACAATTTAGATCATTTTGCCGATATCTTAAGTCTGCAAAAGCAGCGATTAGAACAAATGGAAGACTCGCTAAAAGTCCGTGGTGCAGAAATGCAAAAACTTAGGAATTTGATAAGTGTCATGCGTCAACAACTGAACGAAAAGGACCAGCAAATAGCATCTTTAAGGTCTGACTTAGAGAAAAAGAATGTAAGCATAGCCCAACTTCAGTCCAGAGTGAAATCTCTTACAGAAACCAATACGAAAATGGGAGAGAGGATGGAGAAACAATTAAGAGTAATTGCGACTCAAGATAATATGATCAATGAATGCTATGTTAAAATAGGAACTAAAGACGAGTTAAGAGAACTTGGTGTCATTACCAGTGGATTTGCAAAAAAGGCACGTGTTGATTATCAAAAATTACAGAAAAGTAAATTTATGAGAGTAGATATTCGGCATTTTACAGAAATCCCTCTAAACTCCAAAAAACCTAAAGTTTTGACTCCTATGCCAGCATCTTCATATAAGATGATTAGTAATGCTAATGGAACAACAACGCTTCGTATTGTTGACCCTACACTGTTCTGGAGTGTTTCCAATTATCTGATTATACTAACCAATTAACTCACTAGATAATGAAAAGACATTTACTATTAATCTGTTGTGCAATTATGGCAGTTGCTAGTATGGCACAGCAAAAGGCAATCACCCATGTTGTTGAGCAGGGTGAGACATTAACAAGTATAGCCACAAAATATGGTATTCCATTAAATGCTTTATTGCAAGCGAATGGAGACATTGGAAGTGCATTGTTCCCTGGACTTTTGCTAACAATTCCACAAAATGCAAATACTCAAATAAAGGACACTGATGTTGCTCAGGAACAAAAGAGTGATATCTTACAGATGAAGGATGGAAGTTATATATTGTGTATGATAGCAGATATCAGACCTTCGATGGTTTTAATTGAACAAGGAAAGCAGGAAGGAATATTTAGTATCCCTGTGCGAGAGATAGACTATATACAATACATGAATGGAAAACGTGAATATTTTAATAAATAATATAATGAGGAATTTACTTATTAATATGATACTTGTCTTCTGTGTGTCACCTATTATGGCGCAGAAAGATATTATAATGAAAAGAGATGGGTCTGAACTGCAAGTAAGGATTATACAAATGAATAGTAAATATGTTGTATATAACTTAGAGTCTAAACATGACAAGGAAGACAAACAGATTGATAATCGTAAAATTTATATGATCAAGTTTCAGAAACGTGGTAATGTGTTTTTTACGGAACAGGGCGATCGCTTTGACGGAGAAGGTGATGGAAAAGTTCCCAAAGGTTCAACTGTTGTCTATTTGAAGGAAGGCAAAGAAATTTTAGTATATGATTTGTCGATGGATACAAACAAGATATCATATAAGTTGTCTAAGAAAAAGAAAGATTCTTTTAAGTATACCCCCAAGTATCAGGTTTTTATGATTGTGTATCCTGATGGGACTAAAGACATCATTTCAGAATTTGAGAGGCCAAAGGAGGTTCAACAAAAAGTTCAAGGACCTCAAGTGAAACCCCGAGAAGAGGACAAATCCCAATTCGTTTCACGCTCTGAGCCAACCTTCAATTCAGGAGAAGCCGTAATATTAACGGAAAAGAATTTTGTAATTAAGGCTGTTGTCACCCAAGAAGATGAAAATACTATTTCATTCTATCGGAAAGGTTTTACCAAAGGACCTTTATATCATATAGGAAAGCAACATGTGAAAAGAATAGATTATATTAAAACCAATAACAAAAGCAAGAAAAGGAGAAAATAATTATGAAAGACATTAAAAGAATTACAGTATGTATGGTGATGTTTCTTTTCACCACAATAGGAATGGCTCAAGAAGTCATGTCGCATGTAGTAGAAAGAGGGGAAACATTAGAGAGTATTGCTCAAAAGTATGGTGTTACGACAGCGCAGATTCGTGAGACAAACCCAGAAATCAGCGATTTCTTCTATGTGGGAATGAAACTAACAATTCCTATACTAAATCAAGATGTTCAACCTCGGCAAGAAGTTGAAACAAAGGTATATTCAAACGAAAAACTGCCAGAGACGATATTAGATAATGAAATTCAACAAAACACGACAGAGCAAGTTGTTTACAAACAACTTCCCTCTCCAACACAAAGTGTAATTGAGGATGGTTTTGTTGAAGGTGAGGATTATTTGCTCATACTGAGACCTAAAGACAAAGTATATGGATTCCATTACGGTGCAAACGCGAATAGATATCTCTATCTGGCTACAGACATAAGTTATTGTTTTCTAAAAGGTGCGGAAACTGGTAACTGTCTATTTGGTATAGGTGCTGGCGGGAAATACAAAGTAGGTCCTTTATTGTTACAAGGTAGTTTGTATCCATATGCAGGAGGATACTTTTATTCAACACCAGAGTATAAGACAAACAGCCAAGGAAAAGTAACGGAATCCTCAAAGACTAAGGACAAGTTTACTTATGGCGTGTCTGCCAATATAGGTGCAGGTGTTAAAATCTTTGAGAGCAAATCTGGAAAAGGATTCTATTTGACAGTCGGGTATTATTGTTCTGCGCCAGAATTTGAGACGCAAGATATGCTTAAGTACGGGGATTGGATGATAGGTCTTACTATTGCAATGTAACATATGAAATACTTTGTTATATTTATAATCCTTATTTGTCCTGTATTTATCTGGGCTCAAGACTCTTTAGTTGTTCATACTGTGCAGCGAGGAGAGACTTTTGAGTTAATCGCAAGTAGATATGGACTCACTTTGAATGAATTATTGGAAGCGAATCCAGATGAAGATGTTTGCTATACAGGTATAGAACTTGATGTACCAGTGAAAGACCGTAGTCTTAATGTTTCTATTGCTGCTAATAGTTCCTCAGAAAGAAATAACTCATTGGAGGAAAGTTTGGCTAAGGCAAATAAGTCGTTAAATGCATTTTCGTATTATAATGCAGGAGTTGACTATTTCAATAAAAAGAAATACAAAAAGGCAGCCAATGAGTTTACAAAGGCAATTAGTATTAATCCAACGGCAAATAGTTATATCGCACGAGGAAAAAGCAATTTGAATCGGAACGAATACAAAAAGGCAATTCAAGACTTTGAAAGGGCGCAACAAGTGGGTGGCATGCCATCTGATACAAAAGAAGAATGCGCAGAATTGCTCGCCTATTCTCGCCAGCAACGTGAGGAGCAACTAGAACGACGTGGGCAATTCTTGTCAGAATTTGTAGGGACTGTATTAATGACTGGGGCTGCTGTCATGCAGGCAAAAGCACAATCATCTAATAACAATAATGCTTCTCAGATGAATGGGTTTAGACATGATGCAAGTTTGGATTATTTGATAGATCCTCAATACACCATGCAACAGTATGCTAATCAAGAGCAACAGGAATATATGATGGCGAAACGTTATCGACCAGATTTGACATTAACACAGTTTAGAATTGAAAAAGGTCAAGCCATACAACAACTAAATTCAGAATTTAGTGATAGTTCTTCTGGGTCTTCATATAATTCTTCACAAAAATCATCACCATCCTCTCCCACGAGTAGTTGCTCAATGTGTCACGGAACAGGTAGGATTTCTAAAGAACTATATCCTCCATCATTTGGCATTGTCGATAATACGAAAGAAAAATGCAATGAATGTGGTCAGTATTTTTTGAAACAATCTGGTCATGTCCATGTTACATGCCCTGTTTGTCATGGTAGATAATTAAATGTATAACTAAAACATAATTACAATGAGAACGAAAATCAAATTTATACTTATTTTGATGTTAGCGACATCTGTAAGTGCGACTCTATTAAGTTGTGGAGGAGATGACAATGGAAGTGGTCCCAATTTAAGTTCAGATGAAATCCTAACTAATATAGTAGGAGTATATACTGGAACTTTTACAAATGAATATCATAATGGTCTTTATGATAGGCAAGGGTTGTCATATTCAGGAAAAGTCACAATCCGCAAACAAAGTGTTAATACTTTTTCCATTTCTGTTGTTTGTGAAGAATTTGGACTAAACGCTCAAATAGACAATGTGAAAGTTTCCAAAGGAGCAGATATCGTTTACCTCTCAAATTGGGAAGTTAGTAATTGGGATTCTCTTCCTGAGTTCTGGACCCTAGATGGAAGTATTGATTCGAAAATGAGATTAGGACTGTCTGTTGTCTGCTATGTGTATGGTTCATCTGCTGTAGAAGGGACTGACATCTATCATTTTGTAAACGGAAAGAAATAGTAATCAAATTTAATTGAGAATATGAAAAAGAATCTTTTTAACTGGATGACCATTTTGATGGCAGCAATTGCGAGTGTGGGTTTCTCATCGTGTGGTGGAGATGATGATGGCGACCAATCAGGAGGAAGTAATGACAACTCTATAGTTCTGAACTTGACTTCTCATAAGTGGTATGGCTCATCAACAGACTATGACGTGTATTCATATGGAGGAGCAACATATACACAGACTTGGACAGTCTATTTTATCAATGACCATCAAGGCATAATGCATTGGACAGCAGTCGATAGGGATTCAAGTCTAGGAACAAATAGAGATGAAGATGATATAGAATTTGAATATTCTATCAATGGAAATACAATCTCGTTATTTGGAGGAAGCAATTTTACCTTCGTCTACTATGGAAATTATCTTATGGAAGGAGATAATATTTTTGAAGCAAAAAGTCTGACAAGTTCAGATTATTCATATTTAAGTAATTATGGTTCTGTATCAAATGAGGGTGGTCCTATAGATACGGATATTTATATCATAAATGATAACGAGATTCTACAAAGTGGTTCCTATATAGATGCTTTTGATAGAGGGGATGCTTGGTGGCGTTATATGTATACTTTGCAATTTTTTTTTGGAACAGGTGCAGATGCTTGGGCTAAAGGGATGTCTGAAATTGTAGTTACACTGTGGGTTGATAATGGAAGTGTAAATAGTGAAAAAAGGGGGGCAATAGGTAAAGAAGTCCAATTATCATTAGATGTATATAATAATACAAAAGCAGATTTTTATGATTGGCTTTGGGTGTATTCTGCCGATAAAAACATCACGCTACATTATAAACTAGAATATTATAATCGGTTTGATGGAAAGTATTATACAGTTATTGATAATCATATTGTAAAACTTTATGCAAATTAATATTATGAAAAAATGTATTTTAAACTTTTTAATTGTTTCATTACTAATATTTGTTAGTGTCGCTGTTATCTCATGTGGTGGTGAGGACGATCCTTTATCACCAAAACCTAATACCGAAAATCCTAATGGTGGTGACTCTGGTGGTAATAACAATAATGAGAATAATAACGAGAATGGGAATAATGATGAAAATGTCAAGCAAATGATTCTTGGTACATGGAAATGTACTCACAATAGTACGGATTATACAGTCATCACATTCAATTCTGATGGGAACTCTAATTGGATTTATCGCTGTGAGGATGATATCGAAAAATGGACATTACCCTATGAAATAACTACACAGTTACTCATCTTCAAAGAAAACGGTGTGAATTTGCAGTATACATATTCATTAAACGATACATCTTTAATCTTTGACGGCGACGAGTACTATAAAATTGACAACTATGTAGAAGAGGACGATCCTGACGATGAGACGGAAGACTCACAAATGTCTGCAGACACAGAGTATGCTAATCGAGGGACTGTGGCAAAACAATTTCGTGGCAGTGGAACTAGTTCTGATCCGTATATCATCAGCGATGCTACTGAATTACGAAAATTGGCTGATGATGTGGAAAGTGGGAAAACTTACCGTGACGAATACTTTAAGATGACAGCAGATGTTATTGTTAACAGAAATGTGCTCAACTCCAACGGGACGTTGAAGGGTACAGGAACAGGTTTAGAACAATGGAAGCCTATAGGAAAAGGGTTAACACCTTTCTGTGGTACATTTGATGGCAACGGACATACTATAAGTGGTATCTATATAAAAAAAGAAGAGAGAGACTCCTTAGGCTTATTTGGATATTTTGCAGGAACACTTAGTAATTTGGTTCTAAATGATTCATATGTTGCAGGAAAATCACGTAATGGATGTATGATAGGAGTTGCTTCTTATGCTACCTATTCTAAAACGTATGCTCCCAAAGTATCAATGTGTATTAATTATGGGACTGCTCAAAGTATTAGTGGTTCGTATCTAGGGGGGATAATTGGTTATTCCAAACAGGGAGATATCCATAAGTGTATAAACTATGGAGTACTCAACGGTTATAGATATGTAGGTGGAGTAGTTGGATTTTTAGGCGCATCTACCGCAAAAGATTGTGTAAATTGTGGCTCTATCAAGGGCGATAATCATGTTGGGGGTATTATAGGGGAACATGCTCGTCATAAGATTGACGGTTCATGGAAATATACTAACCTCAAAAACTGTTATAATACGGGCAATGTATCAGCAACAACAAATCGTGTGGGCGGAATTATAGGAACTCAAACTGTTACAAATTCCACAAGTGGTCTCGCAAAGAATATGGTGAATTATGGTTCTGTTATTATTTTGTCAAACAACTCATCTATAGGGGCATTAGTAGGGTATGCCAATACGGGTAAAGCTATTTTTGATGGTTATTTCCTTGAAACAACCTATCCAAAAGGTGTTGGGGGCCAAAGAACTTCAGGTGGCACACCTACTAATATTCAATCAATGACTTCAAGTCAAATGAAATCCAAGTCATTCCTTGACGAACTTAACAAAAATGCCCAGGCATTAGGTAGTACTTATAGTAAATGGAAGTTTGGTAAAGACGGCTATCCTATACTAGAGTGGGTAAATGAATAATTTCACAATATAACATATTCCCAAAAACAGCGGGACTGGTTCTGGTGATCCACTCAGATACAATCATCACTTATGGGCAGGAGTATATATGCTCCTGCCCTTTTTATTCACTACTCCCTATATTTTTATTTTTTTGCAAAAGACACTGGAATATCGGGGCGATTCTGCTAGATTCACGCATCAAAGGAATCATAAGGATGGTATCTGTCAAAGGAGTGATAATGTCGCCCTTCTTCATAATAAACTCCTCACGGACTGGTCCTGTATAATACAGATTGTCTTTGGATGTGTTTACCTTGAAAGAATTATTCTGATAATCAAAGTTTCCACAAGTTAAGCGTATATAGTTGCCAGTAGTGGCATAGTATTCTCCTGCAAGACTTGCCCCTCGCTTAACATCCAATAATTCTCCAAGTTTGTATTTCTTCAAATCCATACTACTTCTCGTTCTTTAATCTGAAAAACTCCTTTTGCTGTTCTATCTCACGACGCAGTTCCTCTTGTGTCGGCATATAGGTCATATATTTTGCGGCAAAAAGTTGGTCGCTATCATGCAATATGCTATATCTGGCAACATCTTCGTTGGTATCGCTACATAGCAAGATTCCTATAGTGGGGCTGTCTGTTTCACCTTTTACCAGTTCATCATACATTCGCACGTACATATCCATCTGTCCTACGTCTTGATGAGACAGTTTGTGAGTTTTCAGGTCGAAAAGCACATAGCAGTGAAGATTTATATTGTAAAATACCAAGTCAATATAATAGTCGTCGCCTCCGGCATAGATATGTTTTTGCCTATCTACAAAAGCAAAACCACGCCCTAACTCCATGATAAATTGTTGAAGGTTGCCGATAAGAGCATCTTCCAGTTGCGTCTCATCATACTTTGTGTCTTTCCTAAATCCAAGGAACTCCGCCACAACGGGATTTTTAATATACGCTAATGGGTCATCTTTCTCTTTTTGAGGTTCGGGCAAGGTAAGTCCTTCACGCATGGATGCCATACGACGACCATAATATTGTGTTGAGACATTCCTGTCGAGTGTCCTGACACTCCACATCTGTTCAGAAGCTTCTTTCAAGTACCACTCCCTTGCATCCGGATGAGGCACTGAGGCGATAATACACAGATGCGACCAAGTTAAATTGCGCAGACGCGTCTGCACAATCTGAAAATCGGGAAAGGCTAAATATACTTTTCGTGCGTATTCGAGATTACGCTTACTGAACCCAGAGCCATATTCTCGCGTCAATTCTGAGGATAAGGTTTTTAGTAGTTGGCTACCATATTTTGCTCTTTCCTTACCGTCTTGCTCTTCCTCAACGATGCGGCATCCTATTTGCCAATAAGTTGCAATTGTGGTTTGCCCCACTGCGGCATAAGCCAACTTGCGCCCAGCCTCGATGATGGCTCGGATGTCATTGTGGAGTTTGTCATTTCCTGTCGTTATGCTTTTATCTTTCATTTGCGCTCCATTTAGATAAATTGCTTGCGCTCGGCAATTTTGAAAGCAAGCTTTCATTGCACTCACTTAAACGCAATTTTGAGCGCAAAGGTACTAAAAAATCGGCACATATCGGTTGTTTTGGTCATCCAAGATACTTTTTGTGAGCCTATTTAACGTTATTTTGATTCACAATGGCATATTGAAGTGTCGTATCGATACGCACATGACCTAACAAACGCTGCACTTGTTCAATGGGCATACCTTTGTCAATTGCCATTGTCGCAAGTGTTCTGCGGAACTTATGCGGATGGACTTTGGCATATCCAACAGTTTGCCCATCGTCCTTATCCTGACCTCCACACCGCTAATTGTCAAGCGACTATAAGGAGAAGAAAGGGAAACGAAAAGAGCCGGATTGTCATCAGTTCTGGAGTTAAGGTATTGTTGGAGGTGCAGTTTTGTTCTGGCATTGTGAGAAAAAGCGGGGCGATTCTGCCAGATCCACGCATCAAAGGAATCATAAGGATGGTATCTGTCAATTGTAGATGCCATCCTTTGCGTTTATTAGACCCTATGTATTCAATAATAAGTGCCATTGTAATCAGTCGTTGGAATCATCCTTTTCGTTGTTCGACTCCAGTCAACCGATCGTTCGACTCTAAGTCAACCGATTGTTCGACTCTAAGTCAACCGATCGTTTGACTCTAAGTCGGCAGGTATCTTCGACGAATTTTGTAGTCATAAATGTTGCAGTTTCTCGTGAGGAGGCTGGTATTTTACGTGAGGAGGCTGGTATTTTTCGTGAGGAGGCTGGTATTTTCAGTGAGGAGCCTCCTCACGGAAGAAACCCCTACATCCTCCGCACAACATAGAAGCCCTGCTATCTTTTTCGATAACAGGGCTTTTGGTTATTAATAATTTGTTATTGTTGTTTGAATTTTAGAGTGGTGACGGGGATGTACTTCCCTCCTATATCATTTTGGAAATTACGAGTTTCATGTTCTTTACATAGTTTTAGCCTATTATCAGAATAGCAGTAATAGTATGCAATATTATCAACAGTTATTTCAATCTTTTGTTTTATAACACCTTGCTGCTTATAGATTAAATTAAGTTCCTCCTCATTCGGCAGTCGCCAACCAGAGATTCCATTGATGGTGAGGGTGCTTAGTTGATTGTTAATCTCTTGGAGTACTTGTTCTTCTGTTTTGTTTGCTGGGTCGATTTCGAAGTCGTTTTTATAAAGGAGAAGAACCTCATTATACCCTTCTTCGTTGTTGGGAGTCGTTTTCAGTACGTAGCATTCTTTGTAGATGCTTCCCACGGACGGTGTTGGCTCGTTGATGAACGTGTCGTCATCGCTTTCATCAGGATTATCGGTTGTGCTCTCGTCTCCGAAGTTAAAGACAATCTCCTCGCTACCCAACCATGACGTGCCATTGATACTACCTGTGATGTTGATGCTATTATCATATTGATAGGTTGCATTGATACTGATTTGGTGGTTTTTTCGAATATCCTCTGTCAAAGAGTAGGAGTAGTTCTTGGTGGTTCCGTCATCCTTCGTCAGACTGATGGTGATGCTTGCCTCTTCTGCGTCAGCGTCAAAGAGCATCATGACAGGAGAGGGGAGTGTCCATCGCCCTTCCCCGCTATCGGTGAGGGGGTAACTATGTGTCCACTCTGTCCCGAAATCCCCATTGATCTTAATACTTTTATAAATAGGAGACAAGAAGATTTGGACCTCTGTGATCTCGTCAGGGATGTTGTTGACGACGGCACTGGTCAGTTCGATGACCTGCCTCTCCATGTTGAGGGGCAGTTCATAGTCATCGTTCTCCTTGAGTGTGATGACCTCATGAGCGGTCATCAGGTCGGCATGCTCCTTCCCGTCCTTCAGCGTCATCTCAGACTCTGCATCAAGATCCTCTCCAGAGGGATAGTCATAGCGTACTTCATCTGCGCCTCCGACAGCAAAGATGTCATACGAGCCAAGAGGGATGCTGAAGGTAAGGGGAGTGTCCTGGTCAGGGATGGTCACATTCTTGACAAAAGAATAGTCTTCAGCGTTAAACACATAGAGCGCCACAGGAAAACTGATGGTTTCCTCGGCGGTTACAGAACGAGTAATGACACTCACTGAACTGTCAGTGGCGACGATGTTGTCACTGACGAGTTCCTTCTCGCAGGCTCCTAGAGTCCACGAGGTCATGCAAATCAATGCAAGTTTGGTTTTTGTTCTCATATTTTATTCTATTTTAGAATAGTTGATTCCGAATAGTTGACTTCGAAATCAGTTGCAAAGTTACGAAGAAAACGTCAAACTTCCAAGAAAATCCTGAATATCTTCACTTGATTTATGTTAATTAATTGATAATCAATGTTATATTTTGTGGTAATATTTGGTGGCTTCCATAAAAAGCCGTACCTTTGTGCGCGATAACAATAGTGTGGCGATTGAATGTCTCGTGGTGAGACGGTCATACTTAAATAGGTATTATATGATAAAGGTTGTTAGAAAAGTATTAGTAACAGTAGCCATTTTGATGGCTTGTTCCGTCGAGGCTTCGGCTGGGACAAATGGAAAAGAGAACTCTTTTGACTGGAACCCTGTTATCAATGCGATTATTCAAGTTGAGAGTGGGGGGAATCCTAAGGCTGTTAGCGGTCCATCATGTGGTGCTATGCAGATCACTCCTATTTGTGTGAAGCAGTGCAACATTATTTTGGAAAAGAGAAAGAGTAAGAAGCGTTACACCTTGAACGACCGTTTCGACGTGCAGAAGTCGAAGGAGATGTTTCTCCTCTTGCAGTCGTTTTATAATCGCGCTAACGACGTTGAGCATGCCATCCGCTCATGGAACGGTGGACAGAATTACTCAAGACGTGCCACACAGCGCTATTACGAGAAGGTGATGCGACACATGAAGTAAGAACATTCTAAAACAAAAAAAGAGAGACGCAGTCCGATATCGGGTTGCGTCTCTTTTTCTTTTTAATCGGGACGGGGCAACAAAAAAGCAGTTCTTTCGAACTGCCATTAGTTGCGGAGGCAGGACTCGAACATGCGACCTCCAGGTTATGAGCCTGGCGAGCTACCAACTGCTCCACTCCGCGATCATTTCTCTTAAGCGGGTGCAAAGGTACAACTAAATTCCGAAAAGACCAAATATATTTGAAACTTTTTTGAAATTTGGCAGTTGTTTGCACGTTTTTCTCGATTTTATTTGGATGTTTCGAAAGTATTTCCTAATTTTGCACATTGTAATTGTATTGTGCAAAGTGAAAAATTAGGGAGGATAATAAGATATGTCAATATCGAAGACGAGACAGAAGTTGGTTGACGTGGCACGCCAGTTGTTTGCCAAAAACGGAATGGAGAATACGACGATGAATGACATCGCTCTTGCATCGGGCAAGGGTCGTCGTACGCTTTATACCTATTTTAAATCCAAGGAAGACATCTATTACGCCGTGATAGAGGGTGAGTTGGAGCGTTTGTCCGACAAACTCGACGAGGTTGCGGCCCGTAAGATTCGTCCTCAAGAGAAGGTGATCGAACTCATCTACACCCATTTGAACATGATTCGTGAGACGGTGGTTCGCAATGGAAACTTGCGTGCAGAGTTTTTCCGTAACATCTGGATGGTAGAGAAGGTTCGCAAGAACTTCGACAATGCGGAGATCGAGTTGTTCAGCAAGGTTTTCCGTGAGGGAAAGGAAGATGGCGAGTTCGATATTGATAATGTCGATTTAGTGGCGGGAATCACCCATTATTGTATCAAGGGACTGGAGGTGCCGTATATCTACGGACGTATCGCTCACGGACTCTCTGAGGAGGCAACGAAGCCGCAGGTCGCCAAATTCGTGTATGGTGCATTAGGAAATATTAAGAAATAGTATTCACAGATAAATAATAAAAAAACTATGGGATTATTACAAGGTAAGACAGCACTCATCACAGGTGCTGCACGTGGTATCGGAAAAGCCATTGCGTTGAAGTTTGCGGAAGAAGGTGCAAACATCGCATTCACCGACTTGGAAGTGAATGAAGAAACAGAGAAGGAAATCGCCGCAAAAGGCGTAAAGGCAAAGAGTTACGCATCTAATGCCGCAGACTTCGCTCAGACGGAGGAAGTCGTTAAGGCTGTTAAAGAGGAGTTTGGCAGCATTGACATTCTGGTGAACAACGCAGGTATCACGAAAGACGGTTTGATGCTTCGTATGACAGAGCAGCAGTGGGATGCCGTGATTGCCGTTAATCTGAAGTCGGCATTCAACTTCATCCACGCTTGTGTTCCTGTTATGATGCGTCAGCGTGGTGGTAGTATCATCAATATGGCATCTGTTGTAGGTGTTCACGGTAATGCCGGTCAGGCCAACTATGCAGCCTCAAAGGCTGGTCTGATAGCCCTTGCTAAGAGTATTGGTCAGGAGATGGGTCCCAAGGGTATTCGTGCTAACGCCATCGCCCCCGGTTTCATTGATACCGCTATGACCCAGGCTCTGCCTGATGACATCCGCAAGGAGTGGATCAATAAGATCCCTCTGCGTCGTGGTGGTCAGGTTGAGGATATCGCCAACGTCGCTACCTTCCTCGCCTCTGATATGTCAAGTTATGTCAGTGGTCAGGTCATTCAGGTAGATGGTGGTATGAATATGTAATAAGCGCAAAAGGAGATGCAGAAGAGAGTCTGGGCGGCACGTCTGTTGCTATCGGTATTCCTGCCGATACTGGTATTCTCGTCCCTGCATATTCATCAAAATGCCTTCGGTGTGGAAGGTGATTGTTACGAGTGTGCCAATCACTTACCACACGGAGGGCATATCTCATTACAAACAGCAAGTTTCCACGACTGTGTGCTTTGCCAGTTTGTCTCCCTGTCGTATGTGGCAGCGGTGGCAGTCGCTCTGGTCATGACAGTAAGGGCACAGTCAGTCGTTATTGTCAATCCATCAGCGCAGTGTCTGTCGACTGCCTGTCGTGTAAAGTCATTAAGAGCCCCTCCTGTTATCTGATTCGCTATACATTATTATTATAACGCAATTAGATAACACAAAATGAAGACAACATATATTTTATTGCTGTCATGGGTATGCCTATGTGCTCCTGTGGCGGCACAAACTGAGACGGATAGTATTGAGAGTTTCAGTTATCACATGCAACATCTGCAAGAGGTCACAGTGACAGGACTGACGGGTACCACGCGTGCCAATCATTCACCTGCCCCTATATCGGTCGTGGCACCACGAGTATTACAGGAAACCTCCTCCACCAATATTATTGATGCCATTGCCCATCAGCCAGGAGTGTCGCAGATCACGACGGGAAGTGGTATCTCCAAACCCGTCATACGTGGTTTGGGCTATAATCGTATCGTCACCGTCAATGACGGCATCCGTCAGGAAGGTCAGCAATGGGGTGACGAGCATGGTGTGGAGGTGGATGCGCATGCCGTTCATTCCGTTGAGATATTAAAAGGACCCGCCTCTCTGATGTACGGCTCCGATGCCATGGCTGGTGTGCTGGTACTGCATGAGCAGCCAGTGATGCCACTTGGTCAGATGGCGGCGACCGTTGGAGGCGAGTACCAGACCAACAACCATTTATGGGACTATACCATCGATTTCGCAGGTCATCAAGGCGGAGTGGTCTGGAACTGGCGTTGGAGTCAGAAAGATGCGGGAGAATACAAGAACAAGCGGGACGGCAAGGTTTGGGGCTCCCAATTCCGTGAGCAGGCACTGACAGGTATGTTGGGTTTGAATCGCCGATGGGGCTATTCCCATCTGAAGTTCTCGACATATCACATCACTCCAGGTTTAGTAGAGGGTGAGCGTGATGAGGAGACTGGTACGTTGTTGCCCTCCGAGGCATACCAGAAGATTTACCATCACAAAGTGATACTCGACAATTCCTTCATCATCGGTGACGGCTCTCTGAAGGCTGTGATGGGCTATCAGCAGAACCGCCGTAAGGAATACGAGGAGGCTGACGAGTTAGGACTGGATTTCCGTCTGCATACCGTTAATTACGATGTGCATTATACCCAGACTAACGACCATTGGCAGTGGGCTGCCGGACTGTCGGGCATGTGGCAGCATTCACAGAACTTAGGCGAGGAGTTCCTGATTCCCTCCTATCGTCTGTTTGATATTGGTGCTTTTGCCTCTGTCACCCGCCACTTTGAGAAGTTGACCTTGAGTGGTGGCTTGCGCTATGATTTGCGTCATCTGCATAGTTATGCCTTGGAAGACGATGGTGAGGAGCGTTTCACCGATTTTAGTCGCAATTTCCGTGGGCTAACAGGTAGTGTGGGCGTTATCTATCGTATCACTCCCCAGTGGAATGCCCGTCTGAACCTCTCGCACGGTTTCCGTGCCCCCAACCTGAGTGAGTTAGGGTCAAATGGGGAGCATGAGGGTACTTTCCGCTATGAGATCGGCAATCAGACGTTGTCGCCAGAGCATAGTTGGCAATTTGACTTAGGCGTTGATTATTCATCGAGAATCCTCTCTGCGCAATTGTCCCTTTTTGCCAACCATATCGACAATTACATCTTCTTGCAGCGACTGGATGAGCATGCTGACGACTATCAGTATATGGCGGGTGACGCCCGTTTGTGGGGTGGGGAACTCTTTGTCGACCTTCATCCTGTCGAGCCTCTGCATTTTGAGAACACCTTCTCGTATGTGAATGCCGTGCAGTTGCATCAGTCAGAGGACAGCCGCTATCTGCCTTTCACGCCAGCACCCCGTTGGACCAGTGACTTACGCTACGACATCATTCGTGGCGGACGGGTGCTGAATAACACCTATGTGAGTCTGGGCTTGGAGTGCTATCTGCGCCAGAGCCATGTGCATACGTCTAATGAGACGGAGACGGTGACACCATCCTACACATTGGTCAATCTCTCAGCGGGAACGGATGTCAGATGGCATGGCAGAAAGGTGGCTGCCGTCTTCCTGAATGCCACCAACCTCTTTGACCGTGCCTACCAGTCGCATCTGAGCAGGTTGAAATATGCGGAGGGACCAGGTGTCTGTAACATGGGACGTAATATAGGCGTGAAAGTCCTGATACCGATCGTGCTGTAGACTATTTCCTCTTGAACACAAGTGTTTTAGGGAGTTTCTGCCATTTACCGTTCTTAGGTATCTTGACAGTGCTCCCTTCTTCTTGCTTGAAGATATAGACTGAGTCGTTCTTGCGGGTGAGCGACGCCTCAAGGTCCTCACTGCCAAAGTCGTTGATCATCGTCATAGATGCCTTCTTCTCGTTCTTAATCTCAGCCTCCACCATCACCCAACAGAACGAGTGTCCCTTTCTGCCCAGATAGCCAGGAAGTTCTCCATAGAGTTCCTGTCCTGCTATCTTGATATTCTTATCGTAGAAGTTGATGCGTAGGAAAACCTCGTACTCATCGTTATAGAGATACGCCTCAAAAGGCTTGTAGTCCTTTTGTGCATGGGAAGAAATAGCCATCAGGGCTATAAGTGTCAATAAACCAAATCTTTTCATCATGGGGGCAAAGATACTAAATCTATATCAATTAATTGTGGCAAAGTCTAAAAATATATCGTATTTCTTTTTATATTTTTAAAATTTTTAAGTAACTTTGCACCCGTTATACTAGTATAAGATGGGAAAAGAAATTTTAAAGCCTGATTATATCTTTGAATCGAGTTGGGAAGTTTGTAATAAGGTTGGCGGTATTTACACCGTTCTCTCCACTCGCGCAAAGACATTGCAGGATGTGATAAAGGATCAGATTATCTTTATCGGTCCTGATTTTTGGCAGGAAGAGGAGAGTCCATATTTCCGTGAGGACAAGGCGCTCTTTGCCGAGTGGCAATGGGAGGCTAAGGAATGCGGTCTGACCGTAAGGGTCGGTCGTTGGACTATTCCTGGGGAACCAATCGCTGTCTTAGTGGATTTCCGCCCGTTCTTTGAGAAGAAGAACGAGATATACGGCTGGCTATGGGAGCATTATCAAGTCGACTCGTTACACGCCTATGGTGATTATGATGAGGCTTCTATGTTCTCCTATGCGGCTGGTCTGGTGGTGGAGAGTTACTACAATCACTATCTACTGAAAACAAAGAAACGTGTTGTCTATCATGCCAATGAGTGGATGTGTGGTCTGGGTGCCTTATATATTAATAATGTGTTGCCCCAGATTGGTACAATCTTCACGACACATGCCACCAGTATTGGTCGCTCGATAGCAGGCAACCAAAAGCCCCTTTATGACTATCTCTTCGCTTATCATGGCGATCAGATGGCTGAGGAGTTGAACATGCAGAGCAAGCACTCTATTGAGAAGCAGACGGCACTGCATGTTGATTGTTTTACGACGGTTAGTGACATTACTGCCAATGAGTGTAAAGAATTGCTCGACAAGCCTGTCGACGTGGTGCTGCCCAATGGCTTCGACAACAGTTTCGTGCCCAAGGCTGCCACCTTCACCAAGAAGCGCAAGGCGGCGCGTAAGCGCCTGTTAGAGGTCGCCAACGCCTTGTTGGGTGAGAGCCTTGACGACGACACGCTGATAGTCTCTACCTCTGGACGCTATGAGTTCCGCAACAAGGGTATTGATGTCTTTGTGGAGGCAATGAACCGCCTGTTGCGTGACAAGGAACTGAAGAAGAAGGTGCTTGCCTTCATCGAGGTGCCCGGTTGGGTAGGCGAGCCCCGCAAGGACTTGCAGGAGCGTTTGTCGAGTGGCAAGTCATACGATACGCCTCTGGAGGTGCCCCAAATTACGCACTGGCTGCATAACATGAGCCATGACAATGTGCTGGGCATGATGAAATACTACGACATGCACAACCGTAAGGAAGACCATGTGAAGGTGATCTTCCTGCCTTGTTATCTCGACAGCAAGGACGGTATCATGGATATGACCTACTACGATGTCGTATTAGGTAATGACCTCTGCATCTATCCCTCCTATTATGAGCCATGGGGCTATACCCCGTTGGAGGCTGTCGCCTTCAAGGTACCTTGCATCACTACCGACCTTGCTGGCTTCGGTCTCTGGGCAAACAAGGAGTTCGGTCGTTATGGCGAGATAGAGGATGGTGTGAAGGTGATCCATCGCACAGACTATAACTACTCCGAGGTTGCCGATGCCATCAAGGACACTGTCGCCAAGTTCTCTGGTATGACCAAGAAGCAGGTTGAGGAGTGTCGCAAGCATGCCGATGAACTCTCGAAGAAAGCCCTTTGGAGTGAGTTCATCAAGTATTACTATGAGGCATACGACATCGCCCTTCGCAAAGCGGAGAAGCGTAAAGTTATAAGGTGAAAAAGTAAAATAAGAATTCAAATACAATTTGAGAGATTATGAAAATTAAGGCTGATTATGCAAATGCTCCACAGTGGAAGGAACTGACCGTGAAGTCAAGCCTTCCAGAGCAACTGAAGTGTTTGGACGAGATTGCCCACAACATGTGGTGGGTGTGGAACTACGAGGCGCGTGACCTGTTCCGTGACCTCGACCCTGAACTTTATCATGAGGTGAAGCACAATCCAGTGATGTTGCTGGAGCGTCTGAGTTTCGCCCGTAAGGAAGAGATTGTAAAGGATAAGGCGCTGATGAAGCGTATCAAGGCGGTCTATGACCTGTTCCGCAAGTACATGGATGTGAAGCCAGACGCAAAGCGTCCTTCTGTCGCTTATTTCTGTATGGAATACGGCATCCACTCTGCCCTGAAGATTTACTCTGGTGGTCTGGGAATGCTTGCCGGCGACTATGTGAAGGAGGCTTCCGACTCTAATGTCGATATGTGTGCCGTTGGTTTCCTCTATCGTTTCGGCTATTTCACACAGAGCCTGTCAATGGACGGTCAGCAGATTGCCAACTACGAGAGCCAGAATTTCGGCTCACTGCCTATTGAGCGTGAACTTGACAAGGACGGCAATCCGCTGGTGGTTGATGTTCCTTACACCAACTATCAGGTACATGCATACGTATGGCGTGTGAATGTTGGTCGTGTGAAACTCTACCTGCTGGACACCGATAATGAGATGAACTCAGAGTTCGACAAGCCCATCACCCACTCACTCTATGGTGGTGACTGGGAGAACCGCCTGAAGCAGGAGATTCTGCTGGGTATCGGTGGTATGCTGCTGTTGAAGAAACTCGGCATCAAGAAAGATATCTATCATTGCAATGAGGGTCATGCCGCACTCTGCAACCTGCAGCGTCTGTGTGACTATATTGAGGAGGGCTTGACATTCAATCAGGCATTGGAACTTGTTCGCGCCTCTTCTCTTTATACTGTACATACCCCGGTTCCTGCTGGTCATGACTACTTCGACGAGGGGCTGTTTGGTAAGTATATGGGTGCTTATCCTGCTAAGTTGGGTATCTCATGGGATGAGTTCATCGGCATGGGACGTATCAATCCAGAGGATAAGTCGGAGAAGTTCTGTATGTCAACCTTCGCTTGCAACACCTGTCAGGAGGTGAATGGCGTGTCTAAACTCCATGGTTGGGTCAGTCAGCAGATGTTTGCTCCTATCTGGAACGGCTATTATCCTGAGGAGAACCACGTGGGCTATGTCACCAATGGTGTCCATTTCCCCACATGGTGTGCTACAGAGTGGCGTCGTGTCTATGCCAAGTACTTTGATGAGAAGCACATGAGCGACCAGTCTAACCAGAGCATCTGGGAGGGCATCTATAACTGTCCTGACGAGGAGGTCTGGTCAACACGTATGGCGCTGAAGCAGAAACTCTTCGATTACATCAAGGAGCAGTTCCGTGAGTCATGGCTGAAGAATCAGGGTGATCCCTCACGTGTGGTATCTCTGTTGGAGAAGATGAACCCCAATGCGCTGGTCATCGGTTTCTGCCGTCGCTTCGCTACCTATAAGCGTGCCCACCTGTTGTTCACCGACCTTGACCGTCTGAATAAGATCGTCAACGATCCTGAGCATCCCGTTATCTTCCTCTTCGCCGGTAAGGCTCACCCCGCCGATGGCGCTGGTCAGGGACTTATCAAGAAGATTTATGACATCAGCCAGCGTCCTGAGTTCCTGGGTAAGATTATCTTCTTGGAGGACTACGACTTCCTGTTGGCTCGTCGCTTGGTATCTGGTGTTGATATCTGGATGAATACGCCGACCCGTCCTCTCGAGGCTTCTGGTACCTCTGGTGAGAAGGCTGAGATGAATGGTGTTGTCAACCTGTCTGTCAAGGACGGTTGGTGGCTGGAGGGCTATCGTGAGGGTGCTGGATGGGCACTCACAGAGAAGCGCACCTACCAGAACCAGGGCTATCAGGATCAACTCGATGCCGCTACTATCTATGGTCTGCTGGAGAACGAGATTATTCCTCTCTATTATGACAAGGACAAGAAGGGCATCTCAAAGGGCTGGATCAAGGTCATCAAGAACTCTATCGCCCAGATTGCTCCGCACTACACCATGAAGCGTCAACTCGACGACTACTATGAGAAGTTCTATAACAAGGAGGCTAAGCGCTTCAAGGAGATCTCTAAGGATGACAACCGTCTTGCCAAGGAAATCGCCCAGTGGAAAGAGGCTGTCGTCGAGCGTTGGGACGCTATCAACGTAGTCAGTGCCGAGTGGGACTTCCCCGCTGGCGGTGGTGAGACAGGCGGTAAGTACAGCCTGAAATATGTCATCAACGAGCAGGGACTCGACGATGCCGTTGGTCTGGAGAAGGTGAACATCTTCACCAATAAGGAAGGCGAGGAGCGCATCTATAACATCGAGCCGCTGAAGATGGTCAAGAAGGAGGGTAACAACTACACCTTCGAGGCTACACTGACTCCCCAGCAGGCTGGTCTCTACAAGAGTGCCGTCCGCATGTATCCGAAGCATAAGAACCTACCTCACCGTCAGGACTTCTGCTACGTGAAGTGGCTGGAGTTGCCTAACATGTAATCCTTAATGAGGATTCTACTATAAAAGGATGGCATCTGCAAATCGTAGATGCCATCCTTTGTTATTATAAGCGCAGCCCTTCGCAGGTGTTAGAAGTATCCTAATCGTTTGCTGACTCCAGTCGACAGGGTTGCTGACTCCAGTCGACAGGGGTGCTGACTCCAGTCGACAAAGTTGCCGACTCTATGTCAACCAAGTGGTTTTACTTATTTCAATTGCTCGGCGATGAACTGCTCTAACTGCTCACCACGGAGTCCACGACGCAGGATCTTTCCGTTTTGGTCGAGTACGACGGTGTGGGGAATACTGGTGACGTTGAACATCTGGGCAGCAGCATTCTCCCAACCTTTGAGGTCACTCATCTGAGGCCATACAATTCCTAACTGGTCTGTTGCCTGTTTCCATGCGTCAGCATCCTCATCGAGGGAGATACCTACAAAGCCAAGTCCCTTATCCTTGTATTTCTTGTAAATCTCGACCATTAACGGAGTCTCCTGGCGACAAGGACCACACCAACTGGCCCAGAAATCGAGGACGGTGATGCGGTTCTTCTTCACCTCACTCATAATACTCATGGGAGCCCCCTCGATTGACGGCATGGTAAAATCATCAATAACGGCACCTTCTTCTGTCTTAGTCGAGTTTCCGATGAGTTGTTCCATTTCTTGG
>JAFUFD010000010.1 GCA_017470055.1 Prevotella sp. | reverse complement strand
GGGTCGCCGGTTCGAGTCCGGCTATCGGCTCTTTGGTAGAAGGAGAGTCAGAATAATCTGGCTCTTTTGCTTTGCGGTAGTGGCTCAGTTGGTAGAGCATTGGCTTCCCAAGCCGAGGGTCGCGGGTTCGAGTCCCGTCTACCGCTCCTCTTTGCAAAATCATTAAAGAAGCGAAAAAAGTCTCTGAAAAATTTGCAGGAGTGAAATAAAAGCATTACCTTTGCACCCGCAATCAAGGAGATAACCCCACGGTTTCGAACTCCAGAGTCCTTAAGGAAGGATGGGTGAGTGGCTGAAACCAGCAGTTTGCTAAACTGCCGTACGGGTTCCCGTACCGGGGGTTCGAATCCCCCTCCTTCCGCTACCGAGGGGATTTCTCTGAGAGCGCATTCTTTGAAATATTGGTCGATTGACCTTCGGTCTATCTCCCTTGCGACTCGGACATTCAAATATATTTGATGTCTCTCGCTACTCGGTCGATTCATCTAATGGTTAGGATACAAGATTCTCAATCTTGGCATAGGGGTTCGATTCCCCTATCGACTACAAAAACGGCTCCTCTGTGAATCACACGATTTACAGAGGAGTTTTCTTTTCATAAGAACAAAGAACGCCATGTCTTATCGTGAACAGACGCCCCATCCCTTAGTGGCTATCATCCCTGTGGTGATACTCATCGGCTTCCTTGCCGTCATCATCTCGTTGTTTGGCAGCGAGTCACTGAATGGTGGCAGTCAGATAGCACTATTGATGGGCATGGCAGTCTGTGTCAGTATCTCGATGGCGGTCTACAGGGTTCCTTGGAAGAAGTTTGAGCAACAGATCAAGCAGACGTTGGGCGAGGTATCTATTACCTTATTAATATTATTATGTGTGGGAATGCTGTCTGGCTCGTGGATGATCAGCGGTATTGTTCCCACCTTGATCTATTATGGCGTACAGATCATGTTGCCCCAGTTCTTCCTCGTCTCTGCCTGTGTCATTTGTGCCTTGGTGTCTCTGTTGTCGGGCAGTTCGTGGACGACGATTGCCACGATTGGTGTCGCCCTGTTGGGTATTGGGCATGCGCTGGACATCTCGGAGGCATGGACGGCGGGCTCCATTATCTCTGGTGCCTACTTCGGAGATAAACTATCCCCCTTGAGTGATACGACCATTCTTGCCTCGTCAGCAACGGGTACGGACCTTTTTGTGCATATCCGCTACATGATGCTGACCACTATTCCCACCTTCACCATCGCCCTGATGGTCTTTTTCATATCAGGATTAGGCAATGGCGGAGCCACCGACCTGCGCGTGGAGCAATATACGGAAGGGCTCTCACAGACTTTCAATATCTCGCTATGGACTTTGCTCGTCCCACTATTGACAGGGGTATTGATAGCCCGCAGGGTTCCCTCGCTCATCGTACTTTTCTGTTCCTCCATCATGGCAGGTGTCGTCGCCTTGTTGCTGCAACCGCATATCCTCTGTGAGGTGGCAGGAAGCGATAACCTGATTCGTGGACTCGCCATGACGTATTATGGTGCTACGGCAATAGATACAGGTAATGCCTCGCTGAACGACCTCATCTCTACAGGGGGCATGGCTGGTATGCTGAACACCATCTGGCTCATCCTGTGTGCCATGTGTTTTGGTGCCGTGATGGTGGCGAGCGGTATGATACAGAGTCTGACACAAGTCATTGTGAGTTGGGTACGCCATCGGGTATCCCTCGTTTCCTCAACGGTTGGGACGGGTATCTTCCTCAATCTCACCACAGGAGACCAGTTTATCTCCATCGTCCTTACTGCCGATATCTTCAAGAAAGTATATCAGGAACAAGGTTACGAGAGTCGACTGTTAAGCCGCACCTGTGAGGATGCGGCAACCGTAACATCGGTATTGATTCCTTGGAACACGTGTGGTATGACACAGTCAACGGTATTGGGTGTTCCCACCTTGACCTATTTACCTTATTGTTTCTTCAACTTACTAAGTCCCCTGATGAGTATCATTGTTGCAGCCATCGGCTGGCGTATCATCAGGAAATAAGTTTCTCCCGCAGGAATTTTCCAGTGATGCTATCTGGGCAGGCTACTATCTCCTCGGGAGTGCCACAGGCAACGAGCAAAAAGAATCGGAGGTAAAAGTTTTGGTTCAAAGTTTTGTATTATTCAGAACAAATATGTATATTTGCAAATGTTATAAGTAACATGTTAAATTTTAAAAGAAGTGTGTATGAGGTAGTAAATTAAAAGCATAGACATATTAATATATAAAAGCGTTTGCTTTTGTAACTTCATCTTGGAATCTGGACAATTCCACCGATACAGAAGATACAATAGTTTGACGCCCACGTGTATAGCGTGGGGTTGACTGATTTCTGTATCGGGCCTGTCCAGAGCCTCAAGATGAGATCTATAAAGTCAGTCCCACGTCTTTTTTTATGTCTATGGGTAAAAAATATGATGTATATATGGGCTGACGAGAAGTAACAAACAATATAAGTAGTATTATAAATGAAAAATTTTTTATTAATTGTCTGTTTGATAGTGCCTATTATATCCAGGGCTTTTAGCGTTAATGGGATTAATTACACTTTTCCTTATTCTTTTGAGGGAAATGAAGTTATTGTTTCTATACAGTATAATTGTACTGAAACTGTAGTCATACCAAGTACTGTCACATATCTTGGAGCAACTTATCAAGTTATTGGGATTGGTAATGGGGCATTCAGAGATTGTAAGAGCAAATTAAAAAGTATTACCATTTCTGAAGGTATTCGCTATATTGGGCAAGATGCTTTTGCAGGTTGTGAGATACTTTCAAGTATCAGTTTCCCTGCAAGTTTGTCTGAGATACAGGAAAGAGCCTTACAAGGATGTGTTGCTTTAGAAAACATTAGTTTTTCTTCAAAAGTGGTTACTATCGAGGAAAACGCCTTTTCTGATTGTATTGCATTAAGAAGCATCTATAGTAAAGGATTTCTTATTATGGGCAATACAGCATGCAAAGGTTGTGTATCTTTAAATAAAGTTAAAGCAGAGAGATATATTTCAATCTCAAATGGGACCTTTGATGAGTGTACCCATTTAGACTCTATTATAAATATTAAGAGTGTGGGCTATAGAGGCTTTTCTAACAATCCATATATCAAACACATAGAATTTACTGATAGTATAGTATGGGGTGAAAATGAGATACATACAGATGAAGATGTGTTCATGGGTAGTTGTGCTTTCCAAGGATGTGACAACCTACAATGTGTCTATACAGGAGGGTGTCAGAACATTCCACAATATGCGTTTTCAGGCTGTAAATCACTCCAGCATGTAGTCACTACAGATAGTCTAAGAGGAATTGAGAATCGTGCATTTGAAGACTGCGTGTCTTTACGACAATTTGACATAGGAAAGAATTTGAGATATATTGGTAGTTATGGAGATGTTGCTTCTGATGTATTCTTCCGTTGTTCCTCTTTAACAAAAATGGTTATACCCGATAGTACTATTAGTATAGCAGCGCATGCCTTTTCTTATTGTACAGCATTGGACACCCTAATTATTGGGAATAGTTTAGCAAAAATAGGCAGTGGTGCATTCTTGGGCTGCTCATCGCTAAAAGAGATTGCTTTCCCCAGCAGTCTTACTATTATAGGAACTCAGGCATTTGGCAATTGTACGGCATTGGAGTCCGTACTCTTACCGATGACAAATCCATTGGAATTAGGTAGATGGGTATTCTGGAATTGTCAATCTTTACGCTCAATAACAATAGGTGACAACGTAAATTCAATTGGCGAAAAATCTTTTTACTGTTGCTCAAACTTAAAAGAAGTCTCTTTAGGCAAAGAGATAGAGATAATAGGTAAGGAGGCTTTTGCTTATTGTCATAATCTCAGAGATATACGCATTCCAGAAAAGGTTCGTGATATTGAGGAAAAGGCATTTTATATGTGTTCGCGTTTGGAGAAAGTAGATTTAGGGGAAAATATATCTTATATAGGTACGTGTGCTTTTGATGAATGTAAAAAAATAGGCCATGTGACCTCTAGGGCGGATATCCCACCTTATTTGGAAGAAAATGCTTTTTGTCCTTTGTCATCATCTGCAAGGTCTTTAAGGGCAGAAGTAGATGCTAATAGTCGATACCTGTATGTTCCACAAAATAGCAAGGATTTCTATGAGAATAGCCTGTGGGCTGACTTTTTCACAGATATTCAGGAATATAGTGCGACTTCAGGTATTATAAAGGTAATTAATCAGGGAACAACCGACAGTAGGAACTGGTATTCGTTAGATGGACATCTTTATAAAAGAACTCCCTCTCGCAAAGGTGTTTATATTAAAAATAAAAAGAAGGTCATAGTACATTAATACTTTTATTCTATGAGAGAGCAAATTATAACTTATATGTTGACAGCCTTATTGCTTTCTTCGGTATTGCCCTGTATAGCGCAGTCGTATAATTTTAGGACAGAAGGTCCTGACGATAAGGGACGTTATAGTTGTCTGACAGAAAAAGTAAGAAGTCCAAGTGGAAAATACAGAGATATCTATCTAAGAGCCCAACAGGGAAGACAGTTGGTATTAAGACTTTCTTTTGAAAGTTTGTTGAAGTCAGGTCTTAATGAAGATGCTTACTATGATATCACTCTATCATTATCAGGAGGAGAACTGGTGCATTGTAGAGGAAAATTTTATTTTTGGATGATTAGTATTACAGAAACTCAATCTATAATGACAAAACTTAGGAAATATGACATAAACGGCTTTAAAATCGGTGGAAAGTATTATAGTGTGCCTGAATTTAGATCTGCAGATACAATTGATGCCATGTGTAAGGAACTGACAAAATTTGTTGAGAATGAGGGGCAGTTCGGGAAATCTCCAGACGAGGAACCTTCTGCCAATATCGAGAAATTCTGGATAGATCATAATGTTTGGAGAAATGGCACGGCAGGCATGCTGATTAATAGTGTTTGGACTGTAAAAAACATGTTGGGGAAAAATTGTATATATGGTGTTGACTTTTGTTTCGAAAATGGGGAATATCTCATGGATTATAACAACCAATTCCGTGGTCCTAATGGCAATGTTTCGGTGTCTAACACCATGTTAGTTCGGTACACCGATTCAACGGCAACAACGACGCTGTTTATTCCTTATTCAGAACTTCATTTTCCTGTATGCTTTCCTAAGAAGAAAGAAAAACTTATGGCTATTTTTTATGTTAAGACTGTCTGGAATGATATTTTGACAACATACACAGAATTGTTTACATTCACGCATTAGTATGTGAATGTTCTCCGCATTTACTACTAAGTAAGGACAATTCTACAATAGAGAATCTAAACAGAAACAGGACTTGCAATTCAAAATGCAAGTCCTGTTTCTGTATATCCTTTGATTTGTTAGAGTTTCTCCCTTAGGAATTTTCCAGTGATGCTATCTGGGCAGGCTACTATCTCCTCGGGAGTGCCACAGGCAACGAGGTTGCCGCCACGGTCGCCTCCCTCAGGACCGAGGTCGATGACATGGTCGGCGCATTTGATGATCTCCATGTTATGCTCGATGATGAGGATGGTATGCCCTCGCTCGATGAGTGCGTTGAAGGAGTGGAGCAGTCGTTGGATATCATGGAAATGCAGTCCTGTAGTCGGCTCATCGAAGATAAACAAGGTAGGCTCCTGTCGCTCCTGCCCGATGAAATAGGCGAGTTTGACGCGCTGGTTCTCACCACCAGAGAGGGTCGAGGAGTTCTGGCCGAGTTTGATATAGCCCAGTCCCACATCCTCTAAGGGCTTCAGGCGATTGACGATGGTCTTGCAAAGGCTCTCTTTGCCTTTCCCAAAGAACTCGATAGCCTCGGATATCGTCATGTTCAGTACCTCGTCGATATTCTTACCCTCATACCTGACATCAAGAATGTCGTGCTTGAAACGATGCCCATGACAAGCCTCACACTCCAGTACGAGGTCTGCCATAAACTGCATCTCTACCGTGATGACACCAGCCCCCTTACACTCGTCACAGCGTCCACCGTCCGCATTAAAGGAGAAATACTGTGAGGAGAAGCCCAGTTGCTTCGATAATGGCTGGTCGGCAAAGAGGTCACGGATGGCGTCATACGCTTTGACATAGGTGGCAGGATTAGAGCGGGTCGACTTACCGATAGGGTTTTGGTCGACGAACTCGATATGCTTCACTGCCTCATGGTCGCCACCCAGTCCCATATACTCACCAGGGGCATCGCACACATCCCCATGCAGTCGCTTGAGGGCAGGGTAGAGGATGCCTTTGATGAGGCTCGACTTGCCACTGCCGCTGACTCCCGTCACAACAGTCATCACATTGAGAGGGATTGACACGTCAATGCCCCGCAGGTTATTCATCCGTGCTCCCTTGATGTCTATCTTCCGATTCCATGGGCGACGACTTTGGGGAACTGGTATCTCCTCCTCATGGAGCAGATAGCGCACGGTATGACTCTTGGGATATTTCTTCAGTGATTGTTTGTTGATGTCCTCTGCGTTGCCCTCGAAGACGATCTCACCGCCCAGTCTACCCGCGTCAGGTCCCACGTCAATGAGATAGTCAGCGGCACGCATCATTTCCTCGTCATGCTCTACGACGACAACGGTATTGCCCAGCGCCTGCAACTCCTTCAGCACCTTGATGAGGCGGTCGGTATCACGACTGTGCAGTCCGATACTGGGCTCGTCTAAGATATATAAGGAACCCACGAGCGAGGAGCCAAGTGATGTCGTCAGGTTGATGCGCTGACTCTCACCACCAGAGAGGGAGTTCGACATGCGGTTAAGGGTCAGGTAGCCCAGTCCCACATCCAACAGGAACTGCAGCCGTGAGTTGATTTCCGTCAGCAACCGCTTGCCGATCTGCTGTTCCTGCTCTGTCAATTCCAGTTGGTCGAACCATTGCTTTAGTCTGATGACAGGCATCTCTACCAAGTCGGTAATGCTGCGCCCGTCAATCTTCACGTATTCCGCCTCGGGTTTCAGTCGGGTACCATGACATTTCGGACAGGTCGTCTTGCCACGATAGCGACTCATCATCACCCGATACTGGATCTTATACTGGTTCTCCTTCACCATCTGGAAGAAAGCGTCGATACTTACCTGCTCATGGATGTCCTTATGTCGCTCAGAGGGCAGACCATGCCAGAGCATATCCTTTTGCTTCTGAGTCAGATTATAATAAGGCTCGAAGATGGGGAAGTCGTCCTTAGCGGCACGGCGGCAGAACTCCTCTTTCCACATGCCCATCTTCTCTCCATGCCAGCATACCACGCAACCGTCATACACTGACAGGGTGGTATTGGGAATCACCAGATGCTCGTCAATGCCGATAATCTTTCCGAATCCCTGACACTCAGGACAGGCACCAACGGGTGAGTTGAAGGAGAAAAGATTGTCATTGGGCTCCTCGAACTTCATGCCATCCGTCTCGAAGCGCATGGAGAAGTCATAGCATATCATCGAGGGCAGGAACATCAAGCGACACTCCCCGTTTCCCTCGTAGAAAGCCGTCTCAGCAGAATCGACCAGACGGGAGATAGCGTCCTTGGCACTGTCTACCGTCAGACGGTCGATGACCAAGTAAATCTCGGAGAACTCAGAGTGCTCGGAGTACTCAGAGAGATAATCATCTATTCTTTGGAAGTCGCCATTGACGAAGATACGTGCATAGCCATTGAGGACGTACATCTTCAGTTGTTGCTCTAAGGTACGCCCCTCTGGGATGATGACGGGTGCCATCACCACAAACTTAGTCCCTTCGGTATATTGTCTGGTGCAGTCGATAATATCCTCAGTGGAGTGCTTCTTCACCTCCTGACCGCTGATTGGTGAGAAGGTGCGTCCGATACGGGCGAAAAGCAGACGGAGGTATTCATATATCTCTGTCGTAGTACCTACAGTAGAGCGTGGATTACGGGAGATGACCCGCTGCTCGATGGCGATAGCGGGTGGGATGCCTTTGATGAAGTCACACTCAGGCTTGTTCATGCGTCCTAAGAACTGGCGGGCATAACTGGAGAGACTCTCCACATAACGACGTTGTCCCTCGGCATAGAGCGTGTCGAAGGCAAGCGACGACTTGCCACTGCCACTCACGCCAGCCACCACCACGAGTTTGTTACGTGGAATCCTCACATCCACGTTCTTCAGGTTGTTGACCCTTGCTCCCTTAATCTCTATATAGTCGCTCATGATTATTACGATACAACTTGCAAAGTTCGGCAAAATTCTTGAGATATACAAGAAAAAAGTGAGTTACCTTTTCAAGTAACCCACTTTTTATTATTAATAAGGTGTAATTACAGGATTGTCTTCACAGCCTCCAGCATGCCCTTCTCCTGAATCAGGTCGAGGAACTGCTTAACCATTGCGTTCAGACCCTGAATCTTGTTGAGGTCCTCTGCCCAGATGAACTCAGCACCCAGTACACCGTCGGCAACCTTCTGAGTATCGCCAGTAGCCCAGAGTTCCTTCAGCAGGTCCATGATCTTCTGGTCGTCGTTAGGAACGATCTCTGCGCCGTCGGCACGCTTGCCACCCTTGTAGTAGGTGATGATAGCGGCAAGACCGAATACCAAGCCCTTAGGCAGTTCACCCTTACGCTCCAGGAAAGTCTTCACTCCGGGGAGGTCACGAGCCTGGAACTTGGGGAATGAGTTCAGCATGATGCTGGTTACCTGATGGTCAACAAATGGGTTGTCGAAGCGCTCCAGCACGTCAGTGGCAAACTTCTCCAGTTCGTCCATTGGCAGGTCAAGGGTCTGCATGAGTTCGTCGAACTGTACCTTGTGGATATACTTAGAGATAACCTCATGGTTGCAAGCGTCACGAACGATGTTCACACCACTCAGGTAGGCGACAGGACTCAGTACGGTGTGCGGACCATTCAGCAGGGTCACCTTACGCTTGTGGTATGGCTCCTCTGATGGAACGAACAACACGTGCAGTCCAGCCTTGTCTGCGGGGAACTCCTTGGCAACCTCTTTCGGAGCCTCGATGACCCACAGATGGAAGTTCTCTGCCTGTACGACGAGGTTGTCACGATAGCCGACCTTCTCCTGAATCTCAGCAATCTCCTTGCGGGGGAATCCTGGTACGATACGGTCTACGAGGGTAGCGTAAACACCGCAGGACTCGTCGAACCATTTCTTGAAGTCAGCGGGCAACTGCCACAACTCGATATATTTATTGATGCAGTCCTTCAGAACGTGACCGTTGAGGAAGATCAGTTCGCAGGGGAAGATGATAAGACCCTTCGTGGGATCACCGTTGAAGGTCTGCCAGCGACGATACAGCAACTGTACGAGTTTGCCGGGATAGGAAGAAGCGGGTTTGTCGTCCAACTTACATGCGGGATCGAAAGCGATACCTGCCTCTGTGGTGTTGGAGATGACGAAACGGATCTCCGGCTGGTCGGCAAGAGCCATGAAGGCATCGTTCTGAGAATAGGGGTTCAGTGCACGGCTGATAACGTCAATACGCTCCAGTGTGTTCACTGGCTGACCGTTCTCACGACCTTGCAGGTTTACGTGATACAAGCAGTCCTGACCGTTCAGCCACTCTACCATACCTTTGTCAATAGGCTGTACAACGACAACAGAGCCATTGAAGTTCGTTTTCTGGTCCATGTTCCAGATAATCCAATCAACAAAAGCACGGAGGAAATTACCCTCACCAAACTGAATCACCTTTTCAGGCATAACGCTCTTAGGCGCAAAATGTTTGTTTAACGGTTTCATAATATTAATACTAATAATGTTTTAATTGATTTGTTTTATGTTTTGCAAAGGTAGTGACTTTTTTCTTTATTACCAAATATTGGCAAGAAAATTTGCAAACATCAGATTTTTGTATTAACTTTGCAGAACTATTGAAATACAATTTAATGTTAACATATAATAATACATTCTAATCTTATGAGTCAAAAAAGAGTTTATACCTTTGGTAATGGAAAGGCTGAAGGTAACGCAAAGATGCGTGAGGAACTGGGTGGTAAGGGTGCTAACCTTGCCGAGATGAACCATATCGGTGTTCCCGTTCCTCCAGGTTTCACAATCACTACTGACTGTTGTAATGAGTACTATCAGGTAGGTCAGGAGAAGATCATGGAGTTATTGAACGACGACGTGATGGCAGCCGTGAAGCACATTGAGGACTTGATGAACTGCAAGTTTGGAGATGCCGCTAATCCTCTGCTGGTCTCTGTTCGTTCTGGTGCCCGTGCCTCTATGCCTGGTATGATGGACACTATCCTGAACCTCGGTCTGAATGACGAGGTGGCTGAGGGTATGGCAAAGAAGACCAACAATCCCCACTTCGTGTACGACTCCTACCGTCGTTTCGTACAGATGTACGGTGATGTCGTATTGGAGATGAAGCCTGTTAACAAGGAAGATATTGACCCATTTGAGGAGATTATTGAGAAGGTGAAGAAGGAGAGTGGTGTCGTTCTTGACAAGGACCTCTCTGTAGAAGACCTGAAGAAACTTGTGCAGTTGTTCAAGGCTGCCATCAAGGAGCGTACAGGCAAGGACTTCCCCAATGATCCTATCGAGCAGTTGTGGGGTGCTATCTGCGCCGTGTTCCGTTCTTGGATGAACGAGCGCGCTATCCTCTATCGTAAGATGGAAGGCATCCCCGACGAGTGGGGTACTGCCGTTAGCGTGATGGCTATGGTATTCGGTAACATGGGTGACACCTCTGCTACGGGTGTATGCTTCAGCCGTGATGCCGCTAATGGTGAGAACGTCTTCAATGGTGAGTATCTGGTAAATGCTCAGGGTGAGGACGTGGTTGCTGGTATTCGCACTCCACAGCAGATTACGAAACTGGGCTCTCAGCGTTGGGCTGAGCGTGCTGGTATCTCTGAGGAAGAGCGTGTTGCCAAGTATCCTTCTATGGAAGAGGCAATGCCTGAGATATACAACCAGTTGAATGGTATTCAAGAGAAACTCGAGGAACACTATCGTGATATGCAGGATATGGAGTTCACCGTACAGGAGGGCAAGCTCTGGTTCCTCCAGACACGTAATGGTAAGCGTACAGGTGCCGCTATGGTGAAGATTGCCATCGACCTGCTCCACGAGGGTATGATCGACGAGAAGACCGCCATCCTGCGCTGCGAGCCTCAGAAACTCGACGAGCTGCTGCACCCCGTATTCGACAAGAAGGCGCTGACCACCGCCAAGGTGATTGCCCAGGGTCTGCCTGCTTCTCCGGGTGCTGCCTGTGGTCAGATCGTGTTCCACGCTGACGATGCTCAGGCGTGGCACAAGGATGGTCATAAGGTAGTCCTCGTTCGTATCGAGACTTCTCCTGAAGACCTTGCTGGTATGTCTGCCGCTGAGGGTATCCTCACCGCTCGTGGCGGTATGACCTCTCACGCTGCTGTGGTGGCTCGTGGTATGGGTAAGTGCTGCGTTTCTGGTGTTGGTTCGCTGAACGTCAGCTACAAGGATAAGACTGTTGAGATCGACGGTGTTGTATATAAGGAGGGTGACTACATCTCTCTGAACGGTACAACCGGTCAGGTATATGCCGGTGAGGTGCCCACAAAGGCTGCTGAACTGAGCGGCGACTTCAAGGAGTTGATGGACCTCTGCGACAAGTACACCAAGTTGCAGGTTCGCACCAATGCCGACACACCGCGCGACGCCAAGCTGGCTCGCGACTTCGGTGCCAAGGGTATCGGTCTGACACGTACCGAGCACATGTTCTTTGAGGACAAGAAGATCATCGCCATGCGCGAGATGATCCTCGCCGACAGCGTTG
>JAFUFD010000066.1 GCA_017470055.1 Prevotella sp. | reverse complement strand
GGAATTCCGCACGCACAGGCTTCCAATAATGTTGTAGACCATCCTTCTGTGAAAGATCCCATAACAAAGACATTTGAAGCATTTAGTATTCCACCAATTTCTTTTGGCGGCCTCTTTCCTAATAAGCGTATTCTGTCTTCAAACCGAATATCCTTAATATAGTTGTTCATTCTATCCTCATCTTCCCCATCTCCTACAAACAATAGTACTGAATTGGGGTGTGTATTCGCAAAAAGTACATACGAATCTATCAGCAATTTCCAACCCTTATACCACCCAAGTCGACCAACTGTAGTAATAACGATAGTATCATCAGAGTAGCCAATACTTTTTCTACATACCCCTTGATCATCAGGAAAGAAATACTTATCACTATATCTTGTTGGAAATTGAATAATTCGTGATGCGCTAATTAGTCCGTGACTTCTATCCGAAAAACCTTCGCATGCACTTTTATCAGCAGCAGCCAAAAGCCATTTTACTTTTGCAGCCTTTGGCATTAAAAAGAACCGATCATAATATTTAGCAAAATATTTTGCTAACGGATAGCGAGCAATTAATAATGGATTACTGACTCCTGGCATGATAAAACACGTCCTTTTGAGATCTCGCTCAGGAATAAAATGCACAACTTCAGGTGCTTGCGTTAAAATTATGTCAAAGTCATTCCTTCTCAGTATCCTTTTGATATGCTTTTTTATATGGATGCAATTGGTAATTCGTTCAGGAATTAACGGGCGTTTTGAAGCAGGGGTTATGTGCGCCATCGTATAAAAATCAAACTGAGACCCATTCATTTCGCGTTTCTCCCATTTCCCTACTTCTCCCGTTCCGTCTGTGGTAATGCCAGCCAATAACAAATCATTTCCAAAAGCAGGCAACATGTTTCTATAGAAATTCATGATGCCCCCAGTAGGATAATCCGCATAATTAACGTTATCAATGACCAGTATTCTCATCTACATTACTAATTGATGCATGTTCCTTCCGAACCACGTCTCTATTTACAATAACAATCCTGCGTCTTTTCTTGATGTCATTCTCTCCTGCACGGATGCACATGGCTAACAACATGAAATAGCCCATTCCTTTTCCAGAAAGATAAGATGTGTCTGCCGTACTCTCCAATGCCAATGCCAATATGCACATCAATCCAATCTTATAATAGACTCTTTCTTTCTTGCTGGACACCTCCTTATATCTTCTCACCCAAAACCATAGGAAAAAGAAAATACCCACCAGTCCGAACTGAGCCAACGTGGGGTAATAGGCATCGGCCAAGAACATCGGGTTGTCTGGCGACAAGCCCCAAAGTCCATCCAGTTTGTACTTATAATACAATGGAGAATAATGCACTGCCGCAGCATTCGTGGCAAAAGAAGCGAACCCACTGCCAAAAGGTACATAGTCTTTCAAGATGATGTCTCCAGCCACGGTATAACTGGCAGGCCGGGCATTCATCTGTCCGACCTCATCTTTCGAAAGACCTTCTACATAATAGGCATTAAACTTTGTCCAAGTAAAAAAGATAATTATCACGGCCAATGCGACCAATTGCAAGACACTCTTTGCTGATTTTATATTGAGTTTATTCTTTAAAAAGAAAAAAATGCCAATAAACGCGATTACCTCACCATATACTTTTGACTTACCAGAAAGTAAGCCTACCGCAACTATTAACAATGCCACCCATCTGTTTTCCCCTCTATCACCATAGCAGAATAAGAACAGCATCGCTAACATCAAAGAAGCCTGGCCTATCACAGGGGTCT
>JAFUFD010000045.1 GCA_017470055.1 Prevotella sp. | reverse complement strand
CATCGTCGAGTAGTCCATCTTCATCACGCGGTCGTAAAGTCGTGTGAAGCCAGCGGCATAGACCACAACCGTCTTCTTGTCGTACCATCGACAGGTGTTTCCCTTCAGTGTCTTGGGCATCACGCAGTTGGCAATCTCCAGCGACTCCGGTGCCTGCTTGGCAGCCATGAAGCGCAGGCAGTTACTCCGAAGCGGGCACTGGCTGTTGTTGCAGAGTACATACCATCCGGGTACGTCTCTGAAATCGAGAGTTTCACTCAATGGCTTGATTTCCTTGTCTTTCCCCATATAATTTCTATTAATCAGTTATTAATGTATGTTGATTTCTGCATACAAAGATACAAAATTTAAAGTCATTATCCAAATTTTATGGCCGTTTTTTTGATGAATTTTGGTAATTTTTAGAATAATCTGCCACTAAGTCACTATCTGCCACCACCCAGAAACCGTTTTAATCAATTGGGTTTTTGAGCATTGATGGCAGAATGGCAGATTTTTCGCATAAAAATAATTTGTCATCAAATTCACAATTTACTCCCGTCCAGTAGCGATATGATAACATGGCTATATTGACCGTGACCATTGTTACAATTATATGTACTAAATGTTTTTTTTAGTTAATTCCTTGGTTTTGTTTCCAAAAACCACTATATTTGCAGAGTTTTTGGAATGAACTGACAGATTATGGACTTTCTAACCTTTCGTGAACGAATGTATCCGATGGGATGTTTCAACATCAATCAGGTATTGTTGTGGGAAAAAGATTTCGACCGCAACAATCTGACCAGATGGTGTCAGAAAGGCTTGCTTGAAAAGTTGCGCAACCAATTTTATGCATTCCCGGAATATCGACAGGAGCCAGACTTCTCAAGGTATGTAGCCAACCGAATCTATGCCCCGTCTTACATCAGTTTGCATAGCGCTCTGTCATTTTATGGAATGATACCAGAAGAGGTCGTTCAGATAACTAGCGTGACAACCTTAAAGCCAACTAAGTTTGAGAACGCCTTCGGTACTTTCCATTATCAGCGGGTGAAGAGGTCTCTTTTCTTCGGCTATGAGATAAAAACTATGCATAATGGACGTGGATTGATGTTCGCAACTCCTGAAAAAGCAATTCTGGATCTACTCTATTTGAATCCGTATTATAAGACGGAGCGTGACATGGAAGAGTTGCGCCTTGATGAGGACTTTATGCAAAACGAGTTAAACAAGGAGCGTATGATGGAATACCTTTCTATGATGTCGAGCAAGGCGATGGAGCAAAAAGTGCAACTTCTACTAAAGGTATATGAGTGATGATAGATTTAGATTATATTCGTAGTTTCTTTCCTTCGGCTATTGCGAAGGAGAACCGTTTTGAACGGTATATGCTGAAGGAGTATTTGCAACTGATGATACTCGATCACCTGTCCAATACACCTTATATTAATAAGATGTCGTTTATTGGAGGAACCAATCTTCGACTGATTCAGGGAATTGACCGTTTCTCTGAGGATCTGGACTTCGACTGTAAGAATCTGAGTGAGAGTGAGTTTATGTCGATGACAGATAACGTGGTGAATTACCTCCAACAGAATAATATCGATGTTGAAACTCGTGACAAGCCTAACCCAAAGTTGACGGCTTTCCGTCGGAACCTCTATTTCCCTCAGATGCTGTTCAATCTCGGTCTAACAGGTCATCGTGAAGAACGCCTGTTGCTGAAGGTTGAGGCTCAGGATCAAGGGGTCAACTATATGCCAGAGATTGTCAATGTGAATAAGATGGGATTTTTCTTTAACCTACAAGTTCCCCCGTTGGATGTCTTGTGTGCTATGAAGTTCTCTGCGATCCTATCCCGGCAGAAAGGACGTGATTTCTATGATACAATCTTCTTGCTTTCAAAGACGAAGCCAAATATAGAATTCTTGAAGGATAGAGCAGGCATTGGTAGTTTGAAAGAACTGAAGACGGCTGTACTTGATCGATTAAAGGACGTTGACCTGAATCAGAAGATGCACGACTTTCAGCACTTATTATTCAACGAGTCAAATGCAGAGCGAATACTCTCCTTTCCTGATGTTGTCTTACTGATGATTATTAATGGTCATCCACTCTGAAATAGTCACCCTCAATAATCATTTCAGAAATGTCATAGGTATGAGTATCCACGGAGTTCTTGTAGGTTGGTGCTATAATAGTATGTCCAAGCCCTTTCCATTCTCTATCAATGCCTAGAATGTTTAAAATGGTAGTGTAAACATCTAATTGATGGATTTCTCCAGTCCATGCAGTATCCTTTTTTATATTGCCGTTGATGATGAATAGTGGAGTGTCTCGAGTGATTTTTTTATTCATTTTCAGTGCATCAAGATGGGCGTAATGGTCTGCTGCAATAATAATTAACGAGTGTTCGTATAAATTCTTTTCTTTAAGTGCAGTAAAATACCTGTGAAGTTGGGTGTCCGTATAATGGCATGTATTCAAATAGTTTCTGTATTCTACTGGGAGAGTATTATTTCCTGAGATAAGGTTTTCCCCAAAGAATTTATCATATGGTCGATGAGTTGAGACGCTTAAAATGAGTGAGAAGAAAGGATCCCCAGAGGAGGGAAGTTTTTTTGATGCAAACTCAAAAATTTCTGCGTCATCTATATTTGAAGTCCCTAGTTTTTGCTTGATATCCTTTTCTGAGTACATATTTTGAATCCCATATACACTATTCATATCAGCCTGCTGCCAAAGATTAGGACCTGCGGGCTGTATAATTTCTGTGTTTTTTATGCCAAATTGTTCTGATAATAGTTTTGGTAGAGCGGGAAGCGTGTTTTTCTTAACCTGCCCAACGGTCATTTTATATCTCAACGGGAGGATGCCATTCATGTATATAAATTGTCCGTCACCAGACTCTCCGCATGTAATGTCTGAAATCACATTTCCATTATAATATACACTCGAATCTCTTTTCAAAGAATTGAGGAAAGGTGTTATTTCCTTGCCGTCAATAGTAAGATCTATCGGTGATGAGAGGAATGATTCCAGTAGTATGAAAATGACATTTCTGATATTTGGATTCGTCTGATGTGGGGTGAATCTATATGATGAGTCTTTATAATATGTTACTATTTCTTTCCGTTGCTGATCGTTCAGTTCGAAAGGGGTAAGAGTGTTATATAATTCATACGTTATGGTCCTCACACATCCTGTTTGGAAATGGGCTAGATTTGGTGTCCCACCACGGATAGGGTCAAACAAAAACTCTTTAATACGGAACTCTAATAGATCAAAATTATTTCGATATTTGGGGTGTATAAAATGGTAAGCACTATAAACACCAATAGTTAAAATGAGGGAAACGACAGGAATTAGTACGATTTTTGATATAATTCGAGTTTTAATCCTGAAAGATTCTATTTTTCTATATTGCCAAATAAAGAGAAGGAAAGAAATAACAAAAAATAGATCCGTCCATCGGAATTCTTCTATTATACTGTCTATAACAATACCTTCTTGTAGTCCGTGAGCCTCTGCAACTGCAGATAATGGCAGGTACTGAAAGAAGAAACGTCCGTATACTGTATTTACGAATGCCCATATAAGCGTTATTAAATTAGAAAAACCAAATGCGGGCTTAGTCCGTCCTAAGAACAATAGCAGGCCAACAAGGTATAGAATGGTCACATCAAATATGATGGAGAGTATATTTAAAATCTCAGAATACTGCCATGTCCATTCTAAACTACCTGAATAGTAGAAAGAATAGTGCATATACAAAAGATTGGCTATTGGAAGAATTTGTAGTATATGAATTTTTTTGTTTCTAAAGTTGTTTGCTGCCATAATCGTGTCAGTTTATAGTTCCTCCGGATGATTGTAGAGAGCAGGTATCGCATTTGCCTGTTTGTCAATAAAGTGCTCGTCTGTATCTATTAGTATTGCATTCTTTTCCGTGACTTCTTCTGGAATGTCACCACGGCGTGTAGATAATCGCTCCAGAATTACTTTTATGATTTCTTTGTCTAGGACATCATAGCCGTAATGGTTTAGGTGCATGCCATCGCTTCGGTAAAGAGTCTTTAGATCGTTCTTATAGTTGTTATTCCATGACTTATATCGGATGATGCTAACTTTGCCATTGTAATCTTTCTCACGAATCAAATCATCTAGGGCATTTCTGTATTGTTGTTTGCAATCTAGAGGTATACCTGTGATGATTGACATTGTGTTCCTAAAGCATCTTCTTGGAAAAGCTTGTATATTATATGCCTTTAATATATTATAATCAGGGATTTCAAGAATGATAGGTTGTATATTATTATAAAGCAAAAACAGAATTGTGTAGTCTATACCTTTTTTATAATCTGAAATGCTTGTCCTTTTATATGTGTCATTGATTCCGACTGAAATAAAACAATAGTCATATCCCTTGTTAAGAAAACTTTTTAAGTCCTGGTTATCAAAGAAACTCTGATAAAATGCTTTACTTGTTATACCGCAAATACCATAGGATTCAACTATGACAGGTCGATGTATACTATCCTCAATAGTTTTTGCTATGTTACAAGGGTGGTTTTGATGAAAAGCGGCCCAACTGTCACCGATATATGCTACTCGTAATGTGTCGCTAGAGTGCTGGTTTATATGATAGAAAAATCTTGTGCCTGAAAGATATCTGTTGTTGAAAACGGTTATTCCAGCATACATAATGCAAGCAGTGATTATTAGTGCAACTATTGTAAATTTGTATTTCATCATCAACTAAACATATAAACCAAGGTTATTAATGATTAAAAATGTCTATTATAGCCTGAATATAGTTTTTGGAAAAGCCCTCTTTGTCAAAGTCCCAACTTCTTTTTTGTGCCTTTTCTTTCATCGTCTTGGCAATTTGAGGATTCATGTATAAATAGGAGATAGCATCAACCAGATTATCACGGAGATTTTCCCTTTCTATTAATAGAGCAACGTCTTGGCAGATTTCAGGAATTCCACCACATCTAGTAGCAATGAGTGGTAAACCTGATGCCATGGCCTCAAGGACTGTTAGTCCAAAAGGCTCTTCCCAAAGGGAAGGAACAACAGCAATATCTGCAGTTTTTAAAATAGAGGGCATTTCCTGATAATTAATAAAACCAGTAAAAACCACTTTGTCTTTTATGTCCTCAGATTCATTCTGTAATTTTTCTAGAAAAGGTGAGACATGTGTGTCCTTTCCATAAAAACTGGCTCCAACGATGACTAATTTCAAATTCCTAATATTATTTATATTTTTGACGGCTTGGATAAGTTCTAAAATGCCTTTTTCTGGTGTAAGTCTTCCACTGAATAAAACCACGAAATCGTCTTTCTTTAGTCCAAGAAATTCCCTATTTTTTGGTGTGGCATCGACAAATCGTTTAATATCAATACCGTTATGAACAGTTTTTATGGGTATGTTCTTGTTTGTATTAACTGCGGCTGCTTTTTGATTTAAATAGTCCGAGCATGTGATAATGAGTGAACACGCATTTTTTATTTCTTGCGCTCTTAAAGTATTAGTGTTTAAATAATCGTTATTAATCTGTAGTATAATTTTAGATTGTATTGATTTTGGGATTTTTGTAATATACCCAGGTCTGTTAGCAATGATTATGCCGTCGAATGATTTTTTTTTGATATCGACTATACACTTGTGAAGAAAGTATTCAATAGTGTCATCATAATATGGATTCTTGTTGATTCTTTTGTAAATGTTCTTTTTGATTTTTGAGAAGAGCGATGATATTGAGAAGAATATATAATGATTTGATTTAGATTGAATCGTATTGTGACTATCTGGTTTTATGCTATAAACAGTGAAGTCAATAATGTTATTTTCACTATTGTAATCTAAAATGTAATCAAGTTTTGTCTCAACGGCTCCACCTTTTGTGGCAGGTACAGGGAGACGTCCTGATGTTAGTATTGCAATCTTCATATTTTTGCCTTGTACCATATTTAGTATATTTATTATGTTCAATTTGATGCAAAGATAAATAATTATTTTGAATTATACAAGTCTATTATCGATGAATTCATTTTTCTTTTAAGAAAAACTTTTGTGATATGGGAAATAATGTGTAATTTTGTGGCAAAATATTGTTCTCATTATGAATAGTAGGTTGGAATATGTTGATATCGCTAAAGGTATAGGCATAGTACTGGTTGTGTGTTCTCATTCTGATGCTTTAGGACTTATGTGGTTTTTTATGGGCATGTTTGTCCCAATATTCTATTTTTGTTCAGGTTACATCTTTTCGATGAAGGGGACAAAGATGACGGCATTAATGTTGAGACGCTTCAGAAAATTGTTTGTTCCTTATTTGTTTTTCAATTTTGTGCTATTTTGTTTGTTTAGACATTTATCTATACGGGAAATCGTAGGAGTTTTTTATTCTAGATATTGCTTCTATCCATTGGATGTTTCTCCTAATATTAAGTTCCTTACATCTGGCAATTATCCGATGTGGTTTTTAACCTCGATGATTGTTACTTATTTCCTTTTCTATGTTATCATATATTATGAGAAATATCGGATTTCAATTATTACTGTTTATGTCATTTTGACTTTCGCCTTTACGAAGAGTCCCATCCTATTGCCTTGGAGTCTTGATACGGCATTTCTGACCGCTTTGTTTATGTATGCAGGAGCATTGGTTAGAAGATACAATTTGATGTCTGCGAAGATATGGCAAATAGTACTTCTTCTTATCATATATGTGGGGCTTCAATATGTGGGTGGTGAGATAAATCTGTCTGTACGTATGTATGGCACTTCTGTTGTGGGCTATTTCTTGTTAGGAACAATTGGTAGTTTCATCGTTCTCTGGGGGGCGCGTTTTTGGGAGAATAGTGGGGTCGGCAAGTTTTTCTCGATTTTAGGACAACATTCATTGACTATTTTTTGTATCCAGATGGCATTTATTGTATTGGCAAAAGACGTTTTTCAACATTTACTCCCTGATATGCCTATTGGCTATTTGACTGGCATTTTTGAGATAGCAATCGCTCTGTTGGGTGGATGGTTGGTTTCTGTCGTTATTCATAAAAATGATTATTTAAGTCGTCTCTTGTTTTAGAATGTTATCAGATCTTTAATATTAAGGAATAATGCAAAAGAATACAATAGTGATGATTTTAGGAATTATATTAGCAGTATTATTAATGATTGAATTACTCTATTTATATTATTATCATAGATGGGAGCATCTATGGGCTTTAGAGGAAAGAGAGCAAGTTTATAAAGTAAAGCAACCTTCCAAGGATGCGTTAAAATTAATTGTTATTGGAGATAGTTGGGCCGGATTACATAGCAAAGGAGGATTGGATTCATTCCTGCAATCACACTTGGCCAAGCAAGTGATGGAACCCGTATCTGTGAAATCGAGAGGAAAAGGTGGTGAAAAGACAAAAGGAATATATCATCTAATATATGAATCAGGTGAGTATGGATTAAGACCTCTATTGACTGATGGAGCAGATTATTGTGTTGTTTTTGCTGGAATAAATGATGCTGCAGCAAATCTAGGTACAAGACAATATTGCTATTATTATCGTTTAATTATAGACTTTCTATTGACAAATCATATTCGTCCTGTCCTTGTGGAGATTCCAAATGTAAATATCTGGCAGATATATGGTGACAAGCCTATTAAGGATTTGCTTTCGGATTATGTCAAGTCAAAGATGACTAATTGTCGGATGTATAGTTATAAAGAATATAGGGAGGCTTTATTTACGATGTTAACAAATGAACATCTTATAGAAAAGATTCTTTATGTAAAAATGGATGAATGGGATCCAAGTAGCCCACAGATAGATAGAGATCTTTTTATGGATGATCAAATACATCTGAACAGGAAAGGTTATGAAGTCCTCGACTCCTGTATAGCAAAAGCCGTTGCAGAAGATTTCAGCAAAGTCGATTGATAACCAATTTGTTTATTAACCAATGTGCAGAAATTCCTAGAACAGATGAAATGATGATTAGTAAAATGGTTATAAAATCATGCCATTCATTAGATACGGAGATCCTCCCTGTAAGGATGGCATGAAAAAACATTCCCTGAATCAAGTATATTTCTAGACTTGCTTTTCCTATCTCTATGATGATAGGGTTCATCCATTTGAGGTTTTTTGATACAGTAATGAAGAATAGAACAATGAGTGGTAGAAGGAATAAGAACGAGAAGTACTTATAATTGTATATCTGGTGATGTTGAGGAAAAAGAATAATAAAGAAGGGTATTCCACAAGAAAGAAAGTATAAGTAGTATTTCGTTGATATACTTTTTTTTGACCAATAAGCACATAACATACCAAAGAAGAAAGCAGGAATGCGATATAATAAGAAGAAATGAGGCTCTCCTTTCGTAATTAGTTCGTTAGATACAAGTATATATGATATTACTAAGATAACAATACAGATAAAAGCAATTAAGAAAAATAATTGCATATCATATAATTTCTTTATGTAAGGGGATAAAAGATACATAAACACGATAGAGGGAATATACCATCCTGAGTAAATACCTCCACTCCAGAACCCGATTGTTGAATAGCGGAATAGGTATTGAAGTAAATTATCGTTATACAACAAGAGACTAGCAAATAATCCTAGGAAGTAGTATGTAGGAAATATTCGCAAAAGCCTTTTCTTATAAAACGGGTGGAGTTTGCCATTCTTATTGAGGGAATAATAAAGACCAAATCCTGATACCATCATGAAAATCTCTACACCGGCAAATCCAAATTGGGCAATAAATCCAAGAGGCTTAATCTGTGTAAATGTAAAATGCAACATCATAATCCATAGTATCGCCCAACCCATTAACTCTGAACGATAAGTGGAGATGTCGTCGATTCTGAAGTAAAATTTTTTGTTCATTTTTATCTAATATGCCCTTTCCCCATTTTCCAAAGAATACGATCTCTCCATTGAAAGTATCTCGTGGTGAGTTTTCTTTTTCTGGAATAGAACTTGAGCCGAAGTAAAATTAGATGTTTGGGAAAATCAATCATAGATCCTGGGGTAATCAGGAAATGATTATAATCCTTTATTTTGTCTTTCATGAAAGGACGATGTTGAAAATGGGCATATAGAGATTCCTTTTTTTCTAATTGCCCTTTATTGAAACGAAGCATATATAATTTGCTCCCTTGATGTTCAAAAAGAATCTGTTGCCAATTACGGGTTAGACTATTCATGTGGTAGGATTGCTTTGGCTTAGACACATTGTCGAATTGCCAATCCAAAAAGCAATCATCGGTTCTACACTCTTTCCATTTGTCGGCAGTGCCTTTGTGATCGTATTCATCAAAGAATGTCTGCTCATGAATGGTCAGCACCTCTCTATAGTCTTGATAGCCCGGTATGATGACTTTATAATAGGTATTCGTCTCTTCATCATTGTGATAAAGTGTGAGGTGACCAAATCCCAGGAAAAATTTGTATCGGTTTAAAACTTCTTCAGTAAAAAATGCCCTGAAATCTCCATATACGACATCTAGATCTCCATATCCCCAGAAATCATATTTGGAGATGTACTTCTGAAGTGCCTGACCGTATACTGGCTTAAAATCACAGAGGATATAGGGTCGGTCCAGCATAATGGGGAAACTAAAGACAGCCTGTATCAGTTTTCTGAATTCCTCAAATTGCATTTTGTGAACGATGATGTTGTTTGCAGGCTCCACATCTGCATCTGTGAAAAACATAAAGTCTACAGATGGGTTTCTCAGTGCGGATTCTCGCCACATCTTATATTGGGCTGGTAATTTACCAAAGTAGGGAAATAGAACGACAATTGATTTCATATTTTTCTTATTTGTTGATTATTCGATAAATAATTTTTATTATGTAAGTAAGCCACTTGTTGCTACTGGGTAATTCAAGTAGCCGAAGTAACTTATATAATGTGGTCTTGTCTAGGAGGGCTAATGTTCTGTAATCTTTTGTTGCACCAAGTGGTAGAAACTCGGATATAACTTTCCTGTGTTCTGCAATCCGTCTTTCATTGTAGGATTTGCTAATGCCATCTGGTTCACGTCGGCAAACAATTTCATCAATCATCTCTATGCTACATTCTTCTACGCAGATTTTTTGAATATAGAACTTGATATCAGCGACAATTCTTAGACTGTCATCATACTGGGTATCTTCGAAAAGACTGCGTTTAAAGAACGTGCTTTGGTGTGGTAATGTTTGAATGTAGAAGGTCAGCATGGAAATACGGGGAGGAAGGATTGTGCTGAAGCCTTGTTGGGTTTGCGGGTTAAAATGATAGTCTCTGCCCACAATGATATCTTGGTTCAGTTTCCTGTCACTTATATGCTGAAGTACCATTTCGTTGTAAAAGCAGTCTCCTGAATTCATGAAGTTGAGATAGTCGCCTGTGGCTTTGGTGATTCCCTTATTCATTCCTTGGTAGATGCCGCCATCAGGTTCTGATACCCAGTATGTGATATCCTTGTCGTATTCTCTTAGAACCTCGACACTTCCATCAGTAGAGCCTCCATCAATGACAATATATTCAAAATCGCTAAAAGTCTGGTGGATTACGCTCTCAATGGTCTTGCGTAATCCTGCTTTGTTGTTGTAATTGACGGTTATTATTGAATATTTCATTTTCTTCTGAATACTTTAATTCTACTTAGACTATCTTTCGCACCTTTCGCAAACAATATGGTGGCACTCAGGTCGTATACAAGGAAGATGATCATTCCTGTGGCTGCGTATAGCATCCAATCCCAGACGCTCTCGTATGGGTTG
>JAFUFD010000009.1 GCA_017470055.1 Prevotella sp. | reverse complement strand
TAACAAACTTTTTGTACCTTTGCAGCACTCAGTCGAAGTGGTATACTTTTGAATTATTTTTTGGTATACTTTTACGTTATCATTTACAGGTGACTGTAGTATATTGTTCCATTGTGCGCAATGTTAGCATTAGTAATATTAAAAATCTATCCCTGCTTTAACGCTCTGTTGTACTTGTTTGTACCTCCTAAGTATTCCTTTACATCTTTCCTTGTATTGAACACCTTGCTATGTGGTAAGTATATCAGCATAATTGAATGATTTTATCGTTAGTGACTTCTTCATCTAAAACCGCTTTCAGACTTACGGGGCGAAGCACCGTATAGGCTATAGTAAGTACTGTTAATTAAGTAATGTATAGTCCGCCACTTTTCCCCAACAACTATCCGCCATTTTTCCCCATTTATATGCTGCGGTCATAAATTCTCATTCATCTTATAATAATAGGTGGTACGCTGCTTATTCACCTGTTTCCTCTTTTTAATGAAGCCGTTCATCTAAGCCCAGAGACCTATTCTAACGTTGCTCCCTGTAATTCCGCTCTTGGCAGCAATCTCTTTTACCTGTTCAAATGTGTAGTGATTCATCGTCCTGTCGTAATTAAGTATAAAAATCAGTTATATCATCTATAGTTATGCTCTCCTCGATGGTAGCGGTATCTGATTTATCGACTTATGCTAAGATATTCATTCGGAGTGGGTGTACCAAATTTAAGACCACAATTATTGAACTACGGCGATCCAACCGTCAAAACCTCCGAAATCGGATTTTTCAGTAGGCTGGCACTATCAAATTTGAATGAAATGCTAAAATTTAAAATCTAATTGCCTATATGAGATTCAACGAGAGTTGTATCTATAAATGGTGATAAAGTCGCAAAAGGTTAGTAAAAGCGAGAATAGGATTATGCACGAACTGACTGCTACACTCCATCAACGTACTCTGGTACAAATTAGCAAGGATTTCAACCTCCCAAGTAGCAGAACATAGAAATAACTGCTAAGAATTACTAATTATTAGCCCCAGTTGATTGGTATGTTAAAAATTTGCCGTATATTTGGACTATGAATATAGAGTATAAGCCTATTGGGGACGTTTACGATTATTGTTATTACTTCTCCATAAACATCCAAACTGAACCACTTACTCAAAGTGGTATATTGTATGATGGTGTATCACTTAAAGAATTTGAGGATTCTATTCCTGCTGATGCAATTAAGATGGAAGCAGAGACATTGTTAGATAGTAGTCTTGTTGATTATAAAGGTTTCATCAGCGGTCTTAGAAAAATTGGAATCGACCTTGATTTCACAAAATTTTATGCTCTATCTAAATATATTGATATGGTAATCAAGTGTCAATCGTTAGTCCTTCTAAAACCAACGTTTATTGATAAGGTTCTTGAGGTGAAAAACGAAGTTGTAAAAAACGAGGATAGTAAGATGGGGGACTTGCTAAGAAGCCTTGGTGCTTATGCTGATGATATTTTCATTTCCCATAGGAGTAAATGCGTAAAATATGAAGTTGATAAACGGGTAAAACTTCACGAAACTAAGATTATAAGTGGCAGGGTGTTGCAACTCAGATTCGTAATGCTTATGATTAATTTCTTAAAAATGTATTTCGGTAATATTCCCAGACGTATTAATGGGCTTATCTCATCCCAAGAGCAAGGTATTATTATGAATCTGATGTTAAAGTTGAATATAATAGCAAGTGCAACGCCGGAAACATATAGGAAATTAATAGGTGATATTCCGCTCCTTGAAAACTTTGAAAAGAATATTCTTCCATTAATGAGAAACAACACTATATATATTAAATATGAGGATTGGCACAGACTTGGTAAGTTGGATTGGTGCAATCCTAATATAGAACTTCACCCGCTACAGGCTAACGAAGAAGTGGTTTAAATAATCCCTAAGAATTACCAAACTGTGAATTAAGAAGTACCTAACGATTAGTTCACAGTTTATTTTATGATGTCCTTAATTCCGCAACACTATAGTTTAACATTATTTATAAGTGCCTGAGCAACAAAAAGTTGCCCAGGATTTTGCCATGTCAGAATTTTCACTTACCTTAGTGTTGCGAAAAGAAGACAAGCAAAACTCTAATATGACATG
>JAFUFD010000065.1 GCA_017470055.1 Prevotella sp. | reverse complement strand
TTGATGTATCGAACATGAAGCAGGTTCGTGACCTGTTGTGTCTCCGTTAATTCACCTATTGTCAAACATTTAAAGTAAGAAGAAACTATGCCAAGATCAGTAAATCACGTTGCATCAAGAGCAAATCGTAAAAGAATTCTGAAACTCACTCGCGGTTACTTTGGTGCCCGCAAGAATGTTTGGACAGTAGCCAAGAACACTTGGGAGAAGGGTCTTACCTACGCTTATCGCGATCGTAGGAACAAGAAGCGTAACTTCCGTGCCCTGTGGATTCAGCGTATCAACGCCGCAGCCCGCTTGGAGGGAATGAGTTACTCTGTTCTGATGGGTAAACTTGCCAAGGCTGGTATCGAGATCAACCGTAAGGTGCTCGCCGACCTTGCCATGAACAACCCTGAGGCTTTCAAGGCTATCGTAGAGAAAGTGAAGTAAATCTCCGCATGGAATGAAGAAAAAAGGTCGTGACTCTTTGGAGTTGCGACTTTTTTTATTACCTTTGGGCACATGAAAAGAATAGGATTGACATGGATGTTGTCGCTGATGCTGTCGCCCATGATGGCACAGTTCCTGCATGAGGGTGACACCATCGCCATCATCTCCCCGTCGAGTGCGACGGATACCGCTACTATCAACGGGGGTATCCGCACGTTGGAGCGTTGGGGTTTCCATACCGTGGTGGGGCGCAATGCGTTGAGGGACTATCACGGTTTCGCAGGTACGATAGAGGAGCGCAAGGCTGACCTGCTGTGGGCTTTGCGGAATCCGCAGGTCAAGGCGATCATGTGTTCACGAGGTGGTGATGGCGCCGTCCATCTGCTGTGTGAGTTGCCTCTGGGCGTGTTCAGGAAATACCCCAAACTCCTTATTGGTTTCAGTGACATCACCGCCCTGCTGAGTGCGGAGGCATGTGTGGGAAACATCGGTATTCACGGCTCGATGTGCCATGCCATCAATACTTATGAGGGCAATGACACAGTCAGTCAGGCGTTACGTCGCATGATGACGGGTGACTTGCCCGAATACCATGTCGCTCCGCATCCCCTGAACCATTCCGGCAAGGCGGAGGGCATCCTCGTGGGTGGCAATATGTCGGTACTGCACGGCTTGGCAGGCTCTGAGTACGACCCCTTGCGACTCCCTAATATCATTCTCTTCGTAGAGGATACGGGGGAGGGGATGACGAAGGTCGACCGTATGTTGCATAACATAGAGGTGCGTGGTCTGATGTCGCATGTCAAGGGGATTATCATCGGACAGTTTACCAATTATAAGAAGGTGCCTAATATCTTTCCCGACATGAACTATATGTTCCATGAGTATCTGCGGAGATATGGCATTCCCGTCTGCTATAACTTCCCTGTCGGTCATGCCCACCTGCGTAACTTCCCCATGCTGGTAGGCAGCAGGGCGACCCTTGAGGTGAGTGGGGAGGGCGTGACACTTACTTTCCGCCCATCCCCTTCATACTAAGTGAGATGCGATGGCGGCGCAGGTCGACCTCCAAGACACGTACCATGACATGCTGATGGAGGCGTACCACCTGAGTCGGATCGCTCACGTATTTATCAGCCAACTGCGAGATATGTACCAGTCCATCCTGGTGTACACCGATATCCACGAAGGCTCCAAAGTTGGTGATATTTGTCACGATACCAGGCAGTTGCATTCCTTCGTGTAAGTCTTCAATGGTTTGTACGTTGGCGTCAAACTCAAACTCCTCGATTTGCTCACGAGGGTCACGACCTGGCTTCTCCAACTCCTTCATGATGTCCGTCAGGGTAGGTAGTCCAATGGTATCCGTTACATAGCGTTTGATGTCTATCTGTGTCCGTTTCTCCTTGTCGCTGATAAGGTCGGCGACGGTGCAGTGGTTGTCCTTTGCCATCTGCTCCACCACACTGTAACTCTCAGGGTGGACGGCACTGTTGTCGAGCGGGTTCTTCGCCTCGGGGATGCGGAGGAAGCCCGCACACTGCTGGTAGGCGGCAGGTCCGAGGCGTGGCACCTTCTTCAGTTGCGCACGACTGGTGAACGCTCCGTTCTCCCTGCGGTAGTCCACGATGTTCTTTGCCAGGGTGGGACCCAGTCCGCTGACGTACATCAGCAGGTGTTGCGAGGCGGTATTCAGGTTGACACCTACGAGGTTGACGCAACTCTCCACCGTCTGGTCGAGTGAGTGCTTGAGTTTCGTCTGGTCGACATCATGCTGATACTGTCCCACACCGATGCTCTTGGGGTCGATCTTCACCAGTTCGGCAAGCGGGTCCATCAGTCGTCGTCCGATGCTGACGGCACCACGAACGGTGACATCCTCATCGGGAAACTCCTCACGAGCCGTCTTGGAGGCGGAATAGACAGAGGCGCCGTCCTCGCTGACGACGAAGACCTTTGGCTTTGGGCTATTGACTAACTGCCAGGAGTTCAGAGCCTCCTCCACGAACTCTTTCGTCTCACGACTTGCCGTGCCGTTGCCGATTGCTATCGCCTCGATATGGTATTCGTCCAGCATCTGCTGCAGATGGACGGTCGCCTGCATACGGTGGTTGATAGGCGGGTGGGGGAAGATCGCCTCATGGTGCAGCAAATTACCCTGTGCGTCCAGGCATACCACTTTGCATCCCGTGCGGAAACCAGGGTCAATGCCCATTACCCGCTTCTGCCCTAATGGTGCGCCAAGCAGCAGTTGGCGCAGGTTCTCCACGAACACCTTGATAGCCTCCTCGTCGGCTCTCTCCTTACTGAGGTTGGAGAACTCCGTCTCGATAGAGGGGCAGAGCAGACGCTTGTAGCCGTCCTCCACCGCCTCGGCGACCAGTCGCTGGCAGGCACCATTGCCCCTGACGTAGTTTCGTTGCAGTCTGTTGACAGCCTCGTCGTCGTCGATGGTGATGCTCACCCTCAGAATTCCCTCGCTCTCGCCACGGCGCATGGCAAGGAGACGGTGGGAGGAGCAGCGTCTCAACGGCTCTTCCCAATCGAAATAATCGGAATATTTCGCTGCCTCGTCGGTGTCCTTCTTCGCCTTGACGACCTTGGAGGTGATGAAAGCCTCACGGCGGAAGGCGGCACGTACCTGATTGCGGGAGCGTTCCTCCTCGCTGACCTGTTCGGCGATGATGTCCTTGGCGCCTTGGAGGGCAGTTTTTGCGTCTACAATGTCACCGCATACATAACGCTTGGCGGCTTGCTCGGGATGCGGCTCACGCTGGAGGAGCAGCAATTGGGCAAGCGGCTCCAAGCCCTGCTCCCTCGCCACCTGGGCACGAGTGCGCCGTTTCGGCTTGTAGGGCAGGTAGATATCCTCCAGTGTCGTCGCCTCCCAACAGTCGTCGATTCGCTTCTGGAGTTCTGCGGTCATCTTTCCCTGCTCGGTGATCGTCTTGACGACAGTCTCCTTACGCTTGGCGATCTCCTGCAGTCCTATCAGGCGGTTGCTGATTGCCGTGATCTGCACCTCGTCCAGTCCTCCCGTCCTTTCCTTGCGATAACGGGAGATAAAGGGGATGGTGCATCCCTCATCCAGTAACTTCAGCGTGTTCTCCACACCGTGCTCTGGCAGGTGGAGTTCGCTGGATATCAGTTGTGTGAAAGTCCTAATCTGTTCCATAACGCTACAAAAGTACGGAAAAATTGCGAGAAAGACTTGCTCCTCCATCTAATATTTATTAATTTATTTTGCACTCTATCCGTTTTTCATTATCTTTGCATGTCCAAAAGTGACATCATGATATCAGTAGAAGGACTTTGTGTGGAATTCAGTGCCAAGCCGTTGTTCACCAACGCCAGTTTCGTGGTGAACGACCGTGACCGTATTGCCTTGGTGGGTAAGAACGGGGCAGGGAAGTCCACGCTCCTGAAGATACTCTGCGGACAGCAGCAGGCTACCCGTGGCGTGGTGAGTGTTCCCAACGACGCCACCATCGGTTATCTGCCCCAGGTGATGAACCTGCAGGACGATACGACGGTGAGGGAGGAGGCGCAGAAGGCTTTCTCCCATATCAAGGAGATGAAAGCCCGTATCGACCAGATGAACCAGCAACTTGCCGAGCGCACTGATTATGAGAGTGACGACTACCTCGCGCTGGTGGAGCGATTCACCCAAGAGCATGAGCGTTACCAAATGATGGGGGCGGAGAACTATGAGGCGGAGATAGAGCGGACGCTGGTGGGACTGGGTTTCCTGCGTACCGACTTCGAGCGTCCTACCAGTGAGTTCTCGGGAGGATGGCGCATGCGCATCGAACTGGCGAAGATCCTGTTGCAGAAGCCCGATGTGCTGTTGCTTGACGAGCCTACCAACCACCTTGATATCGAGTCGATACAATGGCTGGAGCAGTTTCTGGCCCAGAGTGCTAAGGCAGTCGTACTGGTCAGTCACGACCGTGCTTTTATTAATAATGTGTCGAACCGCACGTTGGAGATATCCTGTGGACATATCATCGACTATAAGGTGAAGTACGACGAGTATGTGGTGCTTCGCAAGGAGCGTCGTGAGCAGCAGCAGCGAGCCTACGAGAACCAGCAGAAGGAGATAGCCGACATGCGCCAGTTCATCGAGCGTTTCCGCTACCAGGCGACCAAGGCGGTGCAGGTGCAGCAGAAAATCAAACAACTGGAGAAAATCGTGCCCATCGAGGTCGACGAGGTGGATAATGCCGCCATGCACCTGAAGTTCCCGCCCTGTCTGCGCAGTGGCGACTACCCCGTTATCTGCGAGGAGGTGCGGAAAGCCTATGGCGAGCACACGGTGTTCTCGCAGGTGAACATGACGATCAAGCGTGGGGAGAAAGTGGCGTTTGTCGGCAAGAACGGTGAGGGTAAGTCCACGCTGGTGAAATGTATCATGGGGGAGATTCCCTTTGACGGCAACCTGAAGATAGGTCATAACATCCAGATAGGCTATTTCGCCCAGAATCAGGCGCAGTTGCTGGATGAGTCGTTGACGGTCTTCCAGACCATAGACTATGTAGCGAAAGGAGATATCCGACTGAGAATCAATGACATATTAGGTGCTTTCATGTTTGGTGGCGAGGCTTCCGATAAGAAAGTCAAGGTGCTGAGTGGCGGTGAGAGAAGTCGCTTGGCGATGATTCGCCTGTTGCTGGAACCTGTTAATCTCCTCATCCTCGATGAGCCTACCAACCATTTGGATATGCCCTCGAAGGATGTGCTCAAGGAAGCCATCAAGGCTTTCGATGGTACGGCTATCATCGTCAGCCACGACCGTGAGTTCTTGGACGGTCTGGTGACGAAGGTCTACGAGTTCGGAGGCGGTAAGGTCAGGGAGCATCTGGGTGGTATCTATGACTTCTTGCAGGCGAGACAGATAACCGAATTGAGTGAGTTAGGCAAGGAGAGTAGAAATTCCCAGCGTGGGAATGGAACATTCCCTGCGTGGGAAAAGAACATTCCCACTGTGGGAATCTCCAAGGAGGCGACACCTAAGTCTGTGGCGTATGCCGAGAGGAAGGAGCAGCAGAAGAGACTCCGCAAGGCAGAGCGTGCTGTGGAGGAGTCGGAGCGTAAGATCAGCGACATGGAGCGCAGGTTGAAAGAACTCGACCAGTTGCTGATGGACCCGGCGAAAGCGTCGGATATGGAACTGGTCACCGAGTACACCACCATTAAGAAGTCGCTCGACGAGGAGGTGGAGCGTTGGGAGCAGTTGTCAGAGGAATTAGAACAACTAACATAAAAAAGAACGATGAAAATTAAAGGAGTATTTATGATGATGTTTCTATCATCTTTGTCTGCTGCCACAATGGCACAGACAACCCTGAGGTCGGGCATTGACCTGACAGACCTCAATCCACAAGTACAGCCTGGTGAGGACTTCTATGATTACGCCTGTGGCGGTTGGATGCAGAAGAACCCGCTGCCTGCCGCCTACTCACGCTATGGCAGTTTCGACCGCCTTGCCGAGGACAACAACAAGCGTATCAACGGTATTCTGAAGGAGTTGCAGGAGAAAACCTACCCACAGGGTAGCGTGGAGCAGAAACTGAGCGACCTGTATAAACTCGCTATGGACTCGGCTCGCCGTGAGCAAGACGGACTGGCTCCCGTGATGGGACTCATCAAGAAGATGGAAGCGGCAAAGACCGTTGCTCAACTTTTCGACATCCAATTGGAAATGATGCCCTATGGCGACTCGGAGTTCTTCCATGCCTATATCGGTGCCGACGACAAGAATGCCACCCAGAATATCCTGAGTGTCAATCAGGGAGGACTTGCCCTGGGACAGAAAGACTACTATCTGGAGACCGATGAGGCTACAACCAAGATTCGTGAGAGTTATAAGAAGCACATCGTCCGTATGTTCCAACTCTTTGGCTTCAAGAAGGCTGCCGCCGAGAAGAAGATGAAGAACATCTTCGCCTTGGAACTCGCCTTGGCAAAGGTGTCGAAGTCTCGTACGGAGTTGCGTGACCCCATTGCCAACTATAACAAGATGACGTTGAGGGAGTTTGACAGCAAATACCCCCACTTCCAGTTGGAGAGGCAGATGAACGCCAAGGGCATCGCCAGCCAGTATATCCAGGAGATGATTGTCGGACAGCCTGACTTTATGGCGGGTGCCGACCAACTTTTCGGTAAGATCACCCCCGCTGAGTACCGTGATTATATGGAGTGGGGTGTTATCCGCTCAGCCGCTGGCTATCTGAATGACGAGGTGCGCGCCGCTAACTTTGACTTCTTCGGCAAGGTGATGTCTGGTAGGAAAGAGGATCATCCCCTCTGGCGCCGTGCCACCAATCAGGTGCAAAGTGTGATGGGTGAGGCACTGGGTAAGATCTATGTGGAGAAATATTTCCCCGCCTCGTCAAAAGAGCGTATGAAGACCTTGGTGGAGAACCTCCGTATTGCCCTTGGTGAGCGTATTGCGGCACAGGACTGGATGGACGACTCTACGAAGGTAAACGCCCTGCTGAAGTTGAACACTTTCTATGTGAAGATCGGTTATCCTGACCGTTGGACGGATATGAGCGACTTGAAGATTGATGCGAAAAAATCTTACTATGACAACATGCAGGAGTGTAGTCGTTTCTGGAATCAATGGCGCATCAACCACACGGCGGGCAAACCCGTCGACCGTGATGACTGGTATATGACTCCGCAGACGGTGAACGCCTATTACAACCCAACCACCAACGAGATCTGTTTCCCTGCTGGCATCCTCCAAGTGCCTTTCTTTGACCCGACGGCCGACGATGCCTTTAACTACGGTGCTATCGGTGTGGTGATTGGTCATGAGATGACTCATGGCTTTGATGATCAAGGACGTCAGTTCGACAAGGATGGAAATATGCACGACTGGTGGACGAAGTTGGATGGAAAAAACTTTACAGAGCGTACCGATAAGTATGCGGAATTCTTCTCAGGTATCAAGGTGTTGCCTGATTTGAATGGTAACGGTCGTTTGACATTGGGCGAGAACCTCGCCGATCACGGTGGTCTGCAGGTAGCATGGTATGCCTATAAGAATGCGACAAAGCGCAGTCCGTTGCCAGTGATTGACGGGTTGACCGCAGACCAGCGCTTCTTCCTTGCCTATGCAGGAGTATGGGCGGGCAATATCACAGAGGCGGAGATTCGCAACCGCACCAAGAGCGATCCTCACTCATTGGGTCGCTGGCGTGTGAATGGCGCCTTGCCCCACATTGATATGTGGTATGACGCCTTTGGTGTCAAGGAGGGTGACAAGATGTTTATCCCAAAGGAAAAACGCCTCTCTCTCTGGTAAAAAAGAGTCCAAAACCCATAAAAATGCCGTCGTAAATATAAATTTACGGCGGTTTTTTGTTTGTTTTAAAAATTTATTGCTATATTTGCACCTAACTTAATGCTATCCTAAAAAAATGACAAGCGATAATTCCCTTAATACTGAGAAAACTGAGAGGACTATGCGGCCTCAGGAAATTGTTCGTGAGAAGGAGCGTATTCGGGAGGAGGAACCTTTACAGCCAGCGTTGCAGCAACAGCAGCAACAGCAGGCTGGGGGGAAGAAATGTCCCTTCTGTGGAGCGATCAATGATCCTGAGGCGATGTTCTGCGCCCAGTGCGGGCAGCCTATCAGCAAATCATCCTGTCCCTTCTGCGGAGCGGAGGTTGACCCCGATGCCGATTTCTGTGAGACGTGCCATCACTACATCCGCAAGGATATCTGTTCCTATTGCGGTGCCCAATTGACGGGTAATGAGGCGTATTGCCCGGAGTGCGGCAGTCCCCGTGGCGGATTGGTGTGCCCCACCTGTCATACGATGAACGATTTCGCTTTCTGCAAGCAGTGCGGTACTGCACTGACAGCCGAGGCGAAGGAATTGGTGAAGGAGTTGCAGAAGAATCCCGACTACATGGAACTGATGGATGTCGTGCAGGAGTATTCCCGTCTGGAGAGTTCCCTTCCCTATAATTCTGAGCGTGACATCGTCAAGGAGCAGATGAACATGAAGTTGCGGGAGCGTCTGCTGACCCTGTTGGCGAAAGACGCGGGAGTGGAGAACCCCGTGATTCCGAAGGTGAATACCAAGCGTATGACGAAAGAGGAGTTAGAGGAGCGGAAGTCCGAGAAGATCAAGGCACTCTCTGCCATTCTCGATAAACTTGCCGTCCCCCCCACATCCTCTCCCGTGCAGGCCCGCAACTATGCGATGGCAAGTAAGCCGATGGGCGTCCGTCTCGCATGGGTGTGCAACTTCAAGCATGCGCTGCACAGCAGCCCTTGTGGCTGTGCCAAGCCTCACCTCGGCGGAAAATGGGTAGTGTTAGGGAAGAATAGTACTGCGGAAATTAAAGACGATAAGTAATGGATCAAACCATAAGAACCGTTCAAGGGCAAGAAAGCAAGACCGTGAGAGTGGCACCCCAGGCGGGCGGTGGGGATAAAACCTTCGTCCCCGGTAGTGTCAGAGAGCCTGCCCAGACGAATGCTGCTGGCGATTTTATTATTAAAGGAAAAGTATATCATAACCTCAAATGCCTGAGCGACAATTCGGGTGAGGCACAGGTGTTCTTGGTAGAGTGCGACCAGAAAGAGATGGTCCTGAAAATCTACTATCCGAATTTCTCTATCAAGAAGACTTTGTTGCGTATCGTCCAGAGTTTCGGCATGGAGACCATCGTGAAGATATACGACTATGGCAAGACCTATGTGGACGGAAAGAACCGTGACTATGAGTTGATGGAGTATCTGCGGGGGGGGACATTAGGCGAGTATGACCTGGACGGTGACTTCAACCAGTTCCGCCGTATCGCCTTGCAGGCTGCCGCCGCCCTTGCTTATTGCCATAACAGCAATATCATCCATAAGGATATCAAGCCAGGTAATTTTTTCTTCCGTGATGAGGACCATCAAGAGGTGGTGTTAGGTGATTTTGGAATATCCAGTGTGTTGGAGGGTGATGAGCGAGTACATAGGACCACCCAGGCTCGTACTCCGGTATATGCCGCACCAGAGATGTACAACGATGTGATTGACGGTGAGGTGGAGATCACTCCCTCGGTCGACTTCTATTCCCTGGGTATCACACTGATGACGCTCTGGTTAGGTGAGAACCCGTTGAGTCAGAACGAGCGAGTGATGATGCGAAAGAAGAACGAGGGTCGCCTGCCTCGTATTAATGATCTCCCTGACCGTGTGAAGATGCTCATCCAAGGTCTCACCGCCGTTAATCCTCAGAACCGATGGAAATACGAGCAGGTGGAGCGTTGGTTCCTTGGCGAGGATGTCGAAGTGGATATCTCGTCGCCGATCCTGAAGTACCGTAGTTTCATTGTTGATCCAGAGAAAAACCTTGTGGCGGACAATGTGCATGAGTTAATACCATTGCTGTTGGATAATGAGCGTCTTGCTATCAATTATTTGTATAATGGTAGGATAGCAGGTTGGTTGGAACAGTGTGGTAACGTGAAACTCAGTTCCGTCGTCAAGGACATCGTTGTCAACCGTTATCCTGCCGACCAGCATGCGGGACTGATGGCTGCCGTGTATGTCATGGAGCCCACCTATCCGTATGTTGACTTGCACGGTAATCATTGTGACGACATCCATAGTGTCAGTATCTCCGTATTGAGTTATCAAGAGGAGTATGCCATAGCCTTACGTAATCCCAACGACTCATTATTCCTTTATCTGGAGTCTCACTCAAAGGCGGATACCAATCGCCTGCGTAGTTATTTCTCAGAGAAGGAGCTTGACGGGCGTGTTGCCGTATTGCGACTTGTCTATGAGGTTGATAAGGAGATTCCGTTCTTGAACCAGTATCCGTCGTCCACTCTTCAGGAGATCGTGCGTTCCTTCGGTTATGAGGAATGCTCTGAGGACGCATGGATGTCACTCAGTGACGGACGGCTCCTGTCGTGGATGTACTGTCATGAGGACCGTATGGCATGTGAGGCGTTGCGCATCCTGACTAATGGGCAGAAGCCCTCACGCTCCTTAGGCTATAAGGTGCTGTATAATATCGACCGTGACGCCGCTTTCGACTTACAGGAGGCAGACACCCCCTATCGGGTGGGTGTGCTACTTGGGCAATTGATGCAGGAGTGGCAGCATCTCCCGGAGAAGGAGTTCAACGAGCAGATCAAAGACTTCTCTGATGCTAATGGTCGTTTCGCATACTTTGCCCAGTTGCATGGGTGGTTCGAGCAACTGAATCAGGCACGTGCCTGCTTCGACGTGAAGAGTGCGGAGAACACGGAGCGTCTGGGAGTCTATGACATGCGGACGGCAGCCTATCGCTTCTGTCGCATCTTAGGAGCGCGTCCTTCCTATCTGCTGGACGACGGTCTGGAACTGACAGACGGACAGACTATCGACCAACTTGGTCATCGTCCTGAGATGGTCAAGGAATTGAAACGTGGCTCCTTGAGCCAGTGGCTCTCCATTTTCTTCCACGAGAATCCCGAGACGGATTTCAGCGAGACCTATTCCTATGAGCGTAGTCTGGAGCGATGGATACTGACCCTTGGCGAGATAGATTCCAACCAGCCCTATTTCAAGCGTTTCGGAAACGCCAAGGAGGAGACTGCCTCGAAATACAGGGACGTGCGTCAGCGCTTCTATAAGGCAAAAAGTAAGGAGAAGACGTGGCGGATGGTGTTCTACTCACTCTCTGGTGCCTGGGTCTTGTTCCTGCTCCTCTTCGGAGTCAGTGGGCGTGACTACCTTCTGGAGCATGCGGGAATCTCCATTGTACTGCCTCTCGGCGGTATGACGGCTCTCATTATCGGCACAAGGGCTTTCTTCAAAGGGTACGGCTTCGTCCTGTCGTGCCTGTGGGGACTATTGGGTGTCCTCTCCTCGTATATCCCTGTGATGATACTGAGGTATGTCAACAGTTCCTCGCCGAGTTTCTTTATACCCGCTATCATCTTGATGACACTGGTGTATATGGCTATCTGTCATTTCACTGACTTCCGTGCCGACACTAACAGTGAGAATCTGTTGATATCCGAGGTGATGGACGATGATGTCAAGTCAACCCTGCTGGAGCCGCTCTATTATACCTTCAAGGAAAGGAAGTTCAAGTTCAAGGGCTCTAACTTCGGCTTGCTTGATGATGTGACCAATCAGGTACGCTCATTGAGTGGTGAGTCAGTCCTTCATTATATATTATGGTCAGCACTGGTAGGACTCATGTTGATGGAGTTAGTCGTCTTCAGCCCCAAACTGTTGAATGTGGGTAACCCTAATCTGGACAGTTGGAAGTTGAAGCCGGCGGCAGTGGTTAAACAATTACAAAAGGACGTGGAGTAATATGGTTTGTGAGAATTGTCATAAAGAAAACCGCTCGATAGCGAAGTTCTGTAAGTGGTGTGGTAAACCGCTTATCTCACAGAACGTACTCGACCAGTTGGTGGGTCTTGATGATGTCAAAAAACAACTCAAGACGGTAGTCGACACCTATACCTATCTCCATTCCCGCAAGGACATCATGAAGGTGCGTCTGAGCGTGAATGCCATCATCATTGGAGAGACAGGTACGGGAAAGACGGCGCTTTCGGAGATTATCCGTGATTATTTCTACCAGCATAAGATTATCGACAAGCCGAAGTTGACGATGGTTGATGCCGTTGACTACCAGCGTTTTGTCGACAAATGGGACGATAATATCAAGAAGGCGAAGGACGGCATCCTCTTTTTTGACAATGTGCAGAAATTGCTGCCCGATCGTTATTCCAATCAGGTGAACCCTCTCGACAAGTTGTTCGTTGAGATGGACAAGTGGGATGATAACCCTATCGTTATCATCTCCGGTCTGCCTAAAGGCTTGGACGACTTCCTCACCAACAACCCTGCTGCGCAGAACCGCTTCAAGTATATCTTCCGCCTGCCGACTCCCGGCTATGCCGAACTGTGTGAGGTCTGCAAACAGGAATTGCGGGTGAAGTATGGTATTGCCGCCTATACACCAGAGGCAGAGCATAAGTTGGAACGATATTTCCAGTATCAAGTCAAGATCAAGGACGACTCCTTCGGCTATTGCCATCTTGCCGTGAAGACCGCTGAGGATATCTTCACCTCTTTTATCAGCAGAGGTGCTGAGGCGACGATGATAGAGGAGAGTGATATCCGTGGCTATGTGCCAGAGGAGCGCACCTTGGATGATATCCTGAGCGACCTTGACCAGTATATTGGAATGGACGAGGTGAAGAAGGCGGTGCGTGAGATCGCCTACTCAGTACAGAATAGTGTACAGCGCGCCCAGCGTGGACTTGGCGAGCAGCAGAAGGCTGGCATTCATATTGTCTTGACGGGTAATCCTGGTACTGGCAAGACGACTATCGCCCGTAAGTTGGGTGAGATTCTTGAGGCTATCGGTTACCTCGACAGTGGACATGTGGTAGAGTGTGACCGTGCTAAGATGGTGAGTCCCTATCAGGGAGAGACCCCAAAGGTTGTCGACCGTTTGTGCGACAAGGCGATGGGGGGTATCCTCTTCGTTGATGAGGCTTATACCTTGGCTCCTGTCAGCCAGGGCGGAGACCGTGACAATCAAGGCGCACAGGCATTAGAGCAGTTGATGAAGCGCATGGAGGACGACCGTGGTAAGTTCGTGGTCATCGCCGCAGGCTACCGTACGGAGATGGAGAACCTGTTCCGTATCAACCCTGGTGTGCGCAGCCGTTTCAGTTATTTCCTGAATATCGACGACTATAATCCCGAGGAACTGTACCAGATTATGCAGGTCTTCGCCAAGTCGAAGAGATATGTCTTTGCTCCTGATGCGGAGGAGTTGGCTCGGAAGATGATAGCCGAGTTATATGACTCTCGTGACAAGGACTTCGCCAATGGGCGTACCATGCGCCAGTTGTTCGACAAGATCACGGCAAAGCAGGCGGAGCGTCTGCAGAAGGAGGATTTGTCGGCGAAGACCAACGAGGAGTTGATGACCATTATACAGGAGGATATCCCCTACGAGGCTCCGAAGACTGTCGACTATACCGAATGTCTGGAGAAACTCAATGGCATGGTGGGTCTTGCCGCTGTCAAACAAGAGATCTCCAATCTCGCAGCCTTCCTCAACCTGCAGATACGCCGTGGCGAGACCAACACCTTCCAAGGCAAGCATTATGTCTTTACAGGTAATCCAGGTACGGGTAAGACGACGGTCGCCCGTATCATGGCAGATGTGTTCCGCACCCTTGGCATCCTCTCCAGAGGACAGTTGGTGGAGGCAGACCGTAGCAAACTCGTCTCCGGCTACTCTGGACAGACGGCCATCAAGACGAACCAGTTGATTGACTCGGCGATGGGTGGCGTGCTGTTCATTGATGAGGCATACACCCTGAAGTCCAGTGATCAGGACTCCTTCGGCAGTGAGGCTATTGACACGTTGCTGAAGCGACTGGAGGACGACCGTGGTAAGTTCATCTGTATCGTGGCAGGTTATACCGATCAGATGCATGACTTTATCGACACGAACCCGGGACTGAAGAGCCGTTTCACGCAGACCATTCATTTCGATGACTATACGCCAGATGAGTTGACTCAGATATTCGTCAACCTCGCTAAAGGCAAGAACTTCACGGTGGATGATACCACCCGTGATGCGGTACACCGCCAGTTCGAGCAGTTGTACCTGCGTCGTGACAAGAACTTTGGTAATGCCCGTGAGGCACGTCGTATCTTCGATGCGGCAGTCGAGAAGCAGAGTCAGCGTCTGATGGCGGAGGTGAACAATCCCGACTTCAAGGACGAGGATATGTATCGCATCACGGAGGCAGACCTTGCCGTACAGCAGAGCGAGAAGGTTCGTCCGCTCGATGAGGTTCTCAACGAACTCGACGAGTTTATCGGTATGCGCTCCGTCAAGAATATGATCCGTCGCCTCGCCGTCCAGAGCATGTTCATGAAGCAGCGTGCCGCTATGGGAGCAGGTAAGGTGCAGCAGATGGCCATGAACTTTATCCTGACGGGTAATCCTGGTACAGGTAAGACCTCGATAGCCCGTAAGATGGGAGAGGTGTTGCAGAGTATGGAGATCCTGCCTACCAGTCGTGTCATCGAGGCAAGTCGTGCGACACTGGTCGGTAAGTATATGGGTGAGACCCCAAAGATTGTCAATAACATGTGCGACAAGGCGATGGGCGGCATCCTCTTCATAGATGAGGCATATACCCTGTCATCGGAGAACGACCAGTATGGTAAGGAGGCCATCGATACGCTGATGAAGCGCATGGAGGATGACCGTGGTAAGTTCGTGGTCATCGCCGCAGGCTACCAAAAGGAGATGGAGGACTTCATGAATGTCAACCCGGGTCTTGCCAGTCGTTTTACGCACAAGATGCATATCGAGGACTATAACGAGGATGAGTTGCTTGCCATCTACAAGAAGATGGCCGCAAAAGACAATTACACGTTGTCGCCTGCGGCAGAGTTCAAACTTATGGATCTTATCTGTCGTAAGGTGGTCAGCAAGAGCGACTCTTTCGGTAATGCCCGTGAGATGCGTAACATGCTTGATGAAACAATCCAGCAGTTGTCTGTCCGTGTCAGTGCCATGCCCCAGAGTGAGGTGACGCAGGAGACCTATCAGATGATACTGCCAGAAGATATAAAGGATGAGTTATGATAATATGTCCAAGTTGTAAAGAAGAGATAGAAGAGCAATCGGTCTACTGTGACCAGTGTGGGCAACAGTTGCAGTATTGCTCCAATTGTGGCCGTGTGGGTATCGGGCGACGTTGTACGCATTGTGGCGGTCTGATGGCTGCTCCCGGCGAGGAGCGGCAGCCAAGTCTGACAGCATCCCATGTGACGGCGGCGGAGATCAGTCGTACGTTTGCTTCCGAGCGTGAGAGGAATCAGGCTATGGCACCTCCCGACGTTCAGATACAGGGTGTTCCTACGCTGACACTATATAACCCCTCACTGAATATCCGTATCGTAGGAATCAATGGCGCTATTATCGGTCGCAGACAGGGACCGTACCAGCAGTTGTTCGAGGGTAATATGTATGTGTCGAGTGTCCATGCTCAGTTGATTTACAAGCCAGACTCTGGCTGGTGTATCATCGATAAGCATTCGTCTAATGGAACGAAACTCAATGAGCGTGACTTGTTGCCGGATATCCCGATGTCCATCAAGAGTGGGGACATTGTCTCATTGGCAAATATCAACTTGCAGGTGTCCGTTAACTAAGGTCCCTGAGTAATATTAAGATAGTATTGATAATAGTATGAGTAGAATAGTCTTAACGGCTGCAAGCCGTGTGGGATGTGTGAGAAGTAATAATGAGGACATGGTGCTCGCCTACGACAAGTTTGTGCGTGGGGAGGCTTATCAAACGGAGTTTATGACCGAGAATACAAATCGTTTCGTCATTGCTTTGGCGGACGGGATGGGCGGTCACAATGCTGGCGAGGTGGCGAGTGCTGACGCACTTGCTAATTTGCAGTTTTTCCTGAATGACTTACCGAAGGGGCTCTCTATCGGTGAGTTTAATGAGATGATTGTGGTATGGCTGGATTCTGTCAATAAGATGATAGCGTCGAAAGGGTATGTGGACCCCAGTCTGTCAGAGATGGGTACCACCCTTGTGGCTGTAGCCTATTATGAGGGGAAATACTATTGGATGAATTGTGGTGACAGTCGTCTGTATCGCCTGCGTGACGGGAAGATGAGGCAGTTGTCGACTGACCATTCGCTCAATACGCTCAAGGGAGAGAAACGCCATTCGAATGTGATTACCAATTGCATTGGCGCAGGATGCAAGAACTCCTTCATCGACCTCTATGAGTTTACTGACGATGTCCTTACGGGAGACATTTATATGCTTTGTTCTGACGGTCTGACGGATATGGTTCCTGATGCTGAGGTGGAGCGTTTGCTCTCTGAGGGTGCCACAGCCAATCGTCTTTGTGAGGCAGCCATTGAGGCTGGCGGTTATGATAATGTCTCTGTATGTGTGTTTTCCATAATGTAAGTTGACAGTATGCCATTAAGATTACCAGATAGATTACCTGCCATCGACTTGTTGAAGCAGGAGAACATCTTTGTGATGGACGACTCTCGTGCCCACATGCAGGATATCCGTCCTTTGAAGATTGTGATTCTCAATCTCATGCCGTTGAAGATCACGACGGAGACCGACCTTGTCCGTTTATTGTCCAACACACCGTTGCAATTGGAGGTCAGTTTCATGAAACTGCGTAGCCATACGCCGAAGAATACGCCGATAGAGCACATGATGATGTTCTACCGTGACTTTGCGCAGATGCGCTATGAGAAGTTTGACGGTATGATCATCACTGGCGCCCCTGTGGAGACACTCGATTTTGAGGATGTGACTTACTGGGACGAGATGACGGAGATATTCACTTGGTCGCGTACGCACGTGACGAGTACCTTATATATATGTTGGTCTGCACAAGCAGGGCTCTATCATCATTATGGCATTCCCAAATATCCGTTGGCAAAGAAGATGTTTGGCATTTTCCCACAGGATATCCTGCAACCGCAACTGCCTATCTTCCGTGGTTTCGATGATATGTTTCAGATGCCGCATAGCCGTCATACCGAGATACATAGGGAAGATGTTCTTGCCAATCCCGACCTGACACTGCTTGCCGAGTCACCCGATAGCGGTGTGAGCATCGTGATGGCGCGTGGCGGTCGTGAGTTCTTTGTCACGGGGCATTTGGAATATGCGCCAGACACGCTTGACAATGAGTATCAGCGTGACAAGGATATCCGTGATGACGTGGACCTGCCCAAGAATTACTATCGTGATAATGACCCTGCTAAAGGACCATTGGTGACGTGGCGTGCCCATGCCAATCTGTTCTATAGCAACTGGGTCAACTATTACGTATATCAAGAGACACCTTACGATATCAATCAGATACGATGATACCTCTCGAACTGCTTGCACCAGCCAAAGACCTTACCTGCGGAATAGCGGCGGTCGACCATGGCGCTGATGCTGTCTATATCGGGGCTCAGCGTTTCGGGGCACGTGCTGCTGCGGGCAATAGCGTGGAGGACATCCGACAACTCTGTGACTATGCCCGTCCCTACGGGGTAAAGGTGTATGTCACGGTGAACACTATCCTTTATGATGATGAGTTGGAGGCGACAGAGCAACTGATCCGCCAACTTGACGAGGTGGGGGTAGATGCCATCCTCGTGCAGGATATGTCTATCCTGCGGATGGATTTACCCCCTATAGCGTTACATGCCTCTACACAGACAGACAACCGAACAGTGGAGAAGGTACGCTGGCTTAGGGAACTCGGTTTCCAGCGTGTGGTCCTTGCCCGTGAACTCTCTGCCAGCGAGATAGCGGAGATACATCATGCGGTTCCTGACATGCCGTTGGAGGTCTTCGTCCATGGGGCGTTGTGCGTCAGTTATAGTGGACTGTGCTACGCCTCGCAGTATTGTTTCGGACGTTCCGCCAACCGTGGCGCATGCGCCCAGTTCTGTCGCATGAGGTTCGACCTGTTGGATGCCGACGGGCAAGAGTTGGAGCACCAGCGCCATCTGCTGTCGTTAAAGGACCTGAACCAGAGCGATCATTTAGAGGAACTCATCAAGGCAGGAGCGACCTCCTTCAAGATAGAGGGGCGACTGAAGGACGTGTCGTATGTGAAGAATGTGGTGGCGGCATATAGTCAGCGGCTTGATGCTTTTATCCAGAAACATCCAGACGATTACTGTCGTGCCTCGAAGGGGCATTGCACCTATACTTTCTCCCCGAATCTCAACAAGACTTTCAACCGTGGGTTTACCACTTACTTCCTGCATGGCAGGGTTTCTGCCATTTTCTCGCCCGACACCCCCAAGGCAATGGGCGAGTATGTGGGCTATGTCAAGGAGATGCGCCGTGACTCTTTCAATGTGGCGGGAACGGCCTCCTTTGCCAATGGTGACGGACTCTGTTATATCAATCAGGAGCGTGAGTTGGAGGGATTTCGTGTCAACCGTGCGGAAGGCAATAGGTTGTATCCTCAGCAGATGCCGAGGAGCCTGCGGGCAGGGATGGCGCTCTATCGGAACAACGACCAGGAGTTTGAGCGCATCCTGTCGCATAAGAGCAGTGAGCGTAAGATCCCATTGGTGATGCGGTTGGAGGCTACCGCCGACGGCTTCGCATTGTCTGCCGGTGGTATAGAGGTAAGCATCTCCTGCGAGCACCAGCAGGCAGAGAAGCCACAGCGTGAGAATATCGTCCGTCAGTTGTCACGACTGGGCGGTACCCCTTATGAGTGTAGTAGGGTAGAGTTGCCAGAAGGCTTCAACTACTTCATTCCAAGCAGTCTTTTGGCGGAGTTACGACGTAAACTTGTCGAAGGTACGGTCTCCGAGGGTCGAAGGTACGGCCTCCGAGGGTCGAAGGTACGGCCTCCGAGGGTCAAAGGTACGACCTCCGAGGGACGAAGGTACGGCCTTCCTTATCTGTATAATATTTCCAACCGTCTTGCCCGTGATTTCTATGAGGAGCAAGGGCTGTCGGACGTAGAGCCCGCCTTTGAGATCAGTCGTCCGAGAAAGGAGATATTGCTGATGCAATGTCGCCATTGCCTGCGCTATTCCCTTGGCTGTTGTGTCAAGCATGGCGGGCATAAGCCACAATGGCATGAGCCCCTTTTCCTCCGTCTGGGTGATGGCAGGCGTTTCCGTTTAGAGTTTGATTGTAAGAATTGTCAGATGAATGTGTATGCGGCAGATTAGGTTCTATATACTCACCCTTTGTGCGTTGCTGATGACCGCCTGTTACAACCACGGTCCGCAGACGCCAGACGCATGGGACTTGACGGAGAAGCAACTGGACTCCATCTCGTTTTTCACCACCCATCACTATACGCAAAACTATAACTTCGTGGTGAAGAGAAAGAGCCTGCCGCTGTCCGACCAACCCGGTGAGATGGCTTTTGACACCCTCTATGTGGTGGAGGGAGAGCACTTGGTGGTCGCTGATATCCAGACCATCTCCGCCGACTCCATCGACTCGGTTTGGGTGAAGGTGGCGCGTGACCAGATGACACAGGGGTGGATCCGTGAGAGCGAGATGCTCGAAGGCGTGTCGCCCGACGACCCTATCTCACAGTTTATCGACTTCTTCTCCGACACCCACCTGCTGATCTTCCTTGCCTTCCTCGTCGTGGTGGTTGTCGCTTACGGGCTCTACCGACTGAATCGCCATGATGCCTATATCGTGCATTTCAATGATATCGACTCTTTCTATCCCACACTGCTCTGTCTGCTGGTGGCAGCATCGGCGACACTCTATGCCTCGATACAGATGTTTGGTGCGGAGACTTGGCGTCATTTCTATTACCATCCGTCGCTCAATCCCTTTGCCCTTCCATGGCATCTGGGACTCTTTATTGCCTCAGTATGGCTGATCATCATCGTGACGGTGGCCGCCATGGATGATGTGCTGCGCCACCTGTCGGGAGCAGACGCATTGCTCTACCTGGGCGGACTGGTTGGCGTGTGTGCCGTTGACTATGTGGTGTTCAGTGTCTCCACCTTATATTATATAGGCTACCCATTGCTTGTCGCCTATATAGTCTTTGCCGTATACCGCTATCTCCATGATGCCCGTCGTCCCTACGTATGCGGTCATTGTGGGGCACCGCTTGCCTCCAAGGGGCGTTGCCCGCATTGTGGTACGGTGAATACCTGAAAATCCATATAAATGTGGATTGCGTAATTGGTTAATCCTCCGTACCTTTGCATCCATAAAGACTGAAAAGGTGCAGACAGACTATAAAATAGAGACTCCAGTGGTGGTGATAGGTGCGGGACTGACAGGTCTTACCACCGCCTATTGGCTATCGAGGAAGGGTGTCGGTGTACACATTGTGGAGACTGACACACGCATTGGAGGGCAGATACAGACCAACCACAAAAATGACTATATCTTCGAGACAGGTCCTACGACCGGTTCTGTCTCGACACCTGAGGTAGCCGAGTTGATGAGCGACTTGGCTACAACCTCGGGTGGCAAGTGTGTGTTGGAGACTGCGCCTGACTCCTCGAAGCGTCGTTTGATATGGAAAGGTGACCGTTTCCATGATTTGCCATCTGGACCTTTGGGTGGATTGACCACCCCCTTGTTTCGTTGGACTGATAAACTACGCATCTTAGGAGAACCATGGCGTAGAAAGGGAACAGACCCAGATGAGAGTGTCGGTTCTCTGGCTCGCCGTCGCCTGGGAAAATCTTTTGTCGACTATGCGGTGGATCCGTTCATCTCCGGAGTATATGCGGGCAATCCAGATACGCTCATTACCCGTTACGCCCTTCCCAAACTCTATCACTTAGAGCAGAACTATGGCAGTTTTATCCGTGGCTCCATTGCTAAGATGAAAGAGCCCAAGACCGACCGGGATCGTCTTGCCACTAAGAAGGTGTTCTCGGCGCAAGGGGGGCTGAGCCATATTCCGCAAGCGGAGGCTGATTATATCGGAAAGGAGAATATCTCGCTGGGAGTCTCCGAGGTGAGAGTTGAGCCCGTCGATAGCGGATGGCAGACTTCCTTCCTCTCTGCCGAGGGGCAGCAGACGGTGGTTCGTAGTCGTTTCGTGGTGACAACCTGCGGTGCTTACACCCTGCCAGCGTTGTTACCTTTCGTCGACGAACAGCGCATGGATGCCATCGCCAGTCTGAAATATGCCCCGGTGATGGAGGTCAATGTGGGGATGCCCGACACGTTTGGAGGTGACTATATCGCCTTTGGAGGACTGGTTCCCACGGTGGAGCAAAGGCGCGTCCTTGGTATTTTGTTCCCGTCTGCATGCTTCACGCAACGTGCTCCGAAGGGTGGGGCGCTATTCTCTTTCTTTATTGGCGGCATGAGACGTCCTGAGATGCTCGACCTCCCAGATAGGGAGATAGAGCAACTGGTGGCAGACTGTCTGCATGAGATGCTGAAATTCCCTTTGGAGGCAACGCCCGACTTTATCCATATATCCCGCCATCAAAAGGCGATACCGCAATATGGTATTGACAGCGGTCGTCGCTTCGAGGCTGTGGCAAGTTTGGAAAGCCAGTATCAAGGACTCATCCTTGGTGGCAACCTGCGTGACGGTATCGGTATGGCACACCGAATCACCCAGGCGACGAATATAGCAAATGAGATATTAACAGCAAAAGATAGATCATGAAAAAAAACATTCTTGTGTCAGTGATGGCGCTGGTTTCGGTACTGCCTGTCTCGGCAGACACTGCAGTTGCTTTAACTGATTCCTCTCGTGTCTACGACCTTGACGAGGTCGTAGTGATATCACAGGCGAAAGAGTTTTATCGTCTCCGTCAGCAGCCATTAAGTTCTACGGTGTTGTCAGGAGATAATTTGTTGTCACTGGGTGTCCGTGACATCCGTGAGGTGTCCGATTTCGTGCCTTCTTTCGTGATGCCTAACTACGGTTCCCGTTTCACGTCGTCTATCTATGTCCGTGGCATAGGCTCGCGTGTCAATAGCCCGTCCATGGGTGTCTATATTGATGACATGCCGATGATGAATAAGACAGCGTTTAATAGTCATCTCTATCAGGTGGACCGCGTGGATGTGTTGCGTGGTCCGCAGGGCACATTGTATGGTCTGAATACAGAGGGCGGTATGGTCCGCATGTATTCCCGTAATCCGTTCAGTTATCAGGGCACAGATGTCAATCTTGGTCTGGGAACAGGGTTTTATCGAAATGTTGAGGTGGCACATTATAATAAGGTGAGTGACAGATTTGCCTTCTCTCTGGCTGCTTTCTATGACGGACAGACGGGCTTCTTCCGTAATGTCTTGGCTGATGAGAGTGCGGATGACATGGATGAGGCAGGCGCCCGTCTTCGTCTGATGTACCGTCCTACACGGCGACTGTCTTTCGATCTGATTGCCGATTACCAGTTTGTGAGGCAGAAAGCCTATCCCTATTTTACCATTAATACGGATGGTGACCTGTTGAGCAGTCCTAACCAGGATGCGCAGAGTAACTACAAGCGTAACATGCTGAATGTGGGGTTAGGCGTCAAATATCAGGGCGAGGGCTTTGATATCCATTCCAATACGTCTTGGCAATTCCTGCGTGACAATCTGTTGATGGATAACGACTACTCAGATATCGATTTCATCGTCGTTGACCAGTTCCAGTTGGGTAATGTGCTGACGCAGGAGTTCTCTGTCAAGAGCAATAACAAGAGTGCCTGGCATTGGACCACAGGTGTCTTCGGCTCCTACCAATGGTTGAAGACGGTGGCTCCCAATACTTTCGGTGCCGCCTTCAGTGGAATGATGAGTCAGCAGGTTGGCGGGATGATTTATCAGCAGATGCTCAACTCGATGGCCCAGCGTATGGGTGAGGCTGCCGCTGCCATGGCCATTGAGCGTGCTGGTGGCGTGAATGTGGGGATGACCCTCTTCGTCCCCTGTAATTTCCACACCCCGCAGGCTAACCTCGGCATCTTCCACGAGTCGAACCTCGACATCACGGAACATCTGACAGCGACACTTGGGTTGCGTTATGATTTGACTCACTCCAAGATTCACTATATCACCAGTGGTGACTCTAAGTTGAACTTCGACATTATGGGTGCTGCCGCTAATGCCACGGTGCTTTCCCTCTATGACCGTGAGGAGGAGACCACCTTCAGCCAGTTGTTGCCCAAGGTGGGACTGATTTATAAGTTTAATCATGGCAGCAACATTTACGCCACTGTGACCAAGGGCTATCGTGCGGGTGGTTTCAATGTGCAGATGTTTGGTGATATCATCCAGAGTGATGTGCAGAAGAACCTTCAGGGAGTGATGATGGAGGCGATGCAGACCCATCAGGATGTCAACTCTGTTGTCGAGCATACCGAAGAGGAGTATGCCGCCTTGTTGGAGGGCGTGAAGTTCAAGCCCGAGGAGAGTTGGAACTATGAGGTGGGCACCCACTTGAACCTGTTCGACCATGCGTTGCAGGCAGACCTCTCTGCTTTCTATATGCAGATTCGTAATCAGCAACTCTCCGTCTTCACCGCTGAGTACGGCTTCGGTCGTCGCATGGTGAATGCGGGAAAGAGTTTTAGTTGTGGTGTAGAGGCAACCTTACGTGGCAGTCTGCTCAACGACCGTCTGACATGGAATGCCAGTTATGGCTATACCCATGCGGTGTTCAAGGAGTACGAGACGAGTGCCAAGGCAGGAAGTACCGACATCATCAGTTATAAGGACAATAAAGTGCCCTTCGTGCCAGCCCATACTTACTCCGCCGCAGTCGACTACCGCATCGACTCCTCGTTGAGTGACTTCAAGAGTCTCACTTTTGGGGTGAACATGAATGGGCAGGGAAAACTCTACTGGAATGAGGAGAACTCCTTCTGCCGTAAGGGCTATGTGTTGTTTGGTGCCCATGTCCTTGCGGACTTTGGCCTTTGTAAAGTTAATCTCTGGGCACGTAACATAGGCGATGTGGCGTATCAGACCTTCGCCTTCTCCAGCAAGGCTACTGGGCAGGAGAAGTTCTATGCGCAATTAGGCAATCCTTTCCAGATGGGCGTGGATATCAACTTCCACTTTTAAGTGATAAATACAAAACTAAATCGGATTTAAATTGTTAATAACGTTAAAATTAACGGAAATAATTAACTAAAAAACTTCTTCATATCGGTAAAAGCAGTATCTTTGCTCCCGATATGAAGAAGTCTACTATATGGACCATAGCCATCGTGATGGGACTCGCGTTCCTGGGGCTGCTCTTCCTTCAGTTCTCCTATGTCGAGGAGATGGTGAAGATGAAGAAGGAGCAGTTTGATGAGAGTGTGAGCCGCAGTCTGTATCAGGCGTCGCATAACCTGGAGTTGGATGAGACCTCCCGTTACTTGGAGAAGGATGTCCAGGCAACGGAGCGTCGTGCCTTCAGCCAGGACTCTGTGATGGTCGACGGACTGGACGGCACTATCAAGCAGTCGCACCAGTTCGCTGTCTCTGCTGATGATGGCACGGTATATTCCTCGTTCCAGTTGAAGACCTTCGAGATGAAGCCTGCCTCCGTGCCCAAGGCGATGATCCTGCGCAAGGACAAGAGTTCGCTCTCTGAGGCGGCGAAGTCGATGCAGGAGATCGTGCGCCAGCGGTATGTCTACCAGAAGGCATTGCTCGACGAGGTCGTTTATAACATCCTGTATACGGCAAGTGATAAGCCGTTGAGGGAGCGTGTGAACTTCCGCATGCTCGACAACGATATCCGCAATGAGTTGCAGAACAACGGTGTCAACATCCCATACCATCTCACGGTGTCCACCTCTGACGGGCGTGAGGTGTATCGTTGCCCCGACTATAGCGAGGAGGGCGAGAAATACAGTTATACGCAGGTGCTGTTCCGCAACGACCCGCAGTCGAAGATGGGCGTGGTGAAGATCCACTTCCCCGACATGAGCAGTTATATCTTCTCCTCCGTGCGTTTCATGATACCCTCCCTGGTGTTCACGCTGGTGCTGCTCATCACCTTCATCTTCACCATCGTCCTGATTTTCCGCCAGAAGCGCTATACGGAGATCAAGAACGACTTCATCAACAACATGACGCATGAGTTGAAGACACCTATCGCCTCCATCTCCCTGGCGGCGCAGATGATGAACGATCCGAGTGTGCCGAAGAGCGAGCAGATGACCAAGCACCTCGGTGGTGTCATAGCCGACGAGTCGAAACGCCTGCGCTTCCTCGTGGAGAAAGTGCTCCAGATGTCGATGTTCGACAAGAAGAGCGTGGTGTTCAAGAAGAAGCAACTCGACCTCAACGAGATGGTGGAGAATATCGCTACTACGTTCACGCTGCGTGTGGAGAATACGGGTGGTAAGATATATACCCAGATAGAGGCTGTCGACTCGGCGATCTATGTCGATGAGGTGCATTTCCAGAACACCATCACCAACCTGATGGATAATGCGGTGAAATACCGTAAGCCCGAGGAGCCCCTCGACATCTATATCCGCACGTGGAACGACCATGACCGCCTGCTGCTGAGCATCCGTGACACCGGTCAGGGCATCAAGAAGGAGAACGTGAAGAAAATCTTCGATAAGTTCTACCGGGTGCATACGGGCAACAAGCACGACGTGAAGGGCTTCGGTCTCGGTCTCGCCTATGTGAAGAAGATCGTCGACCTGCACCAGGGCGAGATCAAGTGCGAGAGCGACCTCGGCAAGGGGACGAAGTTCACGATCTCCCTGCCCATCCTGAGAGAGGACAAAGCGTAAGAAACAATATTAACACATTAAAACTGATAAGTTATGGACGAAAAACTGAAAATTCTTCTTTGCGAAGACGATGAGAACCTCGGAATGTTGTTGCGTGAGTACCTTGCGGCAAAGGGCTACCAGGCAGAACTCTGCCCCGACGGCGAGGCGGGCTATAAGGCATTCCTGAAGACGAAGTTTGACATCTGTGTGCTCGACGTGATGATGCCTAAGAAAGACGGCTACACGCTGGCACAGGAGATTCGCACTGCCAATGCGGAGATACCTATCATCTTCCTGACGGCTAAGACGCTGAAGGAGGATATCCTTGAGGGCTTTAAGATTGGTGCCGACGACTATATCACGAAACCCTTCTCCATGGAGGAGTTGGTGCTCCGTATCGAGGCTATTCTGCGCCGTGTGCGTGGCAAGAAGAACAAGGAGAGTTCCGTCTACCATATCGGCGGCTTCACCTTCGATACCCAGAAGCAGTTGCTGTCTATCGGCGACAAGCAGACTAAACTGACGACCAAGGAGAACGAGTTGCTTGCGCTGCTCTGCTCCCATGCCAACGAGATTCTGCAGCGTGACTTCGCACTGAAGACCATCTGGATTGACGACAACTACTTCAATGCCCGTTCGATGGACGTGTATATCACCAAGTTGCGCAAGCACCTGAAGGACGATCCTCAGATCGAGATCATCAACATCCACGGCAAGGGCTATAAACTCATTGCCCCTGAGGAGGAGTAATTAAGACACTACCAATACAGAGAAGCGACATGACTTTTACGAGTCATGTCGCTTTTCTGTTCTCCCCCTATATATAATAAGGTGTAGTATATTTCTTTCTCTATTTAACATTTATTGTGTTTTTTTTTTTTTTGTTCACGATTTTTGTCGTACCTTTGGCGGCATTAATTGTGATGATAAGATAAATAACGAGAAAATATAACGATAAAGTATGAAAAGAAGAAAACTACTCCTATTGCTCGTGCTGTTGGCGACCCTCACGGGAGCCTATGCCGACAATGGCGCGTTGGCGACAGCCAACGTGCGGAACGCCGTATGTGGCATGACGGGCAGTCTCGACATCGTGTTGAGCGGCTCACCGACCACGTACCGTGACTTTCAGTTTGACATTACCCTGCCTGACGGACTGACCTACACAGGCAACAGCGCAGGGGCGTTGCTGAGCGGACACACCATCCAGACCTCCGACCAGGGAGGCAACACAACCCGTCTCACGGGTTACAGTGCCAACACACTGACCGCCACCGACGGTACTCTGCTGACCATCAGTTTCACCGTGGATGGAAGCGCCACAGAGGGTGACAACACCGTGACGCTCGCCAATGCGGTGTTCAGTGACGACGAGGCAAACCATTACGCCTTGACGGCTGGCGGTAATACCGTCACCATCGCCGGTGCCCTCACGCTCACCGACGATGACACAGCGGCACCCGCTGCTGTCAGCGGTATCGATGTCACGCTGTCACGCTCTTTTGCCGTAAATAAGTGGTACACCATCTGCCTGCCGTTCGTACTGACGGCTGAGAAGGTGAAGACCGCCTTCGGAGAGAACGTGAAGTTGGGCGACTTCAGCGGGTACACCTTGAGCGGCTCCAGCATCATCGTGGGCTTCACTCCCGTTACGGAGATGGCGGCGAACCACCCCTATATTATCAAGGTGACCGATGCCGCCGTGGACAATCCCACCTTCAATAGTGTGGATATCGTTGCTGGCGACCCGATGAACAACAAGGGTGAGGATGCCACAGACGACAACATCAAGGCGATGATCGGTGTCTATTCGGAGACGACGCTTGAGAATAACTGGCTGTATATCAAGGACAACCAGTTCAAATACTCTAACGGCACCTCGAAAGTCAAGGCATACCGTGCCTACTTCCGCTTCTGCGACTTCACGGACGCCATGCACTCACGCTCCATCATCCTCGACGAGGACGGGACGACAGGCATCCGCCTCATGGAGGACGCACAGGCGGACGGCGAGGGCTGGTACGACCTGAGCGGTCGCAGGCTCTCCGGCAAGCCGGCGTCGAGGGGCGTCTATATCCAGAACGGCAAGAAGGTAGTCATCAAATAAACGAGGGAGGACAACTATATGAGAAAGACAAACCATACAATCAATCCAGGGAAGCGCGCCTATGAGGCTCCCCGGGCAGAGGTGATCATCCTCGACAGCCGTACCGCCCTGCTGAGCGTGTCTGGCTCCGACGACTATGACGACATCCACTGGGGCGGAGAAGGCTCCGGCGAGGATGGCGACTAACCCACGTACTAACCACCAAACAATTCAAAGTATTATGAGAAAGATCATTCACAGATATACAGTCCTGTTCCTGACGATGCTCCTCGTCGGGACAGGCATCGCACTGGCGGACACCGATGTCATCCTGTTAGGCGACGTGAACGGGGACGGTGAGGTCAATACGGAAGACGTGACCACCCTCGTCGACTATCTGCATGACAGCAGCGTCAGTGTCAATCTGACCGCCGCTGACGTCAACAGGGACGAAAGTATCGACATCGCCGACGTGACGGCAATCAACAATATCATTACCAGCGGCACCTTCGACAAGGGCACTGCCTCCACGCTGTTCTTCCCCGCCCCCACGGTGGAGAAGACCTATGGCGATGCAGCCTTTACGAATCAGTTGGTGCGCTCGGGCAGTACGGGTGCCATCACCTACGAATCCTCTGCCCCTGGTGTCGCCACGGTCAACGAGACCACTGGCGAGGTGACTATCACGGGTGCAGGTACCGCCACCATCACCGCCACCTTGGCAGACAAGGATGGTATCAACGGTGCCACGGCGGACTATACGGTGACCGTCACCGAGAAAGAGGTTACCGTCAGTGGCATTACCGCAAACGACAAGGAGTATGACGGCACCACCACCGCCACGCTCGACTATGCGGGCGTTACCATCGAAGGTAAGGTCGGCAATGACGAGTTGACCGTCACCGCTACAGGTACATTCGCCGATGCGAACGTCGGTACGGGTAAGATTGTCAATATCAGTGACATCGCACTAAGCGGTGCCAAGGCTGGCAACTACAAGTTGGCGGCAACAGGTAATCAAACAACAGCGACAGCAAATATTACCGCAGTTGCTGTCAGCGTCACGACAGCACCTAAGGCTGTCACGGGCTCACAGACCTACAATGGCAATGCTCAGACTTTGTTCAGTGAAGGTACTTCTTCTTCTGGTGGAACGATGAAGTATAAGGTGACGGATAGTAGCACAAAACCTGCTTCTACCACAGGTTTTACTACTTCAATTCCGCAGCGGACGGATGCAGGAACCTATTACCTGTGGTACTATGTGGAGGGAGACGGGAACCACACTGGCACCGAGATAAACAATGATGTGATCAGCAAGACCATCGACAAGGCGACACCTACCGTTACCGCTCCCACGGCGAAGACACTCACTTATAGCGGCAGTGCGCAGGCACTGGTCAACGCAGGCTCCACCACGGGCGGCACCTTGCAGTACTCGCTCGACGGCAGCAGTTACGGCACCGACATCCCGACAGCGACCGACATTGGTGACTACACCGTGTACTACAGGGTCGTAGGTGATGACAACTACAAAGATGTCACCGCCCAGTCCATCACCGCCACCATCAGTTACCTGTTGCTATCCAACGCCACTCCCAGTGATATCGGCAAACTGATCTGTGCCAGCGGTCATATCCACGCCTATGGTGCTGACGCCGCTTGTGAGGCAGACCGTGTCGCCATCATCGCCTATGTGGGCAGTGCCGGCAGTGTGGAGACGGGCAACAGCACCTACAAGGGTCTTGCCATCGCCATGTCAGACGCTAACAGCGGCAGCACTTGCCAGTGGAAGAGCAGTAACGACGGGACCTGTGTCTCCCAGAACAGTGTCACCGCCACAGCCTTGGGCTATAAGGACGGTATTGCCAGCACTAACACGCTGACGAGTTCCGATCATAGCGAACATGGTCATGATGCAGCAATAGCGGCAGTGAGCAACAACGATACCGCATCGCCTGAAGGTTGCAGTGGCTGGTTCTTGCCCTCGTTGGGTCAGTGGCAGTTGATAGTGCAGGGACTTACAGGAAAGTCTACGACTCTCACGACCTCAACGAACAGAGAGTATCAGGCAGCAGCCGTGAATACGAAGATAACAGCGGCAGGCGGCACGGGCGTACAGGCTAACTACTACTGGTCTAGTACGGAGTGCTATACCGGCACCGCTTGGTACATGTACTTCGGCAGCGGCAACGTGGTCAGCTACAATACTGCGAGTAGCGACTATGTTCGTTCAGCCCTCGCTTTCTAACCCTTTATCTCTTTACCTCTTCACCTCTTTAAAACGGAGGTGAGGAGGTGACTAAAGACGACTTTTAAAGACGACAAGAAAATTATGACAGAACAGGAGGTCTTGGCTTGGCAGGAGCATACGGGCAACCGTGAGTTCTATCTGATACTCATCGGCTCCTTCATGCATGCCTATGGAAATGGTGCCTTTGCATTGTCACGGGCAACGGGCTACCGTGTGATGCTCAAGAGACGGAAGGCGGGCAATCTGCTGACAACAGGTTTCCCCGTCGCACGGCTTGAGCAGGTGCGTACCAGTATCACCGCAGCCGGCGGCGAACTGGAGCGCATTGACGACAAGACCTATTTGTTCCGTGGAATCGACGGCACCCCGGATGACTGGATGGTCAACGAGCCTCACTACACGTCGCCAAACGCAAAACCCGCTCTCCGGAGCGAGACCGCCGACAGAGTTAAGTTGCAATGGCTTATG
>JAFUFD010000044.1 GCA_017470055.1 Prevotella sp. | reverse complement strand
AGACTGCTCAATTCTTTCTATGAGCGCATCAATATTGAAATCTTTAAAATAGGTGTCATTGTTAATAAGAAAGATATATTTTCCTCTTGCTTCCCTAATGCCTATGTTGTTGCCCCCTGCAAAGCCTACATTTTCAGCACTCTTAATAACCTTGACGTGCGGAAAGCGTTGAGCAATAGTCTCAGCCTCAGAATTCTTAGACGCATTATCTACCACAATCACCTCCATTTTCTCATTGAAGGGGATGCTCTCAATCAATGAACAGGTATCTTCTAACCCATTATAATTGATGGTGATGATGGATAATGCGATACTCAATTTTCAATTAATATTTTCCAATTCTTACACTCTTGATGCTAATTTCTTTTCGAATTTTAGCCTCTTTTTCTCTTCTATTTTTGCCAGACGTTGCTTCTCGTATTCAATCCACTCTGGTTCAATATATGGAAGAATGTAAACAATTGCTAATCCTCCAAAAAATGTTAATCCGTTTGGGTACTGAAACAAAATTTGGTTTGCATATCCACCTAATTGAATGGCAACAAAGGCACTACATAAGCCACCTCCTATGCCTATCAAAGACGGACTTTTCAGTTTGAACATAACTATCCAACAGGCACCGATTAACATAATAGCCATGCATACAAGAAAAACAGTAATACCAATGTAGCCTGTATGAACCCAGATATAAACATATTCTGAATCGGGTGGAATATCTGATAATTTCCGGTATTTGTTATTCGCAGGGATGTTCGCCTGAGTGGAGCCAATTCCCAATCCCCAAGGAGCATCTCTTAAATATTTCCTTATAGCAGTCTTGTTTATATCTCGAACATTTGCAGATTTGTCACTTTTGTCAAATGCAGAACGCATTCTTCGGATTTGTTGATTGCCATTACCAATATCTGTAAATACTAAGAAAGCCATAAAAAGTACGAAGAAAATGCCAAATGGAATAGCAATCTTGAAGGATTTTGACAAAATAATATACACCATAAAGCCTCCAGCCATACAGAAAATTGCCGTTCGAGTTCCTGACTGGAACATACCCCAAATAACACAAATGCTAATTAATAGAAAAAAAATGCGTTCCCACGTTATTTTACTTGTTATTGCTACAATAAGGAAAACGACGGAGGATGCTGCCGCATTACAACCATAACTAGCAGCATCACTGAATGTTGAAAAATATCTGATTAGCGTTCCTGCATTTAAGACGTGTGTAACTTGTCCTGGTCCAAAATAAAGCCAAGAATATTCTGTTGGCGTAAAGCCTAAATTTTTTTGTTTCCAAGTCCAATAGGCTGAAAATAATGCCAATAATGCCCATACTCTTAAATAGTTCATCAGTATTTGGGGCGTGGAAATATAAATGCAAAATACTAACAGTATCCATACTAAATGAAGGGCCATCAATCGAAAACTGGTGAACCAGGATCCAACATTAATACCTAAACCACATGTGTCATTAAAGAGTTGCAACGCACATAGCCCACACCAAATTGAAATTGCAAATAGCATTAAATTTGCACATTTTTCGAAATGAGGTGTCTGACGCGCATCAATAATAGCAATGGCTAATAAGATGACTTCTAACATTTCATCCCATAAAGACATAGGTATTGCCCCAGACGGTATTGGACTATCTTTCATCTGGAGAAAATAATTTACAAATATTAATGCCCAAAAGGCGGTCATTCTCCATCTGAAAAGTGCGTAAACAACAAGTACCAAGGCAGGAATCAGACAGACAATTGCGAATAAGTTGAATCCTGCATGGATAAATTCATAGATAGCAAGTAAAAACAGGAGAAAGAGTAGAATAACTCTTCCTCCATTTTCATGGGTGTATTCTGAAATGCTATTTGAATATATTTTATTAACCATTATTTAGCATGACTATTTTCAACTGCTGTCAAGCCCATTTGCGACATCCGATACACAAAATTATTAAAACGAGTGTATGGTGGAAGTTGACCAACAAATTCCTCGACGGCATAACGTTGTGCCTCTGTCAAATACATATAAAGTGTATTTTGATCTTGTAATTCGGATTGTAGTTCTTTGAGGGCTTTCTGATCAACATCTTTCCACGTACGGTTAGCACGAGTAACTAATAGATTAACCGTTCCCATGTTCAGTAGACCAGATGGGATGGAATTATCATCCAGATTGGGATATTCCACAATGGCAATTTCATTTGGCATAATATCAGGACAAATATCCTTGATGTCTTTAGCCATGATAAAACGGCTGTCTTCTGCCAAGAAATCTTCATCGTAGGTTAGACGACGGACTTGTAAGCCAATTGAAATCCAATAGTTTTCAAGTTCTTGGGCCAAATAACTCTTTCCATTGGCGGCATCAGTGGAGAGTAAGTTCAGCACATTCTGCTGTCCTTCCTTGAAATGGGGGAGAAGAACCTTACTCAACTGGCGAAGTGCCATATCTGCAATAGTCTTGTTAAACCGACGGTAGCGTAAAGTACTCTCTTTGGGGAAACAGCCCATCACAGGTATCTTGGTAATCCGCTCCGAACGCATCCGGTCGCGCAATGTGCGATCGAGCAATTCAATGATGAAGAAGTACATCGCAGTTAACATAAATGTCAGCAAGAAAGCACCTAATAAAATCATCATACGGTTAGTCGGCTGAGCATTCATTGGGAACATAGGAGGATTCAACACTCGCAGTGTCGCAGTTGTCATTTGTAAATTCTTCTGACGGAGACGGGCTGCATTAAGTGCTTTCAGCATCTCCATATAATTGCCCTCAATAAATGAAATATGTCGATCCTTTCTTCCCAAAGTTGCGCCAATGGGAGCGTAATAGAGCATCTGTTTGTCAATGCGTTGACGCATAATATCCTGAGCCCCCAATTCTGCTTTAGTTTTTTCCAGAAGGAGAACTTGGTCTAACCATTTGCTAATCATATCGTTAGCCTTTACACCAGTCTCAGTACTATACGTACCGGCCTCAATATCTTTTATCAGCCCTCTAACATTTGAAGTGGCGTCCTGAAGCATTTGTTCTGCTTTTGCTAATTCTAATTGAGACTCAACACCACTACCACCACCTTCACTGTTCATCAGTCGAAGATTGGAAATACGAGACTGGATTCGTGAAATATCTGTCACCTGATTAGTGAACTCTTTATTGGCTTTAATGATTTTTGCGCGATCTCCTAACTGACGCTCCAGATAGTCCATCAATGCACGAGTGGTTGCTTGTGTTTTTAGTAAGTCGTTATCAGAAACTTGTTGGCTACCATCCATGCCAGAAAGGACTTTTGTTTGTTCTGCGTAATTAATAATACGTTTTTCAACATTGTAACGTATAAGGTCATCTTCTGCATTGGTGAGAATACGGTATAAACGAGCCACTTCCCGTTCAAAAAATTTGATGACATTGTTTGTCTCTCCGTATCGTAAAAGTGCATATTGACGTGCAAATACATCGTTTAATATATCTAATGTGTTATATGCAATACCAGCATCGTTCGCAGAATAACCAATATCAATAATATCACTTTTTTCTAATTGGAGGACTTTCAGACGACTTGTTATTTCGTTAATTCCAAAATATGGATGATAATTTGATATAGCAAAGATGTAATTACCCTGAGACGGACGTTCATATGCTTTCAAATTTGCGTATGTTGCATTCTCACTATTGTGGTTAATGAGTGCTTTAACATCCGCAGGAACACTATTGTTCAACTGACGGAAATGTTCTGCAGAAATATAATTGTTGTCTTTGTTGACATCTCCATACATCATACAGCGAGCAAATAATCTAAGAGAAACTTCATGAATAGTAACATCTGTAGATATTAAAAGCATTAAATTCGCCATATTAGTTTGAGATAATCCTCCTCCATAACCCATGCCTCCTTCAATATTATATCCGGTTATCATGCCTGTGTATATAGTTGTATTGGTGTCATAGACACGCTCCATATTACGAGTCATAAACCATGCAACCACTAAAGCAATCAATGGTAAAATAATGAGATACCAACGAATCTTGTATAAAAACCTTACGATATATCTAAATAAATCCATAATACACTATTTTAAAGGTTATTTCTGTTTCTTGGCTGCTTTTTCCGCGGCCTTTGCTGCTTTCTTTTCCGCTTTTTCTAACGCTTTTATTTTTTCCTCTTCCTCTTCTACTGCTCTTTTGATGCGTTTCTCCACTGCCTTATTTTCCTTTGCCAATTCTTTTTCTGACTTAGTAACATGTGTGTCGAGTGTTATCTCGGTAGTCGAATTGGTTATTATAGGGGTGTGGGTTAAAACCTCTAAAGTAATAATGTCAGTTGTAATTGATGTCTGCATTTGCTGATAACTTGCTACTTGTCCGCTTTCGTACAACTTAGTGTGTGCAAAATCTTCAATCTCCATATTACCACCTTCAAATTCTTCGCGGTTTAAGGCACCGGCACCCTGATAGGCAGCAGCGGCTTCACCATAAGTCTTCAATGTCACTAAATCATTGGTTATTTTAATATAAAGAGTCGTGATTTGAATCTTAAGTTGATCAAATGCGATGTCTTTTTGTATTACGGCCTGATCAACTTCTAAGCGCTTACGTCTTACTGAGGGAGTAAAATCAAAAATGACATCCAATGGTACATTGAGACTGACACCCACGTTCCAATAACTTTGTTCTGTACCTTGAAATTGATAAATTATCGGACTAACTTGAGATGAATTGTTACCCCACATGTCTGCCTTACCATAACTATAACTTGCATGGCCTTGAACTAAAGAGAAAATACTTCTCTTTTGTTGAGCCACTTCTGCCTCAGCAATCTGTCGTGCTTTTTCCAATGAAAGAATCTGTGGATTAGCCTTTGCGTTCTCTAAGAGAATGGCTAAAGGAGGCAAATGGAACTCTGAGAAGTTGATGTCCTTGTCCTTACTGGAGTCGAAGAAACCTGCAGCAATGCCGCTTTCGTCAAACTGGGCGAAAGCAGAGGTGCTGATTCCTGTAGTTGCTACAATAAATAATAGTCGTTTTAACCTATTCATTGCTATTTATAATTTTATACGTTTTCTTTCTGGATAAATGCTGTCAGTGTGCGGAACAGAATTTTCATGT
>JAFUFD010000043.1 GCA_017470055.1 Prevotella sp. | reverse complement strand
TGAATTATGAATTATGAATTATGAATTAATTCGTACCTTTGCACAATATTAACGCACGAACGTTGTTTTTATTGCCGTCGACATGGAACAAAAGAAGACACCACAGGCTGATCTTGACCAGCAACGCACTACAGGATTCCTCTTGGGAACGATTTTAGTGCTTGCCTTGTTCTTTGTTGCTTTGGAGTGGAACAGCGTGGAGTCGTCAGACGAGGGTGAGACCATCGACCTTGCCGACCTGATGCATGAGGACGAGATGATTCCCATGTCGATAGAGGAGCAGTTTGCCCAGTTAGAGCCTGACAAGGCGCAACCTAAGGAGGCGGAGCAACTGCATATCGTGGACGACAATGTGGAGATACAGCCTCAGGACGAGCAGGTCGCCGAGGACGAGGGCGGTGAGGATGATGAGGCGTTGCTGAAAGAGTTGCAAGGTGAGGAGGAGCCTAAGGTACTTGCCCCGATGGGTATCGACCCAGAGGACAATCCGCTGAAGTTCCGACTTGTAGAGGACCTTCCCCAGTATCCTGGTGGTGCCGTGGAGTTCATGAAATGGCTGACGAAAAACCTGCAATACCCTAAAAAGGCACAAGTCTTGAAGAAACAGGGAACCGTCATCGCCCATTTCTATGTGGAGAAAGACGGCAGCATCACCGGGCTGAGAATCGTGCAGTCGCTTTCCAAGGAATGTGACAAAGAGGCAATGCGAGTCTTGGGCATGATGCCCAACTGGCAACCCGGTGTGCAGAACGGCAAGCCCTGTCGGACGAAAGTAAGTATTCCTATTGTATTTAAACTATAACACTATGATACAGACATCTAATGAAATCCTGAACTTAGTAAACCATTTCTTAGAGCAACTACCTTACGAGCGGAAGCCTCAGTCGTTGTACGACCCTATCCGTTATGTGTTGTCGATAGGGGGTAAGCGCATCCGTCCTGTATTGATGCTGATGGCCTACAACCTCTTCAAGGATCACCCCGAGGAGATACTGATGCCAGCGTGTGGACTGGAGACCTACCATAACTACACGCTGCTGCATGATGACTTGATGGATAAGGCAGACCTGCGTCGTGGTCATGAGACAGTGCATAAGCGTTGGAATGCGAATACGGCGATTCTCTCTGGCGACTCGATGCTGGTACTTGCCTATCAGCGTATCGCACAGGTTCCTGCCGAGAAACTTGCTGACGTGCTGGATTGCTTTACGGAGACAGCATTAGAGATAGGCGAGGGACAGGAGTACGACATGGCTTTCGAAACACGTAATGATGTCTGTGAGGAGGAGTATGTGGAGATGATCCGTCTGAAGACCTCCGTCCTGCTTGCCTGTGCCACGAAGATTGGTGGAATCCTTGCCGATGCTCCCTCGGAGGATGTCAACAACCTGTATAAGTTCGGAGAGCAGTTGGGGCTCGCCTTCCAGTTGCAGGACGACCTCCTGGATGTCTATGGCGACCCGAAGGTGTTCGGTAAGGCAGTGGGCGGTGATATCACCTCCAACAAGAAAACCTATATGCTCATCAATGCCTACAGCCGTGCCGATGAGCGACAGCGTGCCGAACTGAGTCGTTGGATAGAGGCGAAGACCTTTGACCGTGATGTGAAGGTAGCGGCGGTCACTCACCTCTACGACGAGATAGGCATTCGCCAACTCTGCGAGGAGAGAATCAATTACTATTTCGATCAGGCAGCCCAATACTTGGCGAAGGTCAGCGTTGCAGACGACCGTAAGCAGGCATTGCGCCATTACATGGAGGAACTGCTCCATCGCAACAAATAACGATGCACTACATAGACACCCATTGCCATCTGGATGGCGAAGAGTTTCGTGATGACTTGGAGACCGTTGTACAACGAGCCAAGGACGCTGGTTGCGTGAAAGTCTTTGTCCCTGCCATTGATCTCCCGTCGTGTCAGACGGTCGTGGAGGTCGCCCGTCGCTATCCTGACTATGCCTATCCCATGCTTGGGCTGCATCCTGAGGAGGTGAAGGCAGACTGGAAAGAACAACTCTCAACTCTCCACCCTCAACTCTCTACCCTCAACCCTCTCGCCATCGGCGAGGTCGGTCTCGATTTCTATTGGAGCCGTGAGTTTGAGCAGGAGCAGTTGCTTGCCTTTGAGGAACAGGTGCGTTGGTCGGTGGAGACCCGTTTGCCGTTGATGATACACTGCAGGAAAGCGCAGAATGAAATGGTTACTATATTAAAAAGGTACGCGCGAAAGTTACCAGGGGGAGTCTTCCATTGCTTCACAGGTAATGAGCAGGAGGCACGTCAACTGCTGGAGTTCGACCGTTTCGTGTTGGGAATAGGTGGCGTGCTGACATTTAAGAAGAGCCATCTGCCTGAAGTGCTGCCTGCCAGTGTCCCCTTGGACCGAATCGTCTTGGAGACCGATGCCCCCTATATGGCTCCCGTCCCCATGCGTGGTCAGCGCAACGAGCCCGCATTCATCCGTCATGTCATTACCCGTCTTGCAGAGGCGTATGGAGTCAGTGAGGAGGAAGTTTGCAGGCAGACAAATGAGAATGTGAATCGTATTTTCTCTCTCTAAAATTTGGCAGTTTGCTTATTTTTATCTAATTTTGCATCCGCTTACAACAAGGAGAGGTGCTCGAGTGGTTGAAGAGGCACGCCTGGAAAGCGTGTAACCGGCAAAACCGGTTCGCAGGTTCGAATCCTGTTCTCTCCGCAAAAGACAGGCTTGGTTTTCCAAGTCTGTCTTTTGCGTTATTGAGAGAACGGATGAGAATCTGGTTCGTAATCGACGAAGTCGCTTTCACAAAGCGTAGCGACTGAAAGAATCCTGTTCTCTCCGCAAAAGACAGGCTTGGTTTTCCAAGTCTGTCTTTTGCGTTATTGAGAGAACGGATGAGAAGAACAAGGGACTATGGAAATTCCACAGCCCCTTGTTCTTTTATAATCCGATGAAAGGAGATTCACCTAATAAGATTTTCTCTTCGTCGAAGCCGATTCCGAAATCGAGGTCGAGTTCTCTTCCCAGACTTGGGTCTGACTGATCATTTGCGTTAAGACTCCCTGCCAGCAGTTGGACAGGATTCATCACGATGAGTTCGCTTGTTGGTTTGATATATGTCTTTCTCATTGTGGTGTCCTCCGTTATTTAATGATTACCTTTTTACCGTTCAAGATATAGAGTCCCTTCTTTGGATAGAGTACACGACGACCCTGCAGGTCATAGTATACGTTACCTCCGGCCTCATCCGTCTTACTTCTTATATCAATGAGTCCCGTAGTGCCATCGCCACCTCCGATACCAAGGCTGGTAATGCTGCGGTCGAAGATGTCAGCCTTGAAGAATGGACGGAAAGCAGGACTGCCATTTGTTAACTCAAACTTGCTACCTGCGACATTGATACAGTAGATATCTGTTGTGGTGACAGCCTGCGTATTACCAACGAAACGATAGTTGCTGGCGGTTACGACAGATGGCGCACTCTTCTTAACCGTTCCGCTTCCGATGAACTTGATAGTCTTGCTACTCAAGTCAAAAGCATCACCCCAGTAATCGCCTGGCAATGCAATGATATAGGGGGTGTTTGCCTTCATTTCGTCGGCAAATCCAAACTTGACAGTTCCCACCTCATCACTGGCAAACTCCTTCAGCCAGAACTGTTTGCCCGTGTCACTGCTGCTGTGGAACCAGTCGATAGTAGTTTCGTCAGCCATCACTGTTGTCACGTCGAATGGCAGGATTATCGTGTTCCATCCTTTCTCACCGTCTGCCCAGCGGTCGTTGTTATAGGTAAACTCGATGTTCGCGGCAGTGAACTCAACGGGTGAGTAAAAGTCATTACCATCCGTCAGTGTGATATTGTCGGTGGTGTAGGTGCCACTGGTGTTTGTGATGACATTAGTAAGCCCCGTAGGCACAACATCGCTACTGCCTAAGATATACAGACAGTTCGGATTGCTGTTCTTAGTGACGGAGGTCACACCACAACCAGTCAGGTCAACAGAGGTTGCGGAAGCGGGAACAGTGATAGATGCGGTTGGCTTCAAAGCATTGCTATTACCTGTGGCATCTGTGATGGTGATACCTTGAGTACATTTATAGGCTCCTTGGTCTAACCAACCAGAATTTCCTCCTTTCTTGACATATATTGCAGAGACTTCGTATAGATGTCCATAGGTTAGGTTCATCGCCTTGATAGGCAATTGTATACTGCTATTAGCAGGCACTGTAATAATTGAAACGTTTGACGCACAAACCTCATAAGAATTTGAGTTGTCAAAGATACCCAATTGGAACTGACCTTGATAATTGGATGTGGTATTATTGGTTACCGTCATCGTTGCAGAGAAGGTGTTTCCGTAGAAAGAACTACCATCAATAACCATGTCATAGTCAGTAGAGGCTGAAAGAGTGACATTGTCTGTATATTCGATGCCACCTCCACCGCCTGCAGCAATAGTGACCGTAGGATCTTCAACGACATCTATCCAATTAATGTATCCAGGAGTGCTACTTGGTACGTAAGCCCACAAAGTATAATCTCCACTATATTGTGGTGTGAATGTCAACTTAATATCTTTGGAACTGTTGGCAGGAATGTGAAATGTATTGCTGACATCGTCTCTTGCAGTCCAGTCTCCACTATATTGCATACATCTTACACCAATATCTCCATCATAATCTTTGTCTCCATTATTCTTGATAGTCAGTGTCACCTCTACTTCTTGATATTGAGTTGGACTTCCACTGAAGGAGTATCCAGTTAGTTTTAGATCAATAGTGTTGGGCATTATATCGGACATACTACCTGATTCCTCTTCTTTCTGAATACCGATTATAGCTTCTTGTCCAGAGCGGTAGCCACCAGCAGAAGCAATACCACCTATACCTTCAGCATCTGGGTCGAGAGCAGAGAGTTTGAAGTAGTTGTCGCTTAATCCTCCCCATCCCCAATTGATGTGGAAATAATCTTCACCTTGATAGCCGTCACATACGAACTCGTGACCGCCACCTGATGTTTTCTGACCACCATAGCAGATAGGACGACCTTGACTCAACTCATAGTACATCAATTCAATCCACTCTGCATAAGTATAAAAACTGCGATTGACATATGTTGTAGTGCTCTTATAGCCGAAATAGTTTTTCAAGGCATCTGCAACCTTATAACTCTGGGCACCAGACTCACCACTGCTATTTACACCATAATCCATCTCTACTGAAACGCCACAATAAAGCATCAACTGGGCGATAGCGGTATTTGCAGCAGCCTTTTCATCATTTGTGCCAGTGGCAGGATAAGTCTTTTGCATCTTGTCCCAGTTAATGGCAGTACTAGCAGCAATACCATCAACCGATAGACTCCTAGTATCTGTGGTATAACTTGGAATTGCGGCAGTGGTTGTAGTTGTTGTAGACCCTGCTCTCATTTCTGCTGCATACATACACTGTGCCATTGCAGTTGCTACGCAACCTGTTGCGGCTCTTGTCGTACCATTATATACAGGACATAAGTCATTGTACGGTGAATTCTGATCCCAATGAGTCTGTACAATTGGTGCAATAGGGGTCTTAACTGCAGAGGCGCGATGAATAGAGGCTCCTGCGTTTTTTGTGAAAATGTGCTGCTTCGCCCAAGCAATCTCATCGGCATAGCCTTGGAGCCAAGCACGCATGTTCTCGGGGATGTTGTTGGGATCGAGACTGCCGCTATCACTGTAGCCGAGGATGGGGGTGGCGACATCGTCGTTGCTGACAATGACGAAACCACCATTGTTGGTTACGTTGAATACATACAGTCCGCTGACCTGTTGGGTCATGGTCAGTTGTTGCTCTGTGACGGGGGCTCTTCGTGAACCGTTCGCTACTCTGCCGTTCATGAAACTGGTTGCCTGCTGCAATGCCTGCTCAGGAGTGATGTTTCCTGCCATCATAACGATGGAGCAACACACAACGAGTGTCAAAAGTAGAATTTTCCTCATGTTATTAATGCTTTAGGTTTAATTGTTAATGCTGCAAAATTAACTAAAATATTTGGATTGACCTAACATATTCGAAAAATAATGCTTACCTTTGTGGCAAATTTGTAGCAAATTGTAAGAGAATAAAAGGTATGAAGAGATTATTTGTGCTGATTGCCATGATAGGTTGCCTCGCTTGTGTGCAGCCTGTGGGCGCTCAGCCAAAACAACTAACGGACTCCACAGAACTGGTGCAGAGCGATACGCTGTCTGCAGACTCCGCTATGGCCTTGGTCGATGCCGATTTGGAAGGTATGGAGTCTGTTGAGGGTGGGGGACTGCATAAGATGCTGAAGTCGAAGTTCATCGAAGGCTCAGCAGGTTTTATGTCGTTAGTGGCACTTGCCTTGGTGCTTGGTCTTGCCTTCTGTATCGAGCGTATTATCTATCTGACGCTCTCGGAAGTCAAGGCAAAGAAACTGATGCAGGATATTGATGCCAAACTGATGGAGAACGATGTGGAAGGTGCTAAAGACCTCTGCCGTGACACGCGTGGACCAGTGGCAAGCATCTGCTATCAGGGCTTGTTGCATATCCAGGAGCCGTTAGATCAGATAGACCGCCAGTTGACGAACTATGGAACGGTCCAGATATCCAATATGGAGAAGGGCTGCTCATGGATTAAATTCTTTATCGCTGTTGCCCCCTCATTGGGATTCCTTGGTACGGTGATTGGTATGGTGATGGCTTTCGACCAGATACAGACGGCGGGCGATATCAGTCCTACCATCGTTGCCTCAGGTATGAAGGTGGCACTGATTACCACTATCTTTGGTATCATCGTCGCTTTGGTCTTGCAGTTCTTCTATAACTACATTCTCGCCAAGATAGAGCATCTGACAGCGCATATGGAGGAGAGTGCTATTACCTTTATGGATTCTGTCACACAATATAAAGCACGCAACAATGGTTGAGGCAGGTAGTTATCTATTGGCAGAGATCATGCTATGGCTGATGTATATCGCTATGGGTGTTGCAGTGGTGGTTACCATTGTGTCTGCCGTTCGCTCGTTTTGGTTGGAAAATCATAAAAAATAAGTATGTTCCTGCGTCGTCGAAACAGAGAGATTCCAGAACTCAACACCACCTCCACAGCAGATATCTCGTTCATGCTGTTGGTGTTCTTCTTGGTAACCTCGTCGATGGATGCGGACAAAGGACTATCCCGCCAACTGCCTCCAGTGGATAATGAGCCTCAGAAAGAGGTGGACATCAGTCGGAGCAATGTGATGCAGATTCGCCTTGATGCCCACGACTCCTTGTGGATAGACGATAAGACGGTGGCTTTCTCAGCCCTGCAAGGACAGGTGGAGTCGTTTGTCGCCAGTCGCCAGACGGAGCAGTATGTGGTAGGTGTCCAGACCGACCGTGCCACCAGTTACAACGCCTACTTCGAGATGCAGAACACCATCGTGGCAGCGTTCCACTCCTTGCGAGAGAAGATGGCGCAAAAACAGTATGGACACCATTTCTCCCAGTGTACCCCAGAGGAGCGTGAGGTGATTACCAAGCGTTATCCGTTGCGTATCAGTGAGGCGCAGCCGACACAGGAAGGAGGTCGCCGATGAGTCGCTTCCGTCATCGTAATAGTCATGATGTGCCAGGGTTGAACCTCGCTTCGATGCCCGACCTGATCTTCACGGTCTTGTTCTTCTTCATGATCGTGACCCACATGCGCCAGACAGAGTTGAAGGTGCGCTATGTAGTGCCGCAAGGTACGGAGTTAGAGAAGACGGGGCATAAGGGAAGTGTCGTCTATCTGTATATCGGACATCCTGTGGATGAGCAGGGCAGGGTAGTGAGTGACGAGACCCGCATTCAGGTGAACGACCATTATGTGTCTGCCCGTGAGATTCCTGATGCCATTGCTGAGGCTCGTGACAGGATGTCGAGTGAGGACAGGATGCGTATGACCGTTAGTGTCCATGCCGACAAGGACACGGATATGGGAGTGATTCATGATGTGAAGCAGGCTTTGCGTCAGGCTGGCGCATTGCGCATCAATTACTCCGCGACGAATAAAGAAAAGACAGAAAATTAATATCTAAAATACTATGGCAGTACAGAAACTTGATCAGTTGGATAAACAGATTCTCCGTATGATATCAGAGGATGCCCGTGTCCCCTTCTTGGAGGTGGCACGTGCCTGCAATGTCAGTGGAGCGGCTATCCACCAGCGTATTCAGAAACTCACTAATCTTGGCGTTCTGAAGGGAACGCAGTATATTATTGATCCGGAGAAGATAGGCTATGAGACATGTGCCTATATCGGACTGAACCTGAAAAACCCCGAGAAGTTCGACAAGGTCGTCCAGGAGTTGAGGAAGATTCCTGAGGTGACGGAATGCTATTATACAACAGGTAACTTCGATATGTTTATCAAGATCTATGCGATGAACAACCACCACCTGCTGACTATCATCCATGACAAATTGCAACCGCTCGGGCTCTCCAGCAGCGAGACGTTAATCTCCTTCCACTCTGCTTTCGAGCGTCAGTTGCCTATTATCGACTCTCCTGTATTGGAGGAGTAGGCTTTAACGGATATAATCTACGAAAGCGTATTCGAAGGCATGCTTCTCATCCTTCGGATGCGCTTCTTTCGTGTCTATCTTCCAGTCACTATAGTCAGGGAAGAAAGCGTCGGCATCCTTGGGCGTGTCGTCGATCTCCGTCAGACAGAGGCGGTCGGCGAACTTGATAGCCTGCTCGTAGACACGTGCACCACCAATGATATATATGTCCTCATCGGGCGCACAACTCTGTAGCGCCTTCTCCAATGTAGGGAACACCTCACAGCCTGGCAACTCCCTCGTCGTGCGGCTCAACACCACATTTCGGCGGTTGGGCAGCGCTCCCTTGGGCAGACTCTCAAAAGTGTTGCGCCCCATGATGATGGTGTGTCCTGTAGTCAATGCCTTGAAACGCTTCAGGTCGTTGGGCAACCAATACAATAACTTGTTCTCAAATCCGATGGCGCGATTCTTTGCCACGGCGGCGATGATACTGATCATAACTATGCACTATGAACTAAACAGACACTTCTGCCTTGATATGTGGGTGTGGGTCGTAGCCTACCAGTTCGAAGTCCTCGTACTGGAAGTCGAAGATGCTCTTCACGTCAGGATTGATTTTCATGACGGGCAGAGGGCGAGGCTCACGGGTGAGTTGCAATTTCGCCTGTTCGATATGGTTTAGGTAGAGATGCGTGTCACCAGTGGTGTGGATGAACTCACCGGGCTTGTAGCCTGTCACCTGTGCCATCATCTGGAGCAGCAGGGCATACGAGGCGATATTGAACGGTACCCCCAGGAAAGTGTCTGCCGAGCGTTGGTAGAGTTGGAGGCTAAGACGGTCGCCAGCCACATAAAACTGGAAGATGGTATGGCAGGGAGGCAACGCCATCTTATTGACTTCCGCCACGTTCCATGCCGACACGATCATACGACGGGAGTTGGGGTTGGTCTTCAACTGGTCGACGACGTACTGTATCTGGTCGATGACACCGCCATCGTAGTCAGGCCACGAGCGCCATTGGTGTCCGTAGACAGGTCCTAACTCCCCGTTCTCATCCGCCCATTCGTTCCAGATGCGAACCCCATTCTCTTGCAACCAGTGTACATTGGTGTCGCCTTTGAGGAACCAGAGCAGTTCGTAGATGATAGACTTCAAATGTAGTTTCTTGGTGGTCAGCACGGGGAAACCGTCGTCGAGGTTATAGCGCGACTGTGTTCCGAAGATGCTGATGGTGCCTGTGCCAGTGCGGTCGCCCTTCTGGGTGCCCTCTGTCAGGATGCGGTTCAGTATGTCTAAGTATTGCTTCATATCTCTTTTAATATAGGTTCGTAATCGTTGGGAATATGAGTGGTCTTGATCTTCCACTCCTTGGGGTAGAGGTTGTTGGCTCGGTTGCCGATGTTCTTCACCAGCCCGAGGGGATGACCTTGGAAGCATACCTCCACCAAACCACGGGGCGTGTCGGCAGGCAGGACGAGTGCCTCATGCCTCAAGTACGCCATTGCTTGAGGGTAGGATAAGGCTATCTGTGGACAGGTTGCTGGACTCATGTTTATTCCCACGCTGGGAATATTTCTTTCCCACGTTGGGAATTTTTCTTTCCCACGTTGGGAATTTTTCTTTCCCACGTTGGGAATATTTTTTCCCACACTGGGAATCTTCTGGGAGCCGCCTTTCCTCAAGACGCACATAAAGAGCCCTTCCCCCTTTGTGATACCGGGGATGAAGCGATAGACGGGCTCGTCGAAGCCTTCGAGCAGTGATCCCGTGATGCTCCATTCGGGTTTTACCTCCACTTTCAGCACCTCCGCATCGAATTCCTCCAGTATCCAGCGGATATTCTCCTCGTTCTCCTTCGTATTAAAGGTACAGGTACTATATATGAATAGACCGCCCTCGTTCAGGCATTGCCATGCCTCTGCTACGATATCACGCTGCAGTCGCCAGCATTTCTCCACGTTTTGCAGGCTCCACTCACGGATGGTCGCCTCGTCTTTGCGGAACATGCCCTCGCCAGAGCAAGGCACGTCACACAGGATGATGTCGAAATGGAGTTTCGACCTACTATAATCCTTGGGGTAGGCATTCGTCACATGGCAGTTGGGATAGCCCCATTTCTGGATGTTCTCTGTAAGTATGCTGGCACGGTTGCGGATAGGCTCATTGCTAAAGAGCACACAGTCCTCTGGCAGTGCGGAGCGCAATAATGTCGACTTTCCGCCAGGAGCGGCACACATATCGAGGGCTATTAGCGCTTGGCTGTTGGCGATAGACGGTTGATGTTGGCGTAATACCTCATCGAGGAACATGGAGGCAGCCTCTTGCACATAATAGCAGCCAGCATGGAAGAGGGGATCGAACGTGAAGTTCGGACGACTCTTCAAGTAATAGGCATTGCGACACCAAGGTATTTCCTCGCCCTCTATCACCGCTAACCTCTTATTGCCAACCTCAGTCTTCCTGGGGTTGAGGCGAATGCTCACTGGAGGCTCTTCCTCGAACGATTGAAGATATCGCTCGAAGCGCTCATCGCCCATCAGTTGGCGAGTGTAACTGGTAAACGCAACAGGTAATTCCATTATTTATCGGCAAAGTTACAAATTATTTTCGTATTTTTGCAACTAAATCGAAGAATATAACGTCTAACGAATGAACAAACAATAAAAAACAGATGGACATGAAAAAAGGAATATTCGTTTTAACACTCTTGCTCACGTTGGGAATGACAGTTCCCACGATGGCACAAAAGCACCGTCATACCCCAAGGGGGACGGAACTGGTGGACACTACCAAACAGAGTTCTGCCGTGGATGCCTTCTCGGATACGACGTCAGTAGATAGCAGTACTGCCCGTAGTGTGACGATTGACTGGGATGGTGATAATGATGAGGATATTGATAAGGCTTTCGATGCGATGGAGAAAGTGTTTGACAGGTTTAACAACTCAGGCTTCGCCTGGTTAGTATGGGTCATCGCTGTGCTGGCAATTATCTTCGTTTTCCTGCTCATCCTTTCCCCATTTATATTCGTCCTGCTGCTTGTCTATCTGACGAACAGGAACCGCAAGCAGAAGGTGAAGATGGCGCAGATGGCGATGCAGAACGGACAGCCGATTCCAGAGCAGTTGTTGGAGAAGCCTCAAGAGGAGGTTGACGACGAGTATCAGAAAGGACTCCGCCAGTGCTTTGTAGGTGTTGGACTTGCCATCTTCCTGGGCTATGCCGCTGGTGAGATAGGTTTCGGCATCGGTGCCTTGGTGTTCTTCATCGGTTTGGGTAAGGTGGTTGCTGCCAAGACAGCCGCTAAGAAAAATGATTTAAATGATAATAACGACTTAATTCAACAAGATTATGACTAAAAGACTTTATCGCTCAGACGACCGTGTGATAGCCGGTGTCTGCTCAGGTTTCGCAGAGTATATGGACTTCGACCCCGTAGCCGTTCGCTTAGGCTATGCAGCCTTGACGCTCTTTACTGCCTTCGCAGGTATTCCATTCTATATCGTGGCCTGGATCGTGATGCCAGAGAAAAGTAAGGTGATTTAGCCGAAATATCGATATCTTGAAATAACGAAATAGCGAATGACCACTGACATCTCTCTTGTAGTACAGGTGGCGGTATCAGGCAACCGACGGGCTTTTGATGAACTCGTGCGCCGATACCAGTCACCCGTGCGCCGTTTCTTCTTGCATCAGACGTTGGGAGATGAGCAGTTGAGCGATGATCTCGCACAAGACACGTTTATCAAGGCATATACGAACATCAGCAAGTTCCGAGGACTTGCCTCTTTCCAGACATGGCTGATGCGTATCGCCTATAATGTGTTCTATGACTATACGAGGGCTTATCGGCAGACAACGGACATGGACAATATCCCAGAGCGTACCAGTTCACAGGTGAGTCCTACGTTGAAGATGGACCTTTACCATGCCCTCGCCTTGTTGAAGCCTGATGAACGGACCTGTGTGACGCTGCAGTTGGTGGATGGTTACGACATCAAGAAGATAGCGGAGATCACACAGATGAAGGAGGGAACGGTCAAGTCGCACCTCTCCCGAGGGAAAGAGAAATTGGCAAACTATTTAAAACAGAATGGTTATGGATGAACAGAACGAGAAACTGCTGCGACAGTTCTTCAGCGAGGCAGCACAACAGACGATAGAAGACAATGGTTTCACAGAGCGGGTGATGAGCCAGTTGCCAATGCGTGTCAAGCGTTTCACACGTATCTGGTCGGCATGCTGTATCGTCATCGCTGCCCTCCTTTTCACCGTCTTTCATGGTTGGGAACTGTTGCTGGTGCAGATGGAGGTGTTCCTGCGCACCACTATCGCAGAACCGCCACAGGTGAACCCGCTCACGGTGGTATTCACCCTCTTCTGCCTTTTGATGATAGGGGTCTACGAGTTGCTTAGTTACGAACGCTTGATTCGATAAGGCGACCTTCCTTGTCGAACATGCCATAGGTGGTACTCGTCACCTTGAACTCCGTGCGGCGGTTGAGTTGGTTGCATATCTCCTGCTCCTCTGGGGTGAACGTTCTGACATACTCTTCTGTCAGAACGTCGTTTTCTTTCAAGAAGGGATATTTCTCTGTCAACTTCTTACGAATCTTCTTGGGACTGCCCTTGCCATAGCCTTTGGGAGCAAGGCGGTTCTTGGCAATGCCTTTACTGATTAGATAGTTGACCACTGCCTCTGCACGTCGTTGCGAGAGTCGTATATTATACTCCTCACTACCTTTGTAGTCGCAATGGGCGGCAAGTTCGATAGCGACATGCGGGTTCTCGTTCAGCAATACCACCAGTTTGTCCAAAGCCTCTGTCGACTCAGGGCGCAGGGTGGCACGGTCGAAGTCATAGAAGATATTGTCGATGAGAACGGGGGCGGTGATGCTGGCAAGAGGAAACTGCAAGACGTATTCCTCGGAGTCCTCGACGGGCTCCACCCGCAGTTCCTCCTTGTGGTTCAGGTAGCCTGCACAGGTGCCGAGCAGCACGTAGTCGACGTGAGGCTTGATCTGTTGGGTAAACGAGCCGTCCCCCTTCACGCTGAGTTTCAGGTTGGTGCCGTCGTTGCCCACGAGATAGACGATGGCCTGCGGCAACTCATAGCCCTCCTGCTCATAGACCCACCCCTTGACGGTCTGGATGATCTCGGGGTTCTCAAAGGAGTAGATATGGTCCCATCCGTGGGCATCGCCACGGTTGGAGGAAAAGAATCCTTTGTTGAGCATCCCCTCAAAGGTCATGCCGAAGTCGTCGCCCTGTGAGTTCAAGGGAAAGCCGGGATGCTCCAACTGCCAGCCAAAGGCGTTAGGCTTGGCGATGAAGATATCTAATCCGCCCATGCCCTCATGCCCGTTGCTGGAGAAATAGAGGTCACCGTTAGGACGGAAGGTGGGGAAGAGTTCATCGCCAGGGGTGTTGATAGGTGCTCCGAGGTTCTCCACGCCCCCCATGTTACTCTCGGAGAGACGCACACGCCAGATGTCCTTACCCCCCATACCACCAGGCATGTCGCTGACGAAATAGAGCCATTTGCCATCAGGGCTGACGGCGGGATGGGCGAAGAGCGAGAGCGTGTCACGGGTCAGTTGCACCTCCTGTGGCTTGCTCCATGCGGCGTCGGAGCGGCGGGAGGAGCCTATCTTCGCATAGCGGGGGTAGTCATTGTCTGTCTTACAGATGGTCAGGTACATCGTATGCCCGTCGGGTGTCAGGCAACAGGCTCCCTCATCATCGGTGCTGTTTAACTCAGAGTCGATGACCTGTGGGCGTTGCCACTTGCCTTGCTCGTCTTTCTGTGATAGGAAGATGTCACCGTTCTTCGTGCCAGTGATACCACTCAACTCATCACCTGTCGCTTCATTACGGGTAGAGGTAAAGTACAGACGGTCGAAATCATCTCCCCCCAAGACCGGCGAATATTCTGCACGACGGGAATTGAAGATATTCTCCCGTTTCACGGTATAACGGGAGCCCTCTTGTTTCCAGATAGGAGCCTGCTGTGCGGAACGTAGTCCATTCTGTGCGAGGATCTTGGCAAAGGCTGGACTTTGACTTGCCACAGAGTCGACGAGCATGTCCCCATACACCTTTATCGCCTCCTTATAACTGCCAGCCTTCAACAGTTGCTGTCCTAAATAGAGTTGTGTCAGCGAGTCTTGTTGCCCGTAGCGTAAGGCATTACGGTAGGCGGCAATGGCACGCTGGGTATAGTTGATACGTCGGTAGCAGTCCGCCATCTTCAGGGCACGTTGCCCCCTGAGTTTCCTTTCCTTGACAGGAGTCTGCGCATATGCCTTCTTGTATTGTGCCGCCGCGTCGAAATACTCGCCGAGGGCATAATACTTATCGCCTTTCTTTATCGCCTGATCGGCACCACATCCCATCAAGAGGAGTGCGATGCCTAATATATAAATAAGGTGTAGGTTCTTGCGCATCATACAACCAATAAACGAAAGGCAGGCTTTTTTATTGTTTTTTCTTGCCCTTCTTCTTTTCCTCCTCTGGAGGCATGACGGTGATACGGCGGTTAGTAGGGTCGCGCATTACATCGCTGACAATGGTGGTAACTTGCTCTTTCAGTTCCTGGATAAACTGCCCTGCGTCATATTGCTGATGCTCGATGTCACGCAGTTTCTTCTCCCAGATACCTGTGAGTTCACAACTCTTCAGCAAGTCCTCACGGATGAGGTCGATCAGTTCGATACCAGTTGGCGTGGCGACAAGGCGTTTGCGCTCTCGCTTGATATAATGGCGTTTGAAAAGGGTCTCGATGATACTGGCACGGCTGGAAGGGCGACCAATACCGTTCTCCTTCATGGCGGCACGCAGGGTCTCATCTTCCACGAACTTTCCCGCAGTCTCCATGGCACGGAGAAGGGTTGCCTCTGTATAATAAGGTGGGGGCGTTGTCCATTTCTCTGTTAGGGTGGGCTGGTGCTCGCCCGTCTCGCCTTTGACGAAGGTGGGGAGGGTGCGCTCCTCCGCCTCTTTATCCCCTGTCTCTTCAGACTTAGTGGACACAATGACTCGCCAACCTGGGTCGAGAATCTCTTTTCCCGTTACCTTGAACTCCACCTCGTCGACCTGTCCTAATACCGTTGTGGTAGAGAACTTGCAATCAGGCAGGAAGACACCGATAAAGCGACGTGCCACAAGGTCGAACACCCTCTGCTCGGCATCACTGAGGTTCTGGGGAATGACACCTGTCGGGATGATGGCATGGTGGTCGGTGACCTTCGAGGTGTCGAAGACACGCTTCGACTTCCTCAACGCCTTACCACCAATGGGCTTGATATACTCCGCATAGACGGGAGCGCCTCCAAACTTGGTCTGATAGAGCCCGTTGAGGGTCTGCGGACATTTCGGATAGATGTCGTCAGAGAGGTATTGGGTGTCTACACGAGGATAGGTCGTGTACTTCTTCTCGTAGAGCGACTGGATGAGGTTGAGTGTCATCTCAGCGGAATAGCCGAACTTACGGTTACAGTCCACTTGCAGGGAGGTGAGGTCATAGAGTTGGGGAGGCTGCTCCTTGCCCTCTTTCTTTTCCACCTTCGTCACTTCGAAAGGTTTGCCCTCGATGGTGGCGAAAGCCTCTTCTCCCTCTTCCTTGCAGGTAAACTTTCCCTTGGTAGCCGTGAAAGTGGTGTCCCGATAGACGGTGGCAAGCACCCAGTAGGGCTCAGGCTTGAAGTTCTCTATCTCTTTCTGGCGGTTGACAATTAAGGCGAGGGTAGGGGTTTGTACACGTCCTATTGAGAGCACCTGACGGTTCTGTCCGTACCTTAAAGTATAGAGACGGGTACAGTTCATACCCAACAGCCAGTCACCGATGGCACGGGACAGTCCTGCCATATATAGCGGCTGATAGTCAGCCTGGTCTTTCAGTTGCGAGAAACCCTCACTGATCGCCTCGTCCGTCATCGAGGATATCCACAGACGACTGACAGGGCACTTCGCTCCCGCCTTCTGCATCACCCATCGCTGGATGAGTTCACCCTCCTGTCCGGCGTCACCGCAGTTGACGATACGGTCTGCTTTCCGCATGAGGCTCTCGATGATGGCAAACTGCTTCTTGATACTCGGCTGGTCGATGAGTTTGATACCAAAACGCTCTGGTATCATAGGTAGGGATGTCAGGTTCCATGACTTCCACATCGGGGTGTAGTCATGCGGCTCCTTTAGGGTACACAGGTGACCAAAGGTCCATGTCACCTGGTAGCCGTTACCCTCCATATATCCGTCGTGCGAGGCAGTAGCACCGATAATACGTGCGATGTCCCTTGCCACACTGGGCTTCTCTGCGATACAAACAATCATGGCTGCAAAATTAATCAATTCTGTTGAATTTCGCAGCCATGAATAGGGATTATTTAATATTTTTAATAGGCGTGGTCGTCGATAATCTCCTGCTTGTCGAGTTTCTTCTTGTCGATGGCTCGCCAAGCGTAGACGATATAGGCAAGCACAAAAGGAACAAGCAGGGAAACGTAGAACATCGTCCTGAGCGTGAACTCACTGCTGCACGAGTTGGCGAGTGTCAGCGACGACTGCAGATCGGCAGTGGAGGGATAGTATGCCGTGTGGTTCCATGCGGAGCAGAGCAATAATGCAAGGACGGTAAGCACGGTGCCGATACCTGTGGGCCAGATACCACTGATATAGTCTTTCGATACAATCGTCTTTCCAATGCCATAAAGCACCAGTACTACACCTATTAATAATATAATAAGGAGGTACCACATGTCAATGAAATTGTGCAGGTACTTATACGGCTCCATGAAGATCACTCCCGTCTCTGGGTCCCAGGCATAGCCGTCTTTCAATAGCAGATGGACGAGATAGGCGACAAAGAGGATGAGGAAGGGTACAGCGGCGCCGATGAGGCGTACACTGCCACGACTGCGGATGTCCTCGTCATTGACGTTGTTCATCACATAGAGGATTCCCAGTACACGGGCAAGGAAGACCACGGCAAAGCCGAAGACCAGTACCCAGGGATTCAGCAGGGCATCCAGTCCGTGGGAGGCGTTTGCCCAACGGCTGATGATGGGTGTGAACGAGCCTGCGTCTATCAGGTTGTCTTTGGCGATGATAAAGTTCGAGCCCTCGAAGAAGGTGGCAACGGCTCCGCCTAAGAGCAATGGACCTAAGATGCCATTTAGCGTTAGACAAAACTGAAACGTTTTTGGACCGAGGAAGTTGCCTATCTTGTTCTGAAACTCATAACTGACTGCCTGTAACACGAAGGTAAACAGGATAATCATCCACAGCCAGTAGGCTCCTCCAAACGACGTGGAGTAGAAAAGGGGGAAGGAAGCGAAAAACGCTCCGCCGAAAGTGACGAGGGTGGTAAATGTAAACTCCCATTTGCGTCCTGTGGAGTTATAGACAAGGCGGCGACCCTCCTCTGTATATCCAAGGCTGCCTGCCAGTGAGTTGGCTCCCTGCACGAAGAGCAGGAACACTAACAATGCGCCTAAGAGTGCTACGATGAAGCACCAGTAATGCTGTAAGAATTCGTATGTCATAGTTCTCGTTATTTCATTATCTTGTTATTTCGATATCTCGATTCATGCTGAATACTCTGGTCCTTTCTTGATTTGCTTTAGCAGAATACTGATCTCCACGGCAAGCATCAAGGTGAAAAGGAACAAGAAGATGAAGAACGTCAAGGCAACGGCACTGCCGTTGATATCGCTGACGGCAACCCATATGGGCAGCATGTCCTGAATAGTCCATGGCTGTCTGCCGAACTCAGCGACGAGCCATCCGCTCTCAGAGGCGATGTAGGCAAGAGGTACGAGGATGATGGCAATGATGTAATGCCATGCGGGCAGTCTTGTGATGTCGTAAGAGTCGGCTTCCGTCTCAGGCAACAGTCCCAAGGTGGCAAGCAGTCGCCGTGTGGTGATAGAGAGGAATGGAATCTTGTAGGCAAGCAGAATGATAATCGCAAAGAACAGGATGAACACACAGCCCAGTCCTACCATGATGCGGAACGCCCAGAAATTAATGGGTACGTAAGGCACGATGTCGTGTTTGTCTTTCACGTAGCCATAGCCCATATACTTCATATTTGCCTTGAGGATGGAGAGTTGTTCCTTCAGGACAGCCTCGTCGGCACCCTCCTTTTTCGCCTTACGATAGGCGGCAAGGGCGGTGATGGCCTCCTGCCCCATTACAATCTTCTCATCAACAGACGGCTCTTTCGTACCATCAGGTTTGGTATAGCCGTTCAGAATATCGTTGATGCCAGGTACATAGCCATGCGGGTCGTTGGTCGCCATGATGCTCAAGGCGTATGGCATGTCTATCTTCAGAGGCGCTGCCTCCTCGTTCTGATAGTCTGGCTGCGCCAAAGGATTCACCCAGGCGATTGCCGTTAATCCTTGGTCTGTGCCTCCGTTGTAGAGCGCCTCCATGGCGGCGAGTTTCATAGGCTGTACCTTAGCCACCTGCTGTCCGCTGATATGACCGGTGAAAGCAGCGCCGAGAGATGCGATAAGTCCTACGACGGCGGCAATCTTGATACTCTCCTTGGCGAGTTGCGTCTCACGTTTCTTCCACAGATACCAACTGGAGACGGCAACAACGAAGACGGCACCGATGATCCAAGCGGAGATAACAGTATGGCAAAACTTGCCAACGGCAAAGGGTGAGAAAGCGACAGCGAAGAAGTCGACCATCTCATTACGCATGGTGTCGGGGTTGAACTCACATCCGACAGGATACTGCATCCATGCGTTTGCCACCAGAATCCACCAAGCAGAGATGGTGGCGCCTAAGCCTGTCAGCCAGGTGGAGGCAAGATGGAAACCCTTTGACACTTTGTTCCATCCGAAATACATCACAGCGACGAAAGTTGACTCCATGAAGAAGGCAAGGATGCCCTCGATAGCGAGAGGAGCACCAAAGATGTCGCCTACGAACCATGAGTAGTTACTCCAGTTGGTACCGAACTCGAATTCGAGGATGATACCTGTTGCCACGCCCATGGCGAAGTTGATGCCAAAGAGTTTCTGCCAGAACTTTGCAGTGTCTTTCCAGAAGACATCCTTGGTACGGTAATAATAAGTCTCGGCGATACCCATGATGACAGCGAGTCCCAGTGTCAGGGGGACAAACAGCCAGTGATAGATGGCCGTCAGCGCAAACTGTGCTCTTGCCCAGTTGACGGCTCCCGCATCGATGTTTAAAAGTAAGTCATTCATAATTTATTAGGTTTTTTTAGGTTTGTTAGGTGGGGTAGGTTTGTTAGGGGGCACGTTCGATCATCTCCGTTGCCACGAAGTCAGACTCTCCGCCTTTCTCCGCATGGCTCTTCAGGAAATTAGGAAAGAAGAATACTTTCAGGATGGCAAACATGATAAATAGTTTGATGAGGATGATTGTCCACAGCGTTTTTCCCAGTCGCATGTTCCGAAAACCATCATAGTAGAGGTCAAAAGCCCTGTACCAGAAACCTTGTTTATCCATAGGCAATGTCGTTCCTTGGTGATTATTATTGTGCAAATATATGAAATAAATCTTAAACTTCCAATAGTTGTGAACAAAAAAACTTTGTCATGTTACTGAAAAGTCCTATCTTTGCACCGTTTTAGAAAGTATTATGGATAAGAAAATCATATCAATTCTTACGGCTGTTATCGTTTTGCTGGTCATTGGCGTGGCTTATCTCGCCTATAACCTGAACCAGCAGGCACAGGCTAATAAGGAGATGGAGGAACTCGCCGTCTACGACAAGCAGGAGATGGAAGGAGAGTATCGCCAGTTTGCCGATCAGTACAGTGAGATGAAGACCCGTATCAACAACGACTCCATCATCGCCCAGTTGACTCGTGAGCAGGAGCGTACAGAGCAACTGCTGCAGGAACTGAAGAACACAAAGGCGACAGATGCGGCGGAGATTACTCGTCTGAAGAAGGAACTCGCCTCTGTTCGTGCCGTGTTGCGCAGTTATGTCCTGGAGATTGACTCACTGAATCGCCTGAACCAGGCTTTGCAGGACGAGAACAACAGGGTGCGCTCGGAGTTGGAGGAGAGCAACCAGCAGAATCTCGCCCTGACCACCGATAATGCGACACTCTCTGAAAAAGTCGCTATCGCCGCCCAGTTGAATGCGGTAAATATCGATATCATGATGGTCGTCAAGGCTGCCTTGTCGTCGAAGACGAAAGACCGTGTGAAGCATCCTCACAAGATTGGTGGCTCCACCAATGAGATGAAGGTGCGCTTCGTGATATCCCGCAACGTGACGGCAACGAATGGGCAGCGTAAGATATACGTCCGCATCCTCACTCCGACAGGTGATGTGCTCAATGCCTCTGGACAATGTCCTTTCGAGGACAAGGAGGTCGCCTATACGGTGATGAAGACCATTGAGTATACGGGTGAGGAGACTCCTATGGAGTTGTATGTCGCCAAGAAGCAGACTTTGATACCAGGAACCTACCGTGTGCAGGTGATAGCCGACGGTCATGAGATCGGTTCCCGTTCTATAGAACTAGAGAAGTAATCAATGAGCAAGAAGTTAGTTTTTTCCCTGTTGGTATGGGTGACCCTACCTGTTGGAGCGCAGCAAATGCTGACACTGGATAGTTGTCGTGCCATGGCGTTGCGTAACAACAAGCAGTTGGGCATCTCGAAAGTCAAACAGGATGTAGCCGCCAACCTCCGCAAGTCGGCAAGGACGAAATACCTGCCGCATGTCAGTGCGCTGGGAGGTTACGAATGGACCAGTAAGGAGATTTCCTTGCTTAACGACGAGCAGAAAGGTGCTTTGTCGAACCTTGGTACGACCACCACATCGTTTGCCGGTGAGAAATTGGGGGAGGCAATGGGTAATGTTCCTATGGATATCTGGCAGTCGCTCGGGCAGATAGGTATTACGCCCGATCTTATCCAACAGAAGTTTGCTGCCGGGGTAACGCCAGTTAGCAATCTCCTGAATGGAGGAGGTCAGCGGGTTGTTGACGCATTCCGCACCGATACCCGAAATGTCTTTGCAGGTGCTATCATGTTGGTGCAGCCTGTTTTCATGGGTGGTGCCATCATCGCCATGAATAGGATGGCGGATATCGGAGAGGAGATGGCTGCAAACGCTACAGAGGCGAATCGTCAGGCAACACTCTATCAGGTTGACCAGGCGTATTGGCAGGTGGTGTCGTTGAAGCATAAGCAGAAACTCGCCCAGTCTTATCTCGATGTGGTGAGGAAACTGGACGATGATGTGCAGAAAATGATTCAAGAGGGTGTCGCTACCCGTTCCGAGGGCTTAAGCGTCAGTGTGAAGGTCAACGAGGCAGAGATGACATTGCTTAAAGTCGACGATGGACTGACACTCTCCAAGATGCTGCTCTGTCAACTCTGTGGTATGCCGATGAATGAGCAGGTGACCCTCGCTGATGAGGATGCTGAGGACCTCAGCACCTCGCAGGTGACTCCTGCTGTGGATAAGACTATCGCCACCGAGAACCGTCCAGAACTGCGCCAACTACAGAACATGGTGGATATGAGTCGCCAACTCACCAATATCCTCAAGGCGGGTAATCTGCCACAGGTCGCCTTGACAGGTGGCTATGCCGTCTCGAATCCGAATGTCTTCAATGGTTTCGAGCGTAAGTTCGCTGGCGTGTGGAATGTAGGTGTATTGGTGCGTGTCCCCATTTGGAACTGGGGGGATGTCGCCTATAAGGTACGTGCCTCTAAGGGGGCTACTACCATCGCCAACCTCGAACTCGACGAGGCTCGTGAGAAGATAGAACTGCAGGTCAACCAGAGCGCTTTCCATGTCAATGAGGCATATCGGAAACTGGAGATGGCGAAGTCAAATACGGAGAAGGCTGATGAGAACCTGCGCACGGCGAACCTCGGATTCCGTGAGGGCGTGATCTCCGCGACGACCGTCATGGAGGCGCAGACGGCTTGGCTGCAGGCGCAGTCACAGAAGATAGATGCGGAAATAGATGTCAAACTCAGTCAGGTGAACTTGCAGAAAGCACTTGGCACATTACAATAAAGATTATGTCAGCAAAAACACAACATAACAACATCCTGCTTGCCATCTTAGGATTTGCGGCAGCAGTAGTCATTGTCGCCTTGATAGGTTTCTTCGCCTTAGGGCGTGACCCCGAACTGATTCAGGGACAAGTGGAGGTAAGTGAGTATCGTGTGTCCAGTAAGGTGCCTGGTCGTATCCTGGAAATCCGAGTGAAAGAGGGTGACTTCGTGAAAGTGGGGGATACCCTTGCTATCCTTGATGCCCCAGAGGTACGTGCCAAGATGGAACAGGCACAGAGTGCGGAGAGTGCCGCCGCCGCCCAGGAGGAGATGGCTCGCAATGGCGCCCGTCAGGAACAGATACAGGGTGCCTACCAGTTGATGCAGCAGGCAAAGGCAGGTTTGGAGATTGCCGAGAAATCCTATCAGCGTGTACAGCGTCTGTTCGATGAGGGGGTGATGAGTGCCCAGAAGCGTGATGAGGCTTATGCCAACTACAAGGCGATGGAGGCGCAGGCGAAGGCTGCCGAGAGCCAGTATCAGATGGCTAAGAATGGTGCCCGCCGTGAGGAGAAAATGGCTGCCGCCGCTATGGTCGGTCGTGCCAAAGGTGCCGTTCAGGAGGTGAACTCCTATATCAACGAGACGGTGCAGATCGCCCAGATGGAGGGTGAGGTCAGTGAGATATTCCCGAAGGTAGGGGAGTTGGTGGGCACGGGCTCTCCGATTATGAATATCTCGGTAATGGAAGATATGTGGGGTACATTCAACGTTCGTGAGGACCAACTTAATGGACTTGCCGTGGGCAAGACCTTCGATGCCTTTGTCCCTGCCTTCAACAAGACCATCCAGATGAAGGTCTATTACCTGAAAGACCAGGGATCTTATGCTGTCTGGAAGGCTACCAAGGCAAACGGACAGTATGACTTGAAGACTTTCGAGGTGAAGGCTCGCCCTGTGGAGAAGATGGAGGGCTTGCGTCCTGGAATGTCGCTGATAATTAGATAAGAGGTGAGGTATCTCAGGCAGATATACGAGATCATGCTGCGGGAGTTGTCAATCCTGCGCCATAATCACATCTATGCTTTCTGCATGGTGGTATTCCCTGTCCTCATGATCTTCTTCTTCACCTCCATCATGGATGACGGACTGCCTACCGATATGCCTGTGGGTATTGTCGACTTGGATAATACCACCACCTCTCGTTCGCTGACACGACGGTTAGACGGTTTCCAGATGTCGAGGGTCGTGGCGCACTATCCCAGTGTGGCGGAGGCGCGCCGTGCCATCCAACGCAATGAGATATACGGGTTCCTCTATATCCCCAAGGGGACGACAGAGAAACTGCTGGCAAGTCGTCAGCCGAAGGTGTCCTATTATTACTCGTACACCACCTTGGCGGCAGGTGCCTTGTTGATGAAGGACATGAAGACCATCTCTACCCTCGGCTCCGCTGCGGTAGGTCAGGCTACCATGAGGGCGAAAGGATATACCGACCAGCAGATACAGGCTTTCCTGCAACCCATTAAGATAGACCTCCACCAGATCGCCAATCCATGGACGAGTTACAATGCCTATCTGACAACCATGATGGTGCCTGGTGCTATCATGCTTTTTATCTTTCTGGTCTCTGCCTATTCCTTAGGCACGGAACTGAAGTTCGTCACCGCCAAGAAATGGCTTTCGTTAGCCGACAATAACATCACGGTGGCGCTGTTGGGGAAATTCCTGCCCCAGACCCTTGTCTGGCTCGCCATCGTCTTCGGCTATGAGTATTATGTGTTCTACCATTTGCAATTCCCCCATCTGGGAGGTGCTGGAATGCTCGTGCTTCTTGGGTTGATGCAGGTACTGGCGGCTCAGGGCTTCGGTATTTTCGCTTTCGGACTGATGCCTTCCCTGCGTATGTCGATGAGTATCTGCTCCCTATGGGCAGTACTGAGTTTCTCAATGGCTGGTTCCGCTTTCCCGGTGATGGGTATGGACGCTCCGCTGCAGTCGCTGTCGTGGCTCTTCCCGTTGCGCCATTACTGGATGATTTACCAGATATGCGTCTTCAATGGCTTCCCGCTCATTGAGGCGTGGTTCCACTTTGCCGCTCTCGCCGCCTTTATGCTGCTGCCTTGGTTGGTGGTCAGAAAGATTAAAAACGCCATGCTTACCTATGTCTATATTCCATAATATATATAAAGGTGTACAGGATGCTTGCTATATCTGGCGCAAGGAGATGACGCAGGTGGTGAAGGATGAGGGAGTGCTGATCTTCTTCATCATCGTGCCGTTGGTATATCCGTTGCTTTATTCTTGGATATACAACAACGAGACCGTCCATGAGGTTCCTGTCTGTGTCGTCGACCAGTCGCATAGTCAATTGTCCCGTCAGTTTATCCGCATGTGCGATGCCACAGCCGATGTCCATGTGAAATATTATGCGCAAGACTTGGATGAGGCGAAGTCATTGGTTAGCCGTCAATTGGTCAAGGGCATCTATCTTATCCCCAGTTCCTTCGACGCGGATGTCTATGGAATGAGGCAGGGAGTAGTCAGCGTTTATTGCGATATGAGTCTGATGCTTGCCTATAAGGCTGTCTTCCAGTCGGCACAGTTGGTGTCGATGCAGATGGGTACTGACTTGCAGAAACAGTTAGGAGGACATTACACGACCCGTGAGGAGGTGATAGCGGCACGACCGTTAGACTATGCCGATGTGCCTATCTTCAGTCCTGGCGGAGGCTATGGCTCGTTTGTCCTTCCTGCCGTGTTGATGCTGATACTCCAACAAACCCTTGTCCTGGGTATCGGACTCTCCGCTGGTACGGCACGAGAGACGAATCCGTATCATAATCTGATACCAGTCGGTGACTCCCGCTATGGCAGTACCTTCCCTATCGTAATGGGTAAATTCATGTGCTACTTCATGATCTATTTGGTGATGGGTGCCTGGCTGGCGACTGGCGTGCCCCGTCTGTTCCATTTTCCACAACTTGCCACAGGACTGTCGCTGCTCTATCTGATGATACCCTATATCCTTGCCTGTATCTTCTTCGGCATGATGGTATCGTGTATGGTGAAATATCGTGAGAACGTGATGCTGCTAATGGTCTTTGTCAGTGTGCCGCTATTGTTCCTGACTGGGGTGTCTTGGCCTCAATCGAATATCCCTGGCTATTGGCAGGGTGTGTCATGGCTATTCCCCTCCACCTTTGGTGCTCGTGCCTATATCCGTCTGAACTCCATGGGTGCCGATATCAGTGATGTCATGCCTGAGTTGCGTATCCTCTGGATACAGGCTTTCTGCTATTTCATACTGACCGTCTGCGTCTATCGCTTCCAGATCTATCAGGCTCGTGCCCATGCTATGGAGCGCCTCAAGTATTTGAAGCACAAGCGGGAGGCACAGATGAAGGAGTAGGTATCCTTTGCAGGTGTTGTCTTGTTCTAAATAACATCCTCCTCACTGAAATTAACAGCCTCCTCACTGGAATTAGCAGGCTCCTCACTGAAAATAGTAGGCTCCTCACGAAAATCTACAACCTTATGATGCCTTCCATCACGTGTTAGTAAGCCTCCACCGCAATACTATCATGCCTCCGATTGAGGAGCGACCCCTCTCCTATGGCTGATAGGAGACTCTCGTGTCAAGGATGGGAGGTGCTTGTCTTCACTATCGGAGGCTTTAGTGCCGGAAAATGTCTTGGGACTAATAAACGCAAATATTTAGATTCAAGCCTGTCGTGCAACATCCAGCATTAAAATTGGAATTTAGAGTCTGTATTCCTTATAATATTTCACGGTAATGTCTTGAGCCATTCTGCGCATTCATCGGCAAGCAGCGCTATAAGTTTCATGTAGAAGGTGTTCAGCTCTGCCGTTGTCTTCCTGTTCAGTCCTGCCATGTTATGTTGCAGTGACAGCAGGATATGAAGCATTCGACGAGTAAATTGCTCATCGTCAAAAAAACTGATGAGAGCAACGATATGCTTGTAAGGACAAAGTCGGTGTCCGCATTCCCATGCATTATAGGTTGCTTGCGATATATCCAGAGAAAAGGCAATCTGTTCTTGTGTCAGGCCTTTACGCTGCCGAGCTTGCAAAAGGGCTGATGAGAAATCATAGAGCATGTTCATTTCACACCTCCTTTCAGATAATAGGGCATAAACTCGTCAGGTTCGTTTACACTTATGGCGATAGGCATCCCTTTGATTCGGTAAATCAGGAACGTCTTCTTTGCATCCGTGACATACGAGCGAAACGTGCCGATTCCTTTTGTATGGAACAAGCCAATATATCCAAAGACACCTCCTACACCAAACAAGCGGATTGTCTTAGCGCCCAACAGAGGAGTTTGCGCGTCTATGCGCTCAATGTAGTCAATGTTTTTATAAGGCACTCGTATAGTTCGTAACAGAGTCCGAATACCTATTCCTTTGTCGTCTGATATGATATACAACGGGAAGATAAGGAAACACGAGAAAGCGACAGCAAGTAGGATTGCTGATACGATAATGGCACCTGTTACATCCATCCCCTTAGAGACATAGTACATTTCTGTTAAGACACCGAGCACCATAGCCAAGATAAAAATGGTCGTAATCCATTTCACCATTTTACTTTGCGAACATTCATAAATAGTTTTCATAATCACTCACTTTTTGTTATTTAGAATTTTATTGCAAAGGTAAAGGCTTTCTCGTATAATGCTTATCAGTTTTGCTGATAAAATGGTATTTATGCTGATAAATTCCGATTTATCTGTCTTTTTTATCAAGCAATTGGCGTATTCCATAATGGTTCATTCTCCCATCCACGGGGGAACCCCATTGCGTTGATTTTATAAAAATAAAACGGCCCACACATTTGAGCATCGTTGGAGAGGCTTGGCGGGTTCTGGTGTTGCAAAGATAGCGATTATTTCTGAAACAAAGAAGAAAAAGGCAAGGATTTTGTGTGAAATCCATGAAGTCAATCACACCCTCTCGATTAATCAGTTTACCACGAAGATTATCTGGCATTTCGTCATACAAGCTCTTCTTGTTTTCAAAATACATAGATATGGTTTTGTTTTTTTCTAAATTATATCTTAGAAATTCCTTTGACTCTATACTAATCGTATGAGGCATTTCATGATTTCCTCTTATACTTTTTTCTAAAGTAAAAGATATTTGATAATACTTCATTTTTTTTAATTCGCTGAATATACTTTATGTTTATTCTGCTAAATTCCGATTATCAGTCCTATTGCTCTTTTTCTGGTGTGAGGAGTGTTTCAGCGTCAGTACCATCAATGGGTTTGATATAGTCAGAGGCTCGTTCTGGTGAGACAACGGAGCGGCCGAGACGGCGTTCCATCGTTTGACGTGCATCGCGGGCAACACTACCACCCTCTTGTGCAATGCGCTGGCTCTCTGCCATCGTTTGAGGATTAGACTGACGAGAGTATTCCGTGGTTGCCACCTCGGCAAGCGTATTGAGAGCCAGTTCAATATTAGTCATATTGTCGCGCAGGTTCTCTTTCGTAAGACCTTTATAGCGTTTATACTGCCCTGTGGTCATGCCGCTCCACGCTTTGGTGAGGACGTTGGTGAGGATGGCAAAGTCGCGTGGCTCATGAATGCCGGAACGATGCCATTCGTCCGTCAGTTCCTTGCGCATCTCTATGGAACGCATACGCTCGTTTATCCAACGGTCACTATAACCTTGACGGCGATAGTCCTCTACAGCCATTTGGAACGTCAGCTCTGGGTCTATTATCTGGTCGATACGTTGACTGCCCAACTCTGCCAACCATTGACGCACAGGTTCTGCTTTCTTGGAAGGAATTGACTGAATGATACGGAAGATACCTTCCAGATCGGCGGCTTGGGTCTTTCTTTTCTTTCCGTCCGGTGCCAACATAACAACAGGGGTACAAATTGTACCCCACTTGGAATTAAGTTCCGTATCACGTGCTCGCATCCTCTTGATGTACTGCTTTACATCAGCACTGTCGGTCAACACTTGTACTATGTCGGCAACAGAGAAAAAGTACTTCTCTTTTTCTGCATCCCAAACGATGCGTACTTTCTTGCCCTCAAATAGTTGTATTGCGAAATTCTCGTCCATGTTACTTTCTATTGTAGTTCGCTAAATTCCGATTTATCTGTCTTTTTTATCAAGCAATTGGCGTATTCCATAATGGTTCATTCTCCCATCCACGGGGGAACCCCATTGCGTTGATTTTATAAAAATAAAACGGTCCACACATTTGAGCATCGTTGGAGAGGCTTGGCGGGTTCTGGTGTTGCAAAGATAGCGATTATTTCTGAAACAAAGAAGAAAAAGAGAAAAATATTTGGAGGTGTCATATAAACTTCGTACTTATAGAAATGAAGGAAGCCCCTCTCTGTCCCCCTGATGAGGCGGAGGATTAGGAATTAGAAGAAATGAAATAATAAAAAAGTATCATTTTGTTTGGAGAATTGAAATTAAACGCTTATCTTTGCAAACAGAAAGAACATCGGAGGCTATTCCTCCGTCATTAGAAAACTCCTTGGAAGCAAACGGGCGCTTTATCTCGTCAATACTTCTGAGGAGTTTACTTTTTTCTATTGGGGTCAAAGCATGGTCATAGAAAGTGTAGCCATTCTTTACGCCTACAACAATTTTGACCGTATAATCTACATTTGACATTCTCAGCCCTACTACGTAATAACGAAAAACATCATACTCATTTTTCTCCTTTTCGTTGACTTCCTCAGTAATGAATATTGATTGTCGTATAAACTCTGGTATTAACGCAAGTGATTTCAAATGAGATTCATTTTCCGCATCATGGCGAGTAACTTTCTCCGCACCTTTTCGAGTAACTTTTATTATATCACCAGTGTCATTATTGATGTAGTTCCCACGAATATTGTCTCGCAAATATTTTTCCGCTGATTTGTTGTTCAACTCATATAGTCCATCATATTCCATTCCACTGGATATAACAGGCTGGCTATCCATAAGTCTTTTAAGCCGTTGGGCAAATGATATTTCTATTTCCATAATGATAGTCGAATAGTTGATGTCCCTATTCTTGTTTGCAAAGATAGCGATTATTTCTGAAACAAAAAAGAAAAAGGCAAGGATTTTGTGTGAAATCCTTGCCTGAATGTATGAGATGATGTCTTGGTTAGGGAATGAGGGGAGATAGTTCTATTTCACTCCTACAATCTGAGTCTTAGGCAGTTCGCGGTTACGCTTGTTCACTACGGTGACGACAGCCTGGGCGAGGTTGATGAAGGCGATACCTGTTGCCGTGTCACTGTTGAGGGCGGCAGGAGTACCCTGGTCGCCACTGTCGCAGATGCCTTGAACCAATGGGATCTGGGCAAGTAGGGGGACCTTCATCCCCTCAGCGAGTTGCTTACAGCCCTCCTTCCCGAAGATATAATAACGATTGTCGGGCAGTTCGGCAGGCGTGAACCACGCCATGTTCTCCACCAGTCCGAGGATGGGAACGTTGACTTTCTCATTGCGATACATGTCGATTCCCTTGCGGGCATCGGCAAGAGCCACCTGCTGGGGTGTAGATACGATAATGGCACCTGTGATGGCAAGGGTCTGCAAAAGGGTCAGATGGATATCGGAGGTGCCAGGAGGCGTGTCGAGGATCAGGTAGTCGAGTTCGCCCCAGTCGGCATCGGCGATGAGTTGTTTGAGGGCATTCGACGCCATGCCGCCACGCCAGAGCGTCGCCGTCTCAGGAGAGACGAAGAAACCGATGGAGAGGAGTTTGACTCCATACGCCTCGATAGGTTCTATCAGGTCACGTCCCTCCACATTGACAGCATAGGGACGTGCCTCCTCCACCTTGAACATCTTCGGCATGGAGGGTCCGAAGATATCCGCATCGAGCAGTCCTACCTGATAGCCTAAGCGAGCCAAGGCGATGGCGAGGTTGGCGGATACCGTGCTCTTGCCCACACCGCCCTTGCCGCTGCTGACAGCAACGATATTCTTCACCTGCGGCAGGAGTTTGCCCACCTCAGGACGGGGTTTCGACTTGAACTCCGTTTGGATGGTCACCTCGATTTCCTTACCACAGTGGTATTTGATAGCCGCCTCGGCAGCCTTGACCGTGGATTTCAGGAAGGGGTCAGTATCACGGGGGAACTCCAGGATGACCCCCACCTTCCATGGGTCACCCTCCTTCTGGGGGGCGACGACGGTAGGCTGGTCGACTACCATGCCACTCTCTACCACGTTTTTCTTGGTACCTGCATAGGTCACCGTCTGCAGTGCCTCTATGATCATCTGGGGATATAGTTTTGAGTTCATATTTCAGAGTTAGAAGTTCACACCAATATTCATAAACAGGCAGTGGGTACGTGCCGCATCGAAATCGTCCTGGGCGATATTGGCAAGACCGAGGTCATAGCCTATCTCCGCATACATCATCCGATACTCTACGCCACAGCCGAGGCGCAGTCCACCGTCGAAGCGGTTCAGGTTGTCGAAGATGTCGTACGACTCCCTTTCACCATAGTTCTTCACCTTGCCACCCAATCCAAGGGCAAGATAGCCTCCGAAGAAAGGCTGTACGAAGAAATCGTCGTCGACATCAATGCTGTATTTGACGACAATAGGCAGTTGCAGGTAACTCAAGCGATAGGTCACCTTGTCGTTGGCGATATGTGTCTTACCGCCTTTCTCTGAGTACATCAGTCCTGCCTCCAGCCAGAGAGGGGTGTTTCGTGAGAGTTGTATGCCATAGACTCCCCCGATGGCGAGTCCTGTACGGGAGTCCGTGTCAAACTCGCTGGCATCACTGCTGATGCTGGCGATGTTCAGTCCTAAGCGTATGCCGTAGTAACGCTCGGTGTCGTTATGATTGTAGCGGCTACGGCTTTTATTACTCTCAAACTGTGCGAAAGTAGGTATAGCAAGTGCTATGACCATGATGCATGTGATAATTCTCTTCATGATTACTTTGTTTTATAGTTGGTTAGACCAGCGTCCAACCAGTCAACATATTCCTGAATATCCTCGTCGTAGGAGCGTGAGGGGCCTAAAGGCTTTCCTTCCTCGTCGAGCAACACATAGAACGGCTGTGTGTTGGCACCAAACTTCATTGCCTGCAAGTGGCTCCATTTGTCGCCGATGGTGCGGAGTGTGCGCTGCTGTCCGTTCACCTCCACCTCAATAGGTTGGGGGAGTGGTGTCTTGTCGTCGACATAGAGGGAGATGAGTACATAGTCTTGTGTCAGTCGGCGTGCCACCTCCGCATCCGTCCATACGGCAGCCTCCATCTTACGACAATTCACGCAACCAAAGCCTGTGAAGTCGATGATGACGGGCTTGTGCTGCTCCTTGGCGAACGCCATGCCTTGCTCGTAGTCTTTGAAAGGCGCCTCTACCACCGTCGTCTGTACGATCTTATAGTCTTGGGTGTACATCGGTGGCGTAAAAGCACTGATTGCCTTCAAGGGCGCTCCCCATAGCCCAGGTATCATATAGATGGTAAAGGCGAAAGAGAGGAGTCCGAGGAAGAATTGCGGTACGTTTGTGCGATGCTCTGGATCGTCATGGGGGAAACGGAGCCATCCCATCAAGTAGGCGCCTAACAGTCCGAAGAGGGTAATCCATATCGCCAAGAAGACCTCACGGTCGAGCAGTCGCCAACCGTAAGCAAGGTCTGCGACACTCAGGAACTTTAGCGCAAAGGCAAGTTCGATGAATCCTAATACCACCTTGATGGTATTCATCCATCCACCCGATTTCGGAGCCGACTTCAACAGGGAAGGGAAGAGGGCAAAGAGGGCGAAGGGAATGGCAAGACCAATGCTGAACCCCAGCATGCCGAGGGTGGGACCGAGGATGTTGCCTTGTGTGGAGACGGCGACCAGCAGGAATCCGATAATCGGTCCTGTACAGGAGAAACTGACCAGTACCAGCGTGAATGCCATGAGGAAGATGCTCAGCAGTCCTGTGGTACGCTCCGATTTCTGGTCTATCTTGTTCGACCATGAGGCTGGCAGCGTCAACTCAAACGCTCCGAAGAAGGAGGCGGCGAATACGATGAGCAACAGGGCGAAGAAGATATTGAACCAAGCATTGGTCGACAAGGCATTGAGGGCATTGGCACCAAACAATGCTGTTACCAACAGTCCCAGTGCCACATAGATGACGATGATGCTCAGTCCGTAGGTTAGTGCCTCACGGATAGCCTTCGCCCGTTCCTTATTTCTCTTTAGGAAGAACGACACCGTCATGGGAATGATTGGCCATACACAGGGAGTGAGCAAGGCGAGGAAACCGCCTAACAGACCTGCCAGGAAGATATACCAGAGGGAGGAGTCAGTGGGAGTGTCGCTGAAGGCATTCAACTCTTTCGTGACAGGTTGCCACAGGTCAGTAAGCGGAGCCACGCTTGCCGTGTCCGTCTTCATCGTGTCCGCAGGAACCTCTATGGTCTCTTCTCGTCTCTCCTCTACAGGTTGGCTGATATGGGCAGTCCCTTCTTTCTTAAACTCCACAGAGGAAGGGGGCATACACATCTCATCGTTGCAGGCACCATACTCCAGATAGCAGTCAATGGTGTATTTCTCCTTAGTGAACCTGACTTTCTGGACGAAGGTTGCCGTGCCCTCGAAATAGCGCACGTCCATGTCGAAGAGTTTATCGAACTTCTTCTGCTCGTTGCCCCGTGGTCTTAATTTGCCAATGGTCTCCACTCCGTCCATCTTTACCTTGTTGAAGGTAGCGGGGATAGGACCACCGCTCAGGTCGGTGGAGTAGACATGCCATCCAGCGTCAATTGTTCCAGTGAAGATAATCTCCGCCTCCGTGCCCGAGAGTTCTCTCAGTTGCGTAGTGAAATGCACGGGATCAGCCATCTGCGCACTTGACGGTAGCACAAACAGCAGACTCAGTATTAAAGAGTATATTTTGTCCATCGTGGTGCAAAGATACGCAAAGTCAGGGGAAATGCAAAAGGAAAACCAGTTTTTCTTTTACATGTTGCCACAATGCTCACCGTGATTTTTCTCTACAGTCTCACCGTCTTTCAGTTGACGTGCGTTGTAGTTGATGCGCTTGAATCCCTCTATGATTTGCTCGGGCGAGGTCTTGTCGGCATCGTAAGTGATCGTGATAGTCTGTTTCTCGACATCAGTCTGAATCTCCTTCACTCCCTTGACGAAGCGGACATTCTTCTTGATTTTCATCTCACAGTTGTCGCAGTGCATCTGTGGAACAGTGGTAAATACGGCTGTCTTAATGTCTTTGGCGATGGCGATGGACGATACCATCAAAAGTGCCATCAAAATCATGTTCTTTTTCATCTTTTCTGTTTTTGGGTTATTTATTGTTTAGAGTTTCTCCAAATGGAACCGGAGTCCAGCATACACCATGCGTCCATGAACTGGTCCCCATACCAGTGTACTCTCAAACGAAGGGTCGAAAGGAGTGGAAGCGTTGCGAATAGGGTCGTCCTGTCGGAAATTAGTGAGGTTCTCGCCTCCCACGTAGACGGCGAAGTGGCGGAACTCACGGGTGATTTGCGCAGATAACTGCTCATAGGAATGGAACCGCTCACTGCCCACGATACGTCCTCCGCCGTTCAGTTGCAGGGTAGCATCAAATTGCCAAAGTTCTGTGGGTGTCTTGTAGGAGGCGGTGATGAGTCCTTTGTATTTGCTGGTAAGCGGACGCTCCATCAGGGTGCCGGCGATGGTCTGCCGAACATCGTTCAAGCGGTAGGCGGCTGTCAGGCTGAACCCCTTGAATATAGGATAGGTGGCATCAACCTGAAAAGTATGCGAGTAGGATTTCCCGTCAAGGACGGCGATGCGAATCTCAGTGGGATCACTCTCATAGTCGACCACTGCCTGATGCTGGAAGGTGGTGTAGTAATACTCAGCGTTCAGGCGTAAGGTTTTCCCCGCTAATGGGATGTTGAGGGCAGTACTGAGTCCGAAATTCCATGCCGCCTCCTGTTGCATGCCTCCAGTTACGAGGGTACGTCCAGAGCCTAAGAGGTAGTGCATTTCCGCCATAGGATGAACGGTGCGGAAGCCACGTCCTGCTGTAGCGCGCAGGCTCAGCAAATCGGCAGGAGTCCATTTCAGGTGCAGCCGTGGAGTGACATACCAGCCGAACTCTGAACTATGGTCGGCACGTATGCCTGCCATGGCAATCACACGCTCATTCATATTATAGGTGTACTGGGCGTAAAGTCCAGCGGTATTCTCCCTTTCTCTTCTCTCACCGCCCATCTCTCTCAAGTAGTCGTGTGTGAGATTGCCGCCAAGGCTGAGGCTGTGGTGGGGAGCAAGGTCGGTTTCGTACATGAGTTGTGCGTACAGACTGCGCTGGCTTACGTCGAAGTCCTTCAGTCCATAGGTCGCATCGGTTTTGTGAAGTGACGCATTTGCCATAAGGGCGATATTACTGTTGCGGTCGGGATTGAGAATGAATGCGTGTTTCATATACGCTGCATAACGGTCGGTACGTAGTGATATCATGTAAGGATTTGTGTCGAGGCTCATGTGGTGACTGGTCTGTCCGCCCTCCCGTTTTTCCGTCAGTAGTGACAGACCACCATGGAAGAGATAGCGTCCAGTGGTGAGTTTCCAACGGTTCATGAGGTTCAACTGACGGCGGTTGGGCTTATCCATGAAGCCATCATCATTATCGTCATGGCTGCCCCAGTCGTTCTCTCCGTGTATTAGGAATACGGTACTTAATTTCTGGGAAAGGTGTATGTTCCCGTCAAGATTCGCCTCATAGCGGCTTTTCGTGTCACCATAGACGTTAGCGTTCACCTGTTCCACATCGTCCGGTTTCTTGTATTCGATATTAATCTGCCCGGTGATGCTCTCAGGTCCGTTCTTCACTGTTGAGGTGCCTTTTGATACTTGGATGCTTTTCATCCATGGTCCAGGCACATAATCGAGGGCAAAAGGCTGGGTAGCCCCCCGGAAGTCCGGTAGGGTCTCACCCATCATCTGCACATAGGTGCCGCTGAGTCCGAGCAGTTTGATTTGCTTGGCTCCTGTGGCGGCATCGCTGTAACTGACATCTACAGAGGGATTGGTGGAGAAACTCTCTCCTAAGTTACAGCAGGCGGCACGGAATAACTCAGACTGGGTGATGATAGAGCCATTAATGGCGCCTGCTGCACGGCGCACAGACTGCCGTGATGTGACAGTCACTCCCTGCAAGTCGGCTTTCTTCTCCGCCACACTAATCGTGTCGGCGGAGTTCTGTGCCAATACTATTGCAGGCAGCATTGTCAGGATATATAATAATGTGGTATATTTTTTCATTGGTTATATTGATTTAACGTGATACACTTTATACTGGTAGGGCATATGAGTATATGTGTCCGCTGGGAGTAGACGTAATACTTCCATGTCCTACGTCTTCACATAAAGGGTAGGTTAAATCAAAAGAATATGCATAAGGGAGAGATAGTCCCGTGGTGGTCCCTTAATCCATTGGGGAATGGGAATGGCGGGAGCCTTAACCACCTCGAAAGGACGCTGCCAGTAAGCGAGTATTGTCTGGAGCGTGGCAGATAGTTGGAAAGTATTATGGAAATCAAAAGAGATTACAGGTGCCTGACTGAGATTGTCAAGTTGCAAGACAGTAATCTCCATGCACTCACCCTCGCAGCCATTATCGTTGGTGAGGTCGGATAGTGTCGCCATCTCTACCATCCCAGAATGCATACAGTGCATAAAAGTAACACCTGTTCCCAGTGAAATAATCATCACTGAGAGCATGAGCGATAATAGAAAATGACTGATACGTTTCGTCATACGCCTGCAAAATTAATATATCCTTTGCTGACTACCAACGAATTAATATCTTTTAACACCCCTTTCACTTCCCTATGAATTTGATGTTAAGGTATTGTAGGAAAGCGTCCTTGTACAGGTCTCCGATAGGTAGGTATGTGTCAGCATCCATGATGATGCGGTTCTTGTTGACTTCCTGTATCTTGTTGAGGTTGACAATATAGGAGCGGTGGATGCGCATGAAATAGTCAGGGAGCCTTTCCTCTATTTTCTTCATCGAGAGGAGGGTGATGATAGGTTTGGACTCGCTTTCCAGATAGATCTTCAGATATTCACTCATACCCTCAATATAACGGATGTCGGTTATGTCAATTTTCACGATACGGTATTCTGTCTTGACGAAGATCGTGGGGTCGTTTTGGGCGTTAGGGTTTGGATATTGAGTGTTGGCGGATGAGCCTTCCAGCCGCTCCTTGATACGATTGGCGGCACGCCGGAAGTCATCCAGTCCGAAAGGCTTTAACAGGTAGTCAATGGCATTGACTTTGAAACCCTCGATGGCATACTCGCTATAGGCGGTAGTAAAGACAATCAACGGCGGAGCCTGCAGCGACTTCACGAAGTCCATGCCATTGAGGTCGGGCATGTTGATATCACAGAAGATAGCATCTACCGCATCCTCCTCTAAGAACTTACGTGCCTCCAGTGCGCTTTGGCATTGCGCAGCCAGTTCGAGGAAAGGCACCTTTCCGATATATACCGTCAACTGCTGGAGGGCAAGCGGCTCGTCGTCAATGGCAAGACATCGTATCATGTGAGTGGTATTTCAAGTTTAACATTATAGGTGTTAGGATTGTCCTGTATGTTCAGTGTAAAGTTATCTCCATAAATTAGGTTTAATCGTTGTTTGACATTCGTGAGACCTACGCCTCCTTTCTCTTGATTCGGCTTGTCTGCTTTGCTATTGCTGCATGTGAACCGCAACTTGGTACCTTCTATGCCTATCCTCACATGGATGAAGGAGTCGCGTTGGTAACTGATGCCGTGCTTGAAGGCATTCTCGATGAAGGTGATGAGCATCAGAGGCGGTATCTCATAGTCGGGCACCTCGGTAGGCAGTTCCATCTGGAGGTCTACCTTGTCGGTATAGCGTAGCCGCATCAGTGTCACGTAGTTGCGGATGAAGTCCAGTTCACGGGTTAGGGGCACTCCCTTCTTATCACCCTCATAGAGGATGAAGCGCATCATCTTCGATAGTTCCAATATTGTGCTCTTCGCCCGCTCGGGGTCGATGTCCACCAGCGCATGGATGTTGTTGAGCGTATTCATGAAGAAATGGGGGTTGATCTGGTAGCGCAAGTACTCCAGTTGTTGCTCCAGGTTCTCCTTCTCCAAGGCTGCCATGATCTTCGTGTCACGACGGGATTTGAAGTAGAGTTTGATGCCGATATTCATGCCCAGCATCAAGATGAGGACGATGAGCGCGATGATGTCATGCTCTCCCACCATGACAGGCGGTTTCTTCTCGCCCCTGTGCCTTTGCGGGTGTTGTCTGTCAGGTGGGGGCGGCTCATGGTCGAACTCGAAAGTCATGTCATCCTCCATAAGTGGACGTTGGTGGTCAGCCATCTGCTCATGGTGCATCTTGTCGTGATGACTATGTGGTCCCCCCTTCGGTCTTTCCGTACACTGGTAGGCGACAAAGGCGGCGATAATGATAGCGATGGCACTGAAGTAGATGGCTCGTTTCTGCTTGTAGACCAACAGATGGGCAAGGAAGAAGTTATGAAACAGAAAGATGACCAGATAGATGGCAAATAGTTTCCATACCATCAGCACCTCGTCCCATCTGAACTCAAAGGCTTCGTTGCTGACTGTTCGGACATAGAGACTGAGCACTGGTGCTATGAAGAGCATGCCCCATAGCACCAGATATGTCAAATTCTCATGTTTCTGTTGTTCTTGCATCCATTTCATATAACGCAGAGAGATTGTCGTTATTGTGTTTTCCGCATTAATGTCCGCCAGGACCGCCACCAGGCATGCCGCCTCCAGGACCACCTCCCATGCCGCTGCTGATGGTGTTGGAGGCTGTTACGGTTGTGGAACTGCTGCCCGACTTCAAGGTATAACTGCTGCCGCTACTCAGGTCAGGGGTGCTGATGAGCATGGTACCGCTATTGTAGGAAATGGGGGGCATATTGAATGTGTAGAGTGTCTTGCTGCTGTTGCTGACGCTGACCGTACCATTAGCCGTGATGGAGCCTGTGGTGGTGATGATTCCCTGTGTGGTGCTTCCTAAGTTTCCGTCGATACGTCCACCAATACCGAAGATATATCCACCAGTGATATAGAGTTTCTTCTGCTCGTTGATGTCAATACCAGCCTCTGCGCCACTGGCTCCGCAAGCGATGATGGTGCCGCCTTTCAGGTACATGTCACCATTTGAGTCAATACCGTCATTATTGGTTCCTACGGCAACTACTGTGCCACCAGAAACAGTCAGGTCGCCCGTGGAGTTGATTGCGTCATCGTGGGCATAGACCAGTATGGTGCCCCCAGTGATGTCTAATGTGCCCTTACTTTCTATACCCTCAGCATTATTGCCACTGGTGCGAACCATGATGTCACCGCCAGAGATGACCAAGGGACCCCCGTATGCGACATCGTTCTCGTCTTTGGAGCCAATTTTCATCCCCTTGGGAGAAGAGGTGTAGGCACTTGCCAGGTTGTCAGTATTCCCCGTGTAGTTGAGGTTCTCAGTACCTTTGCCATTATTATAATAGAGTCCTCCCTCGGTAATGACACGTATTTTGCCACCAGTAATGTAGGCCTCATAGTCAGCCTTGATGCCCTTGCCACCGCTGCCAGTAGCCTTGGCATAGACTTCACCACCATTCATATAGAAATTGCCGTCACAGCCAATGCCTGCTGCGGCTTTGGTGTCTCCTCCATACGTGAGTGTCTCATCTTCTTCCCATTCTCCATCACCTGTGGCGATGACGGTAGTACGACCACCGTTGATGGTTACGTTGGCATCGGCATTGATTGCCTTTGCGCCAGCAGCGGAAGCCTCCACGTTGATGATACCACCGTTGATATACAGGTCGTCTCCAGCCTTGATGCCATGATTGGCAGTCGACTTGACATACAGGTTGACACCCTTGTCGATGACAACATTGCTCTTGCCGTGGATACCGTTATTGTAAGTACCGTATACTTCTAAAGAGCCAGTACCACTGATGAGCAATGGACCTTTCGCATAAAGGGCCCCCTTGTGGTTGTCGTCAGCCGTCGTACCGTCAGTCACCTTGTTGGCACCTGTCAACACAAGGTAGGCATTCGACTTACTCTCGATGTCAATAGCGGTGGTTGCAGGATTGGTGATGTCGGCATTGCTGAGGTTTAATGCGAAGTCTGTCTTTCCCCCAATCGTTAGGGAACCGTCAGTGGTGGTGCCAGTGACGATGTAGCATATTCCCTCTGTACTGCCGTGATCTGCCGTTACGTGATTACCATTGATGGTAATTGTCACACCATCCACAGCAGGATTTACAGGATTTGCCATGTCGATGTTTACGATAGTGGCGAAATTATCTGCATTGTAGGCTGCCACTTCCTCAGGATACTGAGCAGTAGCCGATGAGGTAGGTTCCGCTGTTGTCTTGTCGATAGCGATGGTGAAAGTCTTCATCTCTGCATAAGTAGAGGTGATCGTGTTTCCTTCGTCGCTTCCATTGTCACTCCAGCCGCTATTGTCATCGTTGCTCAGCGGGTCATCAGCGGAGCATGCTGTCATCATTGTCACCATCGTCATGGCTGCCATGAACAGAATGGTCATCATCTTTTTACTCATATTGTATACATTAAAATTAATACTTGTGATTTAGATGATGCAAAGGTAGACAAAAAGAGCCGGCTCGTGAAATTTATTCAGCGAACCGGCTCTTTTATTCAACGAAATGGATTCTTCTTAGAGACCTAATTTGCTTTTAGCGGCAGCAGCGGCATTGTCAACAGCCTCATTAGCCTTCTGCTTAGCAGCCTCTTTTGCCTCGTTTGCCTTGTCTTCAGCAGCCTGAACGGCAGCGTCCTTGGCAGCCTCAGCCTTCTCAATGGCAGCATCCTTGGCTGCGTCAGCAGCATCGATGGCTGCATCCTTAGCATCACCAACCTGCTCCAGCAAACCACTAACTACGTTAGCGGGCTCAACATCTGTGATAGCGGCAACAGCAGCGGCAACAGCGGCATTATCACCTACAACGGACTTTACCTTGTCTGCATTCTCTTTCAGGAAGTTCTGAACCTTTGCCACATATTCCTTTGCCACCTCAGGATTAGTCTTGATAAGTTCAGCAATCTTCTCTTTGACGGCAGCAAGAGCCTCTTGCAACTTGCTGGCATCGTTAGCCTCAATCTGCTCTGTCAAAGCGGCAATAGTGGCATTAGCCTCGTCGTCAACGTTGATAGCAACTTCTGTGCTGTCAGTAGCCTCGCCCTGAGCAGTCTTGTTACCACATGATGTAAATCCGATGGCAGCAACAGCCATCACTGCTAAAAGAATCTTTTTCATAACTTTCTCTTTTTAGTAAAACATGTTTAGTGGTTTTGATAACCGCGACAAAGATACAACGAAAATTCTTTCGTGGTGCTTTTCTTTTTAATCTTTTAACGTTAATTCGACAGGGCAATGGTCTGAGCCGAATATCTCTGTGTGTATCTTGGCATCACCAATATGGTCACGCAGTCGCTCACTGGTCACGAAATAGTCGATACGCCACCCTGCGTTCTTCTGACGAGCCTGGAAACGGTATGACCACCAGGAGTAGGTGACCTGCTCAGGGTAAAGCGTGCGGAAAGTGTCAATGAAACCGCAGGCGAGCAGATCGCTGAACTTCTCTCGCTCCTGATCTGTAAAACCTGCATTCATCCGATTGGTCTTGGGGTTCTTTAGGTCTATCTCCTCATGGGCAACATTCAGGTCACCACAGAGGATGACAGGCTTCTGCTGGTCAAGGCGTTTGAGGTAGGCGCGGAAAGCATCTTCCCATGACATACGGTACTCCAGTCTTTTGAGTCCGTCCTGTGAGTTGGGGGTGTAGCAAGTGACAAGGAAAAAGTCCTCCATCTCTAAAGTGATGACACGTCCCTCATGGTCATGGATGTCGATACCAATACCATATTCCACATTCAGCGGCTGATGCTTGGTGAAGATTGCCGTACCTGAATAGCCCTTTTTCTCCGCATAGTTCCAATAGGAGGTGTAGCCCTCAAACTGCAAGTCGAGTTGTCCCTCCTGCATCTTGGTCTCCTGTAGGCAGAAGAAGTCCGCATCCAGTTCTTTGAAGATATCACTGAAGCCCTTGCCCTCGCAAGCCCTCAGTCCGTTGACATTCCAACTGATGAGTTTCATTGATTGTCAGAATTTCGCCATCTTAATAGCAACTACCGCACACTCATCACCTTTGTTCCCTAAGCGTCCACCTGCACGGTCTTTTGCCTGTTGCAGGTCGTTGGTGGTCAGCAATCCATAGACCACGGGGATATTATTGGTAGCGTTAAGACGGGCGATACCTTGGGTTACTCCCTGACAGATATAGTCGAAATGAGGAGTCTCACCACGAATGACACATCCAAGGATAATCACAGCGTCATAACCGTCGTTGAGCGTCATCTGGCGGGCACCGTAGATAAGTTCGAAAGAGCCTGGTACAGTCTTCACATGGATGTTCTCTGGCAGTGCACCATGTTTCTCCAAGGTGCTGACGCATCCCTCCAACAGGGCTCCTGTGATCTCCGGATTCCATTCAGAAACCACAATGCCGAATATCATATTCGAGGCATCGGGCACCTTCTCAACATTGTATTCCGACAGGTTCTTGGTTGCCATTACTTAGCAGATGCGCGTTCGATATACTCGTCGATAATCTGGTACTGCATGGAGTTGAAATACTTCTCTTTCACCTCCTGATACAGTTTCAGAGCCTCGTCTTTCTTACCTTGGCTTTCCAGAATCTCACCAGCCTGGATGAGGAAAGTGGGAGAGAGGGAGTTGTTATCAGCCATCTTAGCGGCTTTCTTCAGGTGCTCAACAGCCTTGTCAAGTTGGTTGAGGTTAGCGTAAGCATTGCCCAGTGCTCCTTCTGCGGCAGGAGAGATCATAGCATCGCCTTTGCCACTGAAACCCTCTAAGGCATTGACAGCATCCTGCCACTTGCCAAGGTTAGCCTGACAGAGACCGATGTAGAGTTGTGCGAGGTTACCGGCATCGGTGGAACTGTAGTCGTTTGCCACCTTTTGGAATCCGGCAAGTGCTTTGTCGTACTGCTCAGAGCCAAATAGTTCCTGACTCTTGGCAAGTTCTGTGTTTGCCTCATTCTCACGAGGAGCAAGGTAGTAATTATTGAAAAGGATAGCGCCTACAATGATTACAATAATTGCAATGACGCCAATGATAATAGCCTTCTTGTATTTCTCAAAGAAAGCCTCTGCTTTGGTTACCTGCTCCTGCAACTCAGGGGCGGCTTGTTGGTTTTTGTTTGCCATTATTCTTGATTTTATTTATTGTTCATACACAAATCGGGTGCAAAGTTACAAAATTATTATGAATAATGAATGACGAATAATGATTTTTTTTTCGTACCTTTGCACACAAATGATACTCAGAAAACTCACGATACTCAATTATAAGAATATTCAGGAGGCGGTCTTAGAACTGTCTCCTAAGATAAATTGTCTCATCGGACATAACGGGGTAGGCAAGACGAATGTGCTGGATGCGGTCTATTACCTGTCATTCTGCCGTTCTGCCTCTAACCCGATCGACTCACAGGTCATTCGGCATGAGGAACCGTTTTGTATGATTGAGGGACTTTACTCAGAAACCCCTGAGGACACAGAAGACTCCGAGTTAATTTCTTGCGGCATCAAGCGAGGGGTGAAGAAACATTTCAAGAGGAATAAGAAGGAGTATAAGCGTCTTTCTGAGCATATAGGGCTGATACCTTTGGTTGTGGTATCCCCTTCGGACACGTTGCTGATAGAAGGAGGAAGTGAGGAGCGTCGCCGGTTGATGGATATGGTCATCTCGCAGTATGACCGTTCATATATTGAGGCTCTTGCCCGTTACAATAATGCCCACCAACAGCGTAACACGCTTCTGAAACAGGAAGAACCGGCTCCTGACCCTATGCTTCTGCAGATATGGGAGGAGCAGATGGCAGTGTCTGGTGAGGAGATTTTCAGGAAGCGTGATGCCTTTGTGAAGGAACTGGTGCCTCTCTTCCAACAGTTCTACGACAAGATATCGTCTGGACGTGAGCGTGTTGGACTTAACTATCTCTCTCATTGCCAGCGTGGACCATTGTTAGAGGTTATCCAGCGTGACCGTGCGAAAGACCTTGCTGTAGGCTTTTCGTTGCATGGTATTCACCGGGACGACTTGGAGTTCACCTTGGATGGGCATCTGATGAAACGGGAGGGCTCCCAAGGGCAGAACAAGACCTTTGCGATAGCCTTGAAACTCGCACAGTTTGATTTCCTCAAACGCACCGCCTCCAAGACGACTCCTTTATTGTTGTTGGATGATATCTTTGACAAGTTGGATGCCGAGCGGGTGGAGCAGATTGTGCGACTGGTGTCTGGAGACGCTTTCGGTCAGATATTCATCACAGACACCAACCGTGACCATCTTGACCAGATTCTCAAAGCGAGTGCCCTCGACTATAAGATATTCTATGTTGATAACGGAGAGATAACGCAGAAGGATGTTTAGGCAGAAGATAGAATCCTTGAAAGAGGTCCTGTTGAGGACATTAAGAGAACAGGGCTTGGAGACACCGTTAAACCAGAAACGGTTGGTAGAGGCATGGCCTGAGGTTGTCGGTCCTGCCATCGCACGTTATACATTGAACACTTATATCTATAACCAGACCCTCTATGTTCGTCTGTCCAATCCTGCTCTTCGCTCTGATTTGTCGATGATGCGAGGGGAATTGGTGAAGAAACTCAATGCGGTAGTGGGCGAACAGGTGATTACGGATATCCGTTTTTAGGATATTATCTCATCCATTGGGATGTCGTGCTCGTCGATGGGGATATACTCCAGTAGTCGGGAAGGATAACAGACCCCTATCTTATAAGTATTGTGCAATAACGGAAGGAAACGGTCATAATAGCCTTTTCCCCTGCCTAAACGGTGGCCCTCTTTGTCGAAGGCGACACCAGGGATGATGGCGACATCTATTTGACCAAAGTCGGTAAAGAGTTCTCCTGAGGGCTCCATGATGCCAAAGGCTCCTTGTTGTAAATCTGCGGCTCCTGTATAGCGGCGCAGTTCCATCTGGGTGTCACTGATGACACGAGGCAACAGGACGGTCTTGCCTTCTCGCAGGAAATCGTCAATGAGTTGCTGGGTGGGAATCTCATCGGGGAGAGCGCTATATATTAATAAGGTACGTGCGAGGTGCACCTGTGGATGTGCTTTCAAGCGGTGGATGATAGCAGATGCTTCAGCAGCGGAACCGATAGGTCCTCTCTGCCGAAGCATCTTACGTATCTCTTGTTTGCTGGTCATGCTACTTTCCTTTTCTCTGGTTTCTGAGGTGCCTGTGGGAAAGCCTGATCTGCCTGGAACACCCTCAGCGTCTCCTTGATAGCGGAGTCGTCATCGTTCAGGTATTGCAGCCATGCCTCCTCACTCATCATGTTATAGATGATGCGGCTGTTGATATACCGCTCAAGGAGTTTGTGGGAGCGTTGTATCATGAGGTTGCGGCGTTTCAGTCCGTTCTTTTCGGCAAAGGTGGCAAACTGTTCCACGGTATTCTGCTTGACGAGGTATTTCGCCAGGTCTTTTGCTGTCTTATACTCGTTCAGTTTCTGACGGTTGTTGTCTGTGTAATCGAAGGCGAACTGTAAAATGAGTCCGCTCATCGAGGCCTGCTTATAGTAAGAGGTAACATCCACCGTGTCCTCGGCAACGAAAATATCAGGGGTGATGCCTCCACCGCCAAACACCTCTCGTCCGATGCGGGTCTTATAGGCAGGACCTGTATGCTTGATGCTGTCTTGTGAGAAGAACTCACCATGCTGATATCTTGCCAGCAGGTCTTCCTCATAGTCCTTGTTGTCACCAGAGACATAGGGTTTCTGGATGCAACGTCCGGAAGGCGAATAGTATCGGGCAATGGTCAGGCGGATCATCGAGCCGTCGTTGAAAGCCATCGGCTTCTGTACGAGTCCCTTTCCGAACGAGCGGCGTCCGATGATAGTGCCACGGTCGTTGTCTTGGATGGCGCCCGCCAGGATCTCACTGGCAGAGGCGGAGCCCTCGTCGATGAGTACTACTAAAGGAATCTGCTGGTAGGAGCCGCGCCCGTCACTGCGATACTCCTGTCGCGCCTGCTTGCGTCCTTGAGTATAGACAATCAACTGTCCCTTGGGTAGGAACTCGTTGGCAATCTGTACGGCAGACTCCAGGTAGCCTCCAGTATTGCCCCTGAGGTCGATGGTGAGGTTCTCGAATCGCTGCTGCGAGAGTTTCGCGAGGGCTATCAGCAGTTCAGGATAAGTATTCTCGCCAAAGTTCTTGATACGGATGTAGCCAGTATTGTCGTTCAGCATATAGGCGGCAGTAACACTCTTGGTGGGGATGTCGCCACGTGTCACGACAAAGCTACGGATGGTCTTCTCCTTGTTGCGCAGGATACCAAGTTTGACCTTTGTATCCTTTGGTCCCTTCAGACGGTGCATCGCTTCCTCGTTGGTCAGTGTCTTACCAGTGAAGTTCTGGTCGTCCACCTTTACAATCATATCGCCTGCAATCACGCCAGCCCTCTCCGCCGGTCCGTTTTTAATGACGTTCTGCACGTGGAGGGTGTCTTGGCGGATGGTGAACTCAATACCTACTCCCGAGAACGAGCCTTTCAGGTCGTCGTTCATCACCTCCATGTCTTTTGCTGAGATATAGACGGAATGGGGATCGAGTTCCGAAAGAATCTGTGGCATTGCCTTCTCCACGAGGTCATTCACGTTGACGGTGTCCACATATTGGTCGTCTACCAGTCGAAGCAGGTTGTTCAACTTATTGCTGCCAGAATTGATGATGCTCAGCCGATTGCCGGAATAGTGGTTGGCGTAGAATGTGCCAATCAAAATACCCACCACCACGCTAACAGCCATCAGCAAGGGCATGAAACGGTTATTTTTCTTCTCACTCATGCTTCTTTAGGATTGATATAAATAGTTTCGATACCAGCACGCTTCAACAGGTCGATGCCATCCGTTAAACGGTATTTCTCACCATAAACCACTCTTTTGATGCCCGACTGGATAATCAGTTTGGCACACTCGATACAGGGTGAGGCGGTGATATAGATGGTCGAGCCTTCAGAGTTGTTTGACGAGCGGGCGAGTTTGGTGATGGCATTCGCCTCGGCATGTAGTACATAAGGCTTCGTCACGTTGTTCTCGTCCTCGCAGACATTCTCGAATCCACTGGGCGTACCATTATAGCCGTCGCTGATAATCATGCCCTCCTTCACCACCAAGGCGCCTACCTGACGGCGTTGGCAGTAACTGTTCTCTGCCCAGATGCGTGCCATGCGCAGATAGCGCAGGTCAAATCTCCTTTGTTTCTCGTTTGATTCCATTTCGCTTTAGTAATGCGTCTATTGTCGGTTCTCCACCACGGAAGCGCTTGTAGAGCGTCATCGGATGCTCTGTGCCGCCACGGGAGAGGATGTTGTCTCTGAAACTTTGTGCTGTCTTTGGGTCAAAGATGCCATGGCGTTTGAACACGCTGAATGCATCGGCGTCCAGAACCTCCGCCCATTTATAACTATAGTATCCTGCCGCATACCCTCCTGCCATGATATGCGAGAACTGCACGGTCATACAGGTGTCGGGCAGTTGCTCACCCAGGATCGCCTTCTTCCATGCCTTCTTCTCGAAGGGGATGATGTCGTCCGTGAATTCGTCCTTCTTCGTATAGTATGCCATATCGAGCAGTCCGAAACTCACCTGTCGCAGACATGCTGTCGCAGCCATGAAATTGCGGCTTTTCACGATGCGCTTGATCAACTCGTCAGGCAATGGCTCTCCTGTCTGATAGTGGAAAGCGAAGGTGCGCAGGAAGTCCTTCTCTATGGCGAAGTTCTCCATAAATTGCGAGGGCAGTTCCACGAAGTCCCACCATACATTAGTGCCGCTGAGGCTCTCGAAACGGGTGTTGGCAAACATGCCGTGTAACGAGTGCCCGAACTCATGCAGGAAAGTCTCCACCTCACTAAGTGTCAACAAAGCAGGTTTCTCGTCAGTCGGTTTGGTGAGATTCATGACCACACTGACATGCGGACGGATATTCTCTCCTTTCTTCGTGATCCACTGCCCCTGATACTCCGTCATCCAGGCACCACCCTGTTTTCCTTTGCGGGGGTGGAAGTCGGCATAGAAAACGGCGAGATAGGAGCCGTCCTTGTCATAGACCTCATATGCCTTCACGTCAGGATGGTAGACGGGAATGTCTTTGTTCTCCTTGAACGTGATGCCATACAGGCGGTTGGCAAGACCGAAGACACCCTCGATGACTTTCGACAATTCGAAATAGGGGCGTAGCATTTCTGCATCGAGGTTGTATTTCCTCATCTGCAACTGGTGGGAGTAATAGCCAGAGTCCCATGGCATCATCTTCAGTTGGGCGTTATTCTTTTTGAACAATCTGATTAACTCGTCACGCTCCTTGACGGCTGTCGGCTTATAGGCGTCGATGAGGTCGTCGAGCAACTTATAGACATTGCGGACGTTGGATGCCATGCGACGTTTCAGCACGTAGTCGGCATAGGTCTTGTAGCCCAGCAGTTGGGCAATCTCACGGCGCAGGTTGACGAGCCGTTTGCATATCTCAATATTGTTCTCTGGATTGTCGTGGGTACACTCCGTATTACGAGCCATATACATCTCCTTGCGCAACTCACGCTGGGTGGAGTAGGTCATGAAGGGGGAGTAACTGGGCATGTCAAGGGTGAACACCCAACCGTCCTTGCCTTGTTCCTTTGCTATCTGTGCGGCTGCCTCCCGAGCGGTATCGGGCAGTCCGTCCAACAGTGCCTCGTCAGTGATATGCAGGGTGAACGCCTTGTTCTCTTTCAACAGGTTCTGCGAGAACTGCAAAGAGAGCATCGAAGCCTCCTCCGTTAATTGACGGAGTTTTGCCTTTCCCTCTTCATCGAGCAAAGCGCCACTGCGTACGAATCCCTCGTAGCAGTTGTCCAACAGCATTTTCTCCTCTGGCGTTAACTTGCGGTGGTGCAGGTGCACTTGACGGATGCGCTCAAATAACTGCGGGTCCAGTCGCATGTCGTTGGCATGCTGGGTGAGGATGGGTTGCATCTTCTGGGCGAGCGCATCCATCTCGTCATTGGTCTCTGCACTCAGAAGGTTGAAGAAAACGGTGGATACTCTGTCCAATAGGTCATAATAGCCATCACCCTTGTCGAAAGGATTCAGGATAGTATTGTCGAAAGTCGGTTTCTCAGGGTTGTTGATAGTCTTGTCGAGATACTCGTTGTCCCGTCGGATACCTTCCATGAAAGCCTCCTCATAGTCCTCCAAGCGGATACGGTCAAAGGGCACCGTGTCGTGCGGAGTACCATAGGGCTCAAAGAAGGGATTGTTATGCTCACTCATACTAACGTCTTCATTTTGAACTGCAAAGATACTATTTATTTTTGTTATTACGCATTCATTTTAAAGAAAAGTAAAATCTTTTTTGTATCATTGCACAACCATGAGAAGCCCCTTCGATATCAGAAATACCCCAATAAATTTGGTGTTTCGCTTGATTTGCACTATCTTTGTACCCGTTTCAGAACTGGTGGACACTTATATATAAATTAAGGTATGTACGTAGCATTGGCGGATAACCAAGATATCACGAGGGCAGGCATGATGTATATCTGTCAGGAGATGGGTGAGGTGGAGATGCACCGTGCGGAGGATAAGGCGGAACTGATTGAGCAGTTGAGAAGCCATCCAGAAACGGTGGTTGTCTTAGACTATACCCTTTTCGATATCAATGATGTGGACGAGTTGGCAATTCTGCATCAGCGGTTCCCAGACGCACAATGGATTCTCTTCAGTGTTGACCTCTCTGGTGATTTCGTCCGTAGGGTAATCGCCATTTCCCCCCGTTTCAGTATCTTGCTGAAGGAGTCGCCTATTCAGGAAATTCGTGAGTGTCTGATGTTCGGACAGCGACACCAGCGGTATATTTGTCAGCGTATGGCGGAACTCTTGCTTGCGCCACAAGTGGTGAGCAGCGAGGAGGATGTCAAACTCACCCCCACGGAAATGGAGATACTGAAGGATATCGCATTGGGACAGACCACCAGGGAAATCGCAGAGCGGCGCTTTTCCAGTTTCCATACCGTGAACACCCATCGAAAGAATATTTTCAGGAAATTAGGAGTCAACAATGTGCATGAGGCGACAAAATATGCGTTGCGGGCAGGACTCGTTGACTCTGCGGAATATTATATTTAACACTGATTCCCAAAAGGTTACAATCAAAAAGTAGGAATTGTCTCACGACAACTCCTACTCTCATTTTCTAACTAACTTATTATCAACTATTCATTACTCATTCTGAATTTATATTGCAAAGGTAAGGACTTTTTTTTATACGTGCAACAAAAAATAGGAAAAAAAGTCCGTAAACGTTTGCGTAATTGCATAATTTTATCTATTTTTGCAAGTGATGAGCAGTAAGAAGCAACATAGAACGTCTCTAAAAGACTTGGCAAAGGAACTGAATGTCAGTATAGCCACAGTCAGCCGTGCCTTGCGTAACTCATCGGAGATTGGTGAGGAGATGCAGCGTCGTGTGAAGGATTTGGCGAAAAAGATGAACTATCGTCCGAATCCTTTTGCGCAGAGCCTGCGCAAGGAAGCCCCCAAAATCATCGGCGTAGTGGTGCCCAATCTGGTCACACATTATTATGCTGCCGTATTGGATGGTATTGAGGACGAGGCTCGTAAGTCTGGCTATAGCGTGATCAGTGCCAATAGTCATGAGGATTGCGATATTGAGGCACAGGCTGTCGACAACTTTCTCAGTCTTCATGTGGAGGGAATCATTGCCTGCCTTGCCCAGACAACTACGGACTACAGCCATTTCGAGGAGATATCGGCGATGGGTATTCCTTTGGTGTTCTTTGGAAGAACCTGCCTGTCCGACCGTTTCTCCAGTGTGACTGCTAATGGTGACGAGGCAGCCCAGATGGCGACCCAGCATCTGATAGATACAGGTAGCCGTCGTATCGCTTTTATCGGGGGACCTAATCATCTTGATATGGTGCAACGTCGCAAGCATGGTTATCTGGAGGCGTTGCGTGAGAATCGCATCCCCATTGAGCGTGACTTAGTGGTATGCAATAAGATAGACTATCAGGTTGCCCTTGAGGAGACAGTAAGGCTACTTCAGAGTCCTCATCGTCCAGATGCTATTCTTGCCTTCAACGATATTATCACCTTTGCCGCCTTTACGGCTATCAAGCAGTTGGCGTTAAGGATTCCCGAGGATGTCGCCCTGATTGGGTTTACGGATGATGCGCATGCCGCTTACGTGACACCAAGAATGTCGGCAATAGAGGACCAGTCGCACCTAATGGGTGCCACCGCTTGCCAGATGCTGCTCAACCATATCCAGGGGGATACGAAGGTATGCAAGAAAATCGTTCCCCAGCAATTAATGATTCGTGAAACCTCTGCTAAAAACAAGAAAGAATGAGAAAATCAAGCCTTTTCCTGACGGTATTATACCTATGTGCCCCCTTCTTCTGCCTGCCGATGGAGGGTCATAAGGAGTATAAGAAATGCTCAAACGAAGCCAAGAAAGTGGCTTCCCAGATGGCACCAGGGTGGAACTTGGGGAATACGATGGAGGCAACAGGGGAAGGACTGGCTGCTGAGACTTCGTGGCAACCTACTGTGACCACGAGAGAACTGATAGATTTTGTGAAACGCTCAGGGTTCCGCTCCGTGCGTATCCCCTGCTCATGGAATATCCATGCGGATACACAAGGGAATATTGATAAACAGTGGATGGCCCGTGTCAAGGAAATTGTAGACTATTGTGTCAACGATGGGCTATACGTTGTCTTAAACGATCATTGGGATAGCGGATGGATAGAGGTGATGGGCTTTAGTAAGACGAACAAGGAGTTTGAGGTCGTTGACGAGCAGACTATCCAGTTGAAGGTTGCACGTCTACAATATATATGGAGGCAGATTGCCGTGGCTTTCAAAGGCTATGATGAGCATTTACTCTTTGCTGGACTCAATGAGCCTTTTCAGGAGCATTCCCTTTTTCATGACAAGCATAAGGAACTGACACCTATTCTGCAGCGTTATAATCAGGCTTTTGTGAATGCGGTACGCTCAACAGGTGGCAAGAACAAGAAGCGTATCCTGGTGGTTCAGGCACCAGGTACTAATATTTCCTCTGCTACCAATGAGACGATAGATTTCACGATGCCTGTAGACCCTGTAGGAAAAGGACGTTTGATGGTGGAAGTCCATTATTATGACCCTTGGGACTTCTGTGGTCAGCAAGATGGTGGTAAACGATTTTGGGGGCAACGTCAGCATGTGGAAGGTAGTCCCTATACTTGCGAATGGGGTGAGGAAAATTGGGTGGCAAGCCAGTTTGCCAGTATGAAAAAGAAATTCTATGACCATGGCTACCCGGTTATCCTCGGTGAATATGGGATTAACTGGCGTGAGATAGGTGATTTTCAAGAAGTTCATGACGCTTCTGTCAAGGCATGGTACAAGGTAGTGACACAAGAGGCAATATCCAATGGCTGTGTCCCTATGTTGTGGGATATTAATAGACCTGACCATCATGGAGAGAAAGGGACCATGACAGTTATTGATCGTGCGAACTTAAAAGTTTTCTCTACGGTGGCACTCGATGGAATCATGGAGGGGGTGCATTCTGCGAAATCACCTCGTTAAGTTTTGAAAAAGCAGTTTTTTTTTGGTAATATGGCAGAAAAAGTGTATTTTTGCAGATACTAACGAAAATAGCGCTTACCAATGACTAAAAAGTCTGTCTATATAACCTTATTAATGCTTGTAGTGCCATTCGTAGCAATGGCAGTAATACCTGATGTCAAGTTTCGCCGCTTGGACACCCGTGACGGATTGTCCAACTCTCAAGTAAACAGTATCTTACGAGACTCTCACGGACATATTTGGTTAGGCACACAGTTTGGCTTGTGCCGCTATGACGGATACCGCTTTAAGACATTTTATTCCTATGAGCGTGACACAACGACGTTGCGCAGTAATCGTGTAGACGAGATACAGGAGGCATACGATGGTAAATTATGGTTGGACCATGGCATGAACTATTCTGTGTATGATCCTGTCACGGAGAAAGTCGACCGTTCTCCTTCTCACTGGTTGGCAAAGCAAGGAATCAAGGGCGGTGTTGAGAGTATGCACATTGATTCAAAGAAGAACTTTTGGATCAAGACCTACGATAATGGTTTCTTTTACTACGACCCTCATCATAAATACATCAAGAAGATTCCTTTCGGCTATGGTCCCAAGGACTTCTCTAAGGAGTTTGGCGTGTCAGCCTATGCGGAGACAAAAGAGGGTATGCTATTGGTGTCGATGTTGGGTGAGTTGATGTGTGTAGACGGTGAGAAAGGAAGGGTTTTGTGGAAAGAGGATTATGTGAAGAAAAGCCTGAATGCCTACAACGACTATTGGGTATATGTAGACAAAGACGGTATCATCTGGGTGATCACCCATTCTGTGGGAACCTATATCTACGTGCCGACAGAGAAGCGCTGGTATACCAACCTGACGGACTTGATGCGTGCCAAAGGTTTTACGAACGTTCCAGAGAATATTGTGGTATGGGAAGTGCGCTATGACCAGAAAGGACTGCTCTGGGTGGCAACGGACCATATGGGAATCCTGCTGTTAGACTTCCAGAATAAGGAGTGGAGACAGTTTACCAATGTCAAGGGCGACGAGACCTCGCTGTCGGATATTACGGCAAAGCATCTCTATCAAGACCAGATGGGACGTATGTGGGTGGCAACCTATAAGAATGGTGCTGCCATGAGTGCTGACGCTATGACGAATTTCAACAGTCTTGCCTTGGGAGATATCAATGGCATCTGCGAGGATAGGGCCGGCTATTACTGGCTGGGACTGAATAGTGGCGGTATCTTGAAAGTCGATCCTGCCACGTTGGAGGTGCTGGAGACTTACAGGAAACAAGACATAGGTGCCGCTAGTGATGTCATCGTGTCAAACTATACAGCCAGCGATGGCAGCCTGTGGTTCGGTACCTGGGAGGGAGGCTTGTTGAAATACAAGAATGGGCAATGGACAAATTATACTGTGGCGACGCCAGAAAGTGCTTTCAGGACAAATAATATCTGGGGTGTCACAGAGGACTATTGGGGAAATATGTGGATTGGTGTCCTTGGCGGTGGTGTCGTCCGTATGGATAAGCGTACTGGGCGTCAGCGCTCGTTCACAGAGGATAACTCTAAGATTAAAACTGTCTGGACTAATAGCATCTCCCGTGCCTCTAATGGTTGGATATTAGCAGGTAACTCGGAATATTGCTCTATCATCAACCCGAAGACGATGAAAGTGCTGAACCTCGCCAAGCCTCATGACGATAATACTTACACGATCTCGTCCGCAACGACACAGGCTGTTATGGACAGTCATGGCTTGTTGTGGCAGGCATCCCCTTCTGGTGTGAGTGTCTTTGACCGCAAGACGGGACAGATGCAGTTGCTGGATATGAAGTCTGGCTTCTATGGTTCGAATGTAGTGGCGTTGGCAGAGGACGACCGTCATACCATGTGGGTGGTTACCGATCATGGTATCTCGGATGTGATAGCCCAGAAGGATGAGGAGGACGGTCGTTGGACTTTTGCCGTCCGTAGTTATAATGACCGTGATGGCTTACAGCCTGGCCCCTTCAACCAGCGTGCTATCTGTTTCACCCGTACAGGCTTCCTGTTGGTGGGCGGGCAAGATGGACTGGACATCATTAATACTCGCCGACTGGATGAGAGCGGGAATAACGAGAAACCCGTTTTCAGTGGTCTTGTACTCTTCAATGAGGAGGTGGAGACTGGCGTGGAGTACAATGGTCGTGTGATTCTGAAGGAAGCCTTGGATATCGAACGCGATATCGCCTTAAAGGCAAGTGAGAACCAGTTTACAATTCAGATGGGCTCAGACAATGGCGGTGCCAAGAACCATACCCGTTTTATCTATCGTCTGAAGGGCTTTAACGATAAGTGGATTAAGACGACTGCCTCTAATGCTGACATCACCTATATGGGTCTGCCGGCAGGTAGTTATACGCTTTGCGTGAGGATGTTGAGAGATGACGGAACGATGGGTGAGACAGAGAGCCAGTTGCGTATTACGATTCAGAAAGCATGGTATAAGACATGGTGGGCAATGCTGCTATGGATGTTGTTGATTGCTGTTGCCCTCTGGTACGGATGGAAATACTACGAGAAGAGACAACAGCAAGATAAGCCTTCGTCGACCGACACGGAAAAGGAGGATGTTAAGGACGACTCTCTAATACCTGATGAGGAGATAGAGGAGGCCATTTTGATGGATGATGATGAATAACTAAAAACGAAAAGGTGGATATGAAAAAGTTGTTTATGTGCATCTGGTTGGCTGCTTGTACGGCGATACCGACATTTGCTGCCATTGACGATTTGAAATTCAGTCGTTTGGATACCCGTGATGGATTGAGTAATTCACAGATATTGTGTATCTTCCGTGACTCTAAAGGATATATGTGGTTCGGAACCCCCTATGGTCTGAACCGCTATGATGGTTATCGTTTCAAGACATACTATTCTTATGCGAAAGACACCACAACGATGCGCAATAACTATGTCGATGAGATCTATGAGGCATCCGACGGTAAGTTATGGCTTCGTCAGAGTATGAGTTATACCATTTTCGATCCTGTGACGGAGAAGTTTGACCGTCACCCAGAAGACTTTCTGCGCAAACTAGGGATGAAAGGTGGCATAGAGCGCCTTTATATAGATTCTCATAAAGATTTTTGGGTCAAGACCTACGATGAAGGATTCTGGCATATCAATCCTCGTACCGGAAAGAAAAAAGTATATTCGTTCGGCTATGGTTCACAGCAGTTCAATAATGACTTTGGAGTCAGTGGCTTTGCGGAGTTTGGGAAAAGCCTGATGGTGACATCCTATAATGGAGAGATATTCTGTTTCAATCGGGAAAAAGACTGGATTAGTTGGAAAAACGACTATCTGCGCAAGCAGGGACTTGTCAATAGTCAAGACTGTAAACTGAGGGTTGACAGGTATGGTAACCTCTTTCTAATCAATACGCAGAATGTGTATGTGAAGATAAATGGGAAAGCCCGTTGGTATCACTCCATGCAAGACTATCTTCTCTCATTAGGGTTTAGCGACGTCTCTGAAGTGGTCAGTGTATGGGATGTTAAGACAGATAATAAGCGGCGGATGTGGGTTGCCACAGACCATCATGGATTGATAGTGCTTGATATGAAGACGAGGGAGTTGCGCCAGTTCTTGAATGACAGGCGCGATGAGTCTACTATTAGTGACAACACAGTTCGTATGATCTATCCAGACCAGTTGGGACGTATGTGGTTGGGAACCTATATGAATGGAATCAGTTATTATGCGGAGAGTAGTTCTAACTTCCGTAATTTGGAAATAGGAAATATCAATACAATCTGTGTGGATAAGGAAGGGTATTATTGGCTGGGAACGAATGATGCAGGTATCATTCGCTTAAATCCAAAGACAGAGGAGACAATTGTCTATGACAAGTCAAACAGCGGTATCGGCTCTAATACAATGGTAGGTTCCCTTGCTGCCCGTGACGGTTCTGTGTGGTTTGGTACCTACGAGGGAGGTCTCATACATATTAAGAACGGACATGTCATTAACTACCGTGCGACAGGTAAGCCAGGTGAACTTTCCAACGATAATGTATGGACTATATATGAAGATCAATGGGGATATATCTGGATTGGTACACTTGGCAGTGGTGTACAACGTATAGACCCTCGCACAGGAAAAATGGATGAGCCGATATCCACCAAGAACTCCGTCTTGCCAAGTGATTATATCTCTACGATTACGAGGACACAGAAAGGATGGATGATGGTGTCGCACTCTGTCTTCTACTCCATTATTAACCCCAAGACGAAGAAAGTTATCAATCGTAATATTGCTGACAACAAAGAAGATGTTGGTATCACGGATGCTTCCATTTGCGCTATGCAGGACAGCCGTGGACTGGCATGGCAAGGCTCTTCCTCTGGTGCTACTATCTGGGATCAGAAGAATAATAAGGTCTATCTGGTTGACATGCGCTCGGGACTGTTAGGCTCAACGGTAAACGGTATCGTAGAGGACGATCGCCATACCATGTGGGTAGTTACCGACCATGGAGTGTCTAATATCGTGCCGGAAAAACAATGGGGCGGGAAATGGAACTTCTTGGTTCGTAGTTTCAACCAGCGTGATGGTTTGCAGAATGGACCTTACAACCAGCGTTCCATCTGTTACACTCCTGATGGCAAGGTGCTGACAGGAGGACAGGGAGGACTGGACATTATCAATCCCCGTAAGATGGGTAAGGGAAGGTTTAAGGAACGTCCTGTCTTCAGTGGACTGAAAATATTCGGTCGTGAGATTTCTGTCGGTGAGGAGGTTGATGGTCGTGTCATCCTCGATGAGGCATTGGATGCATGCCGTGAACTCAATCTCCGTTTCGACGACCAGTTTACCGTTCAGTTGGCAAGTAATAGCGGAGAGGTTCATAACCATTCCCGTTTCGTATATAAGATGGCAGGCTATAGTGATGACTGGATTAAGACAGAAGAATCGAATCCCAACATTACTTATATGAGTCTTCGCCCAGGATATTATGTCCTCTGTGTCCGTATGCTTAATGACGATGGAACCTTTGGAGATCAAGAGAGTAATATCGAGATCACCATCCGTCCGCCTCTTTGGCGTACCCGTTGGATGGTATTGCTCTATATGATCATTATCGCTATTGCCGCTTTGTTCTGGCGGAAGTGGTATATGAGATATCAAGAGAAACGCATGCAGGCAGAGACTGTGCGTCGTGAATTAGAGAAAAAGCAGTGGATGAATGAGATGCGGATGCAGTTGATTCATGAGCATGCGGAGGATAGAGTTCCTGAGATGAACCAGAGAGAGGAACTGGTCTTGAATAAACAGATTTCTGACCTTGTGACATTCACTCGTCACTATTGTGAGGAGTATGAAACACCAGTTCCTGATGTCAAGGTCAAGGTGAATTTCTTGTCGTCAGTTAAAGAACTGGATATAGAGTTCGATCGGGAGAAAATAGCAGAGATATACCGTATCACGTTTAGGAACGCAGCCATCTTCGCCCCTCACGGCTGTCAGATAAGCGTGGGTGTGGCATTGACGAAAGATCATCATGCACAGATACAGATAGCCGATAATGGTATTGGTATCAAGGATGAGTTCAAGGAGCATGCTTTCGATCCTATTGTTAATGGTGATGGGTCTGACCTTGATAAGGTTAAGGCGATTGTGGATGCTCATGAGGGTGAAATCCGTATTGAGGATAATCCTGGTGGCGGTACGATTATTGTAGTTACACTGCCCGTAGGTGAGGTGATAGAGGAAGCAGAGATAATAGAAGACTAAAACATATAATTATAATCAAAGACATGAAGAAATTAAGAACGTTGGTGACGAGTCTGTTAACAGTTATGGCTACTACAATGTGGGCAGCCGATTATACGGTTAGCGGGAATTTCGTGACCATCCCTGTGAAAGAGGTAAAGGCAGGTGGCGCCAAAGTGGTGCGCCTGCAAGTGGTTAATGACAACATCATCCGTGTTCAGGCAACGTCAGAGGACGCTCTGCCACAGAAACAGAGTCTGATGATTGTGGAGCAGAAAGCACATCCGAAGTTCAATGTTACTGACGGTGACGTGATTTGTATAAAAGCACAGAATGTGGAAGTGCGTGTCAACAAGAAAACAGGTGCTGTCACTTTCTTCGATGGTAATGGGAAGCAACTATTACAAGAGGCTAAGGATGGTAAGCAGTTCAAGGACTTCACCGTTCCTGAGCGTGAGTATGGCTTGAAAGGTGGTGCTCCGCTGACAGAGGCAATGAAGCACGGCCTCCAGTGGCAGATGAAGTTTGATTCTCCCGCTGATGAGGCTTTCTACGGACTTGGGCAGCATCAGTCTGAGGAGTTTAATATGAAAGGTAAGAACGAGGACCTGTTCCAGTATAACACAAAGGTTAGCATTCCTTTCGTCCTGTCTAATAAGAACTATGGTATCTTGTGGGACAGTTATAGTTACTGCCGCTTTGGTAACCCTAATGACTATCTTCAGTTGAATCGCGCCTTCAAACTTTACGATAAGCAGGGTAAGGCTGGACATCTGACAGGTACTTATGTAGATAAAGATGGGAAGAGACTGGTGCGTGACGAGGATTCTATCTATTATGAGTATGGCTTCCCTGCGACCTCTGAGATTGCCGTGAAGACAGATAATGGTGGTATTAAGAATTTTCCGCAGGGCTTCAACTTGCAAGGTGCTAATGTAATATATGAGGGTTTTATAGAACCAGGTTGCATTCCCGAGCAGGGCTCGCCTACCCGTAGCCTTTGTGGCAAGTGCACAGGTATGTCTGCTGACTATCAGTTCATCCTCTACTATTCTGGTTATGTAAAGGTGTATATCGATGGTAAAGAGGTAGTGCCTGAGCGTTGGCGTACCGCATGGAACCCCAACTCCTATAAGTTTACCGCTAAAGTGCGTAAGGGTGTGAAGAACCAGTTGCGTATTGAGTGGCAGCCTGATGGCGGTGAGGCATATTGCGGTCTTCGTGTGGCTGAGCCCCGCAGCGAGGAAGAGCGTGGTCAATTGAGCATCTGGAGTGAGATGGCCCGTGACATGGACTACTATTTTATCGCTGGACAGAACTTCGATGAGGTCATCAGTGGTTATCGTACGCTGACGGGCAAGGCTTCTCTTTATCCCAAATGGGTGCTTGGCTTCTGGCAAAGTCGTGAGCGCTATCAGAGTTCTGAGGATATCGAGACCAACCTCGCTGAGTTCCGTAAGCGTCATATCCCTATCGATAATATCGTGCAGGACTGGAACTACTGGAAACTTGACTCATGGGGCGACCATACCTTCGAGTCCTCTCGCTACCCCAATCCTCAGGCAATGCTTGACAGTGTGCATGCCATGCACGGTCGTTTTATGATTTCCGTATGGCCAAAGTTCTACGATACGGTAGACAATTACAAGGAACTTGACAAGAATGGATGGATGTATCATCAGGCTCTCAAGGACGATATCCATGACTGGTTAGGTTTCCGTGGCTCTTTCTATGATGCCTACGATGCCGGTGCCCGTAAGATGTTCTGGCGTCAGATGGACGAGAACCTCTATTCAAAGTACAATCACGACGGCATTGCTGGCGTGGATGCTTGGTGGATGGATGCCTCTGAGCCCAATGTACGTGACTGTACCCCGATGTGGTATCGTAAGGCTCTTAGCGGTCCTACGGCATTGGGAACATCAACGGAGTATTTCAACGCTTATAGTACGGTCAATGCGGATGCTATTTATAATGGACAGCGTAGTGTATACAAAGGTAAGGTCAACGAGCCTCGCGTCTTTCTGTTGACTCGTAGTGGCTTTGCAGGAGAGCAGCGCTTCTCTACAGCCACTTGGAGTGGTGATATCGGAACCCGTTGGGAGGATATGCGTGCCCAGATGACAGCAGGTCTGAACTATTCTATGTCTGGTATTCCTTTCTGGGGAATGGATCAGGGAGGATTCTGTGTGGAGAACCGTTATGTTGCCGCCCAGCAACTTTTCAATAAGACGGGAGTGGAGAATGAGGACTTAAAGGAATGGCGTGAGTTGCAGACCCGTTGGAGCCAGTTTGGCGCCTTTATCCCCTTGTTCCGTGTTCATGGACAATGGCCTACCCGTGAGATTTGGAACATCGTTCCTGAAGAGCATCCTTGCTATAAGTCGTTTGTCTACTACGACAAACTGCGCTATCGCCTGATGCCTTATCTGTATAGTCTTGCTGGTTGGGCTCATTTCAAGGATTATACGTTGATGCGTGCCCTCGTGATGGACTTCAATGGTGACAAGGAGGTAGAGAATATCGGTAACCAGTGGATGTTTGGTCCTGCTCTGATGGCTTGTCCTGTAGGTTATTACAAGGCTCGTAATCGTAGTGTCTACTTCCCCAAACAGTGTGGTTGGTATAACCTTTATACCAATGAGTATGTGGAGGGTGGTCAGTCGCTTGTGGTTGATGCTCCCTATGAGTGTATTCCTGTTTATGTCCGTGAGGGTGCCATCATCCCCTTTGGTCCAGAGATGGAGTGGTGCGACGAGAAACCTGCTGAACTCATCAATCTCTATGTCTATGCTGGTCAAAACGGCTCATTCCAACTCTATGAGGATGAGGGCGTGAATTACAACTATGAGAAGGGCAAGTATGCGACTATAGATATTACCTATGATGATGCTTCTAAGACCGTGAAGTTTGGTGCTCGTAAAGGACAGTTCAACGGTATGCTGAAACAGCGTCGCTTTAATGTGGTGCTCGTTTCCAAGGACAAGGCTTGTGAACTCAATCTTGACAATCCCAAGGGTGTCATGGTACAGTATAGTGGTAAGGAGATTTGTGTGAAACTGTAAACATTGATAGGATAAAGAACAATTAAAGCCTCAAACGATGAGAAAGAAAAAGAACGCAATGGTGAACAGGGTGGTGATGCAACTGCTGACATGGTTAGGCATAGGCTCTACCTCACTGATTTTCATGGCATGCTATGGTCCTGCTCCACGTGACTATCAAGTGGTAGAGGATGAGGACTCAACCGTAGTCATGATTGGCGACAGCGTTGTGATGTCTGTGGATGGCGCCTCGGCAGAGGATGTGGCGGAAACTACTCCTGAAACTGTAGCCGAGTAGTGAAGAGTCATGGAGGCGACACCATTATCACTCCGAAAAAAGATTGCCTTAGAACTATGGCGTAAGCGCGAACAGAACATGTTGCAAGATCATCCCTTGCAACAACTGTTCTGGGAGTGCACTTTGCGGTGCAACCTGCATTGTCGTCATTGTGGCAGTGACTGTAAGACGCAGTCTGGTCGCCTTGATATGCCGAAAGAGGATTTCCTAAAGGTTCTCGACAGTGTGGCACGGAAAGTCGATCCTCATCAGGTTTTTGTGGTAGTCTCTGGTGGTGAGCCCTTGATGCGTGAGGATATAGAGGACTGCTGTGCTGCCATTTATGGTAAAGGATTCCCATGGGGCATGGTCACCAATGGTCTCTATTTGACGGAAGAGCGTCTTCAAGGGTTATTGAGGGCGGGCATGCACTCCATAACGATTAGTCTTGATGGACTGGAGGCGGATCATAACTGGATGCGGGGGAATACCCAGAGTTTCCTGCGGGTAGACAATGCTATCTCGATGCTGGTGAGGGTCTCTCGTATTTCTTTTGATATAGTGACCTGTGTGACTCGTCGTAACTATCCGAAGTTGCAGGAGTTGAAAGAATACTTGATTGCTAAGGGTGTTGGTCGATGGCGTATCTTTACGGTATTCCCTGTCGGTCGTGCTGCTAAGGATCCGATGATGCGGTTGTCTAATGAGGAGTTCAAGGGTGTTTTTGAGTTTATCAGAACAACCCGTCGGGAAGGGCGTATCCAATTGGATTACGGTTGTGAGGGATTCTTAGGTAACTACGAGGGGGAGGTGCGTGACCACCTTTATACCTGTCAGGCAGGTGTTACAATAGGTTCTGTCTTGGTAGACGGCTCTATCTCCGCCTGTACCAGTATCCGTAGCGACTTTCATCAGGGAAATATCTATGACGATGACTTCATGGAAGTATGGGAACAACGCTACTATCCTTATCGCAACAGGGAGTGGATGCATAAGGACGATTGCGCCGATTGTAATTATTTCCGCTATTGCCAAGGTAATGGGATGCATCTGCGTGATGGGGAAGGTAAGTTATTGTTGTGCCATATCAAGAGACTTACTAAGACATTAACGTCAGATGCCAAGTAAGTCTACCGTGAGAACAGCAATTATTGGTGGTGGCGCCGCAGGATTTTTCCTTGCGGTTAATCTGAAGGAGATGATGCCCGAGATGGAAGTCACCATTTTTGAGCGTAGCCAGCGGGTACTGTCGAAAGTAGAGATCTCTGGAGGTGGGCGTTGTAATTGCACCAATACTTTTGTGGGTATTCATGACTTGCAGACAGTCTATCCTCGTGGGCACCGTCTCCTGAAGCGTCTTTTTAAGGTATTTGATTACCTGGATGCCTACCAATGGTTTGAGCGTCATGGTGTTCCTTTGGTGACACAGGATGACCAGTGCGTGTTTCCGAAGGTACAAGACTCACATGCCATCATTGATTGTTTTCTGTCACTTGCCCGTCGTTCCCATATTAATATATGTACAGACAAGAAAATACAGTCCTTGGAAGAAGTGCAAAGGTATGACTTCATTGCTGTTACCACAGGAGGTTCTCCGAAGGGGGAGGGACTGCGCTGGCTGATGGATTCAGGGCATGAGATAGAACCTCCCGTCCCATCTCTCTTTACTTTCAGTATTGCGGATGAGGCTTTAAAGGCATTGATGGGTACAGTAGTGGAACACGCCACCGTCATGATACCTGGTACGAAGTTCCGTGCCAGCGGTCCATTGTTGATTACCCATTGGGGCTTAAGTGGTCCTGCTATCCTGAAACTCTCCAGTTATGCAGCCCGCCAGTTAGCGGAGCAGAACTATCAGATGCCACTCAGTGTGCATTGGGTAGAGGGGAATGAGCAAGATATACAGCAGACCCTTGTGGAGACGATGGTACAATATTCCCCCAAACACCTTTCTACGCTCAACCCTTTCGGACTGCCACAACGGCTATGGCAATATCTCTTGGAAAAGGCATTGAATGCCCGTTCTCAGATTCGATGGAGTGAGTTGAATAAGAAAGACATCAACCGACTGGTCAATATACTATGTAATGACACTTATCAGATCACCAGTCGTGCCCCCTTCAAGGATGAGTTTGTCACCTGTGGTGGGGTCTCCCTCAAGAGTGTGAACCCCTCCACCCTTGAGAGTAAAATAATACCTCATCTGTATTTTGCAGGTGAGGTATTGGATATTGACGGCATTACAGGGGGCTTCAACTTTCAGGCAGCATGGACTACAGCCTATACGGTTGCCTGTTCTATCGCCAGTATGTGTAGAGAATGACTACGCTTTCTTCTCCTTTGTACGTGTCAGCGTGTTCTGTCTCAGTGCCTCCACATAGTTGTTGATTTTCTGTAACTCACGAGGAATGCGGATATTCTGAGGGCAATGGGGCTCGCACTGCCCACAACCGATACAGTGGTCAGCCTGTCGGAGTTTGGGAACACTGCGGTCCAGTCCTATCAGATATCGACGACGCATCTCTTTGTAACCTTCGTCGCCTCGGTCGGTTGGCAGGGTGCCCTCATTCTTACATTTATTATAATGTACGAAAATGGCGGGGATGTCAATTCCGTATGGGCAAGGCATACAGTATTTACAGTCGTTACAGGGGATATTCTCCAGTCCTACAATCTTACGGGCGATATCTCCTTGTAGGTATTCCTGCTCCTCTTCAGTCAGTGGTACCAAAGGACAATAGGAGAGTAGGTTGTCTTTCAGATGCTCCATATAGGTCATCCCACTCAGAACAGTTAATACCCCTTCTGGTGTACCGGCATAACGGAAAGCCCATGAGGCAATACTCTTTTCTGGGTCTCTTTGTTTTAGTTCTGTAGCGAGAAACTGGGGTAGGTTGGCAAGTCGACCACCCAACAGGGGCTCCATGATGACAGAAGGGATGCCACGTTTCTGCAACTCAGCATATAGATAGCGAGCGTCAGTGTTGCGGTCGTTGATCTCATCCGCAAAATCCCAGTCGAGGTAGTTGAGTTCTATCTGTACGAAGTCCCATTGGTATTTGTCGTGCCAGGAGAGTAGAGTGTCAAACACGGTGATGTCACCATGATAGGAGAACCCGAGGTTACGGATACGTCCAGCCTTACGCTCCTCAACGAGATAGTCGAGCATGCCATTGTTTACATAGCGGTTGTTGAAAGCCTCCATACCACCTCCGCCAATGCTATGCAACAGGTAGTAGTCGATATAGTCTACCTGCAGATCTTTCATGGATTTCTTATACATCGCGATACTTGCCTCCCGTGTCTGTGAGTCAGGATGGAAATTCGAGAGTTTGGTGGCAACGAGATATTCGGAACGCTTATGGCGGCTAAGGGCAATTCCTGTATGGTATTCCGACTTGCCTTGGCAATAGACGGGGCTTGTGTCGAAATAGTTGAGCCCATGCTCTATGGCATAGTCTACTTGTTTATTGATCATCTCCTGATCATAGTCATCTTTATTCTCCGTTTTCGAAGGCAAGCGCATCATACCATAGCCTAATAGCGATACTTTCTCCTTCGTCTTGGGATTGATACGATAGGTCATCTTGCCTGTAGGCGGCTCTACCTGTTTGGTGTATTCACTGACAGCCTTGATGTCTTTCTTCGACTTACAGCCAGTCATCACAGCGGCTGTTGCCAATGCGCCTCCTCCTAATAATTTGAGGAATGAGCGGCGGGATATGTCTTTCTTATTCATCCTATACCTCCTTATGTACTTCGTGTCCTTCAACATAAATGGCAGAGAAGGGGCGTGCAGGACACAGATTCTCACACGCACCGCAGCCGATACAACGTGCTTCGTTGACGGCGGGAACTTTGATTGACTCCTCGTCATCAGAATCGGAGGGTACCATCTCAATAGCCCCTACAGGACAGTGACGGGCACAGTTACCACATTCCACTCCGTCTGTCAATGGGATGCAGTTCTTTTTGACCCATACGGCATGACCTATCTGGATGGACGACTTGTCCTCTCTCATGATGGGCTTGATAGCACCAGCAGGACAAACCTGTGAGCAACGAGTACATTCTGGACGGCAGTAGCCACGCTCATATGACATCACAGGTTGCAGGAGCGACAGCCAGTCTCCAGAGGGGCGTAACACCTCATTGGGACACTCCGAGATACAGAGTTGGCAACCCGTACAGTGTTGCGCCATGTTTTTGACGGAGAGAGAGCCAGGAGGGGTCAGTGGTGTCTGACGCTCTGGAGCAACCTTATCCTCAATTTCTGCAAGTCCGCCATCCGTTTTTTTCGCCTCTTGGGCAAGGGCTGCGGTAGTAAGCATCGCAGAGGTGAGCAGGAAGGAACGCTTGCTGGGGTCGATAATAGCGTCCTTAGGACTTCTATGCTCTTTAGGTGCTATAGAATATTTTAGCGCCCCAAACTTACAACTCTCTATGCAGTCGCCACAGACCACACATCGGCTATAGTCTACGGAATGACTCTTATAGTCGATACAGGAGGCCTTGCAGTTCTTGGTGCAAAGGGAACAGTTACGGCATTTCTCCGTGTTGAAATGAATCTTCAATAGTGAGAAACGGCTTAGGAATGACAAAACCGTTCCTACAGGGCAGATCGTATTGCAATAGGTTCTGCCATTGCGCCATGCAAGGATGGCAAGGACGATAAACGTTACCGTAGCGATGGCAAGGGAAGGTAGGGAGCGCAGCCAGATGTCACTATGATAGAATGCATAACTGTCATAATGCTCGGCGATGGCTGCAAACACGTTGTTACCAGCCTGCCAGACAGGTTGCAGCAGGTTGGTGGCGATACGTCCGAAGGCGGAGTAGGGTGCCAACAGTTGTACGAAAGTACCGATGCCTGCCATGAGGGCAATGACAAACAGGGTCAGTACAGGATAGCGCAGCCATTTCACCTCTTTGGAATAGGTATAGCGGTTCTTCTTCGCCTTCATTCCTAATTTACCGAAGATATCCTGCATGATACCTAACGGACAGATGACAGAGCAGTAGATGCGTCCGAAGACGAGTGTCAGCACGACAAGTGCCACAATGACTACTACGTTGAGAGCCAGTATAGCCTCCAGTAGTTGCAGTTTAGGCAACCATGCCGCATAATGGTGTGCCGTCCCCGTGAAATCAACAAAGAGCCACGTGATACAAAGGAGTGTCACAATGGCAAGAATGATTCTAATTCTTTTTAGCATATATGTATTTGTTTAGTGTCTTTTAGTCAGTCTGACAATCCAGATGCTTGCCTCATATAGCAGGTATATCGGCAGCGCCACGACAAAAAGCGTGAACACATCTGTTGTTGGTGTGATGATAGCCGCCACAATCAGTATCACTACGATGGCATGGCGGCGATAGTTCGCCATCAAGTGGCTGCTGATGAGCCCTAACCGCCCCATCAAGGCGCAGACCACAGGCAACTCAAAGACCAGTCCCATCACAAGGCTCATTCCCAGTAGCGTATCGATATATGACTGGAGGGTCAGCATATTGGCAACATCAGGCGAGACCTGATAGGTGCCTAAGAAACGGACGGTGAAGGGAAATACGACGAAGTAGTTTGCCAGTGTCCCCAAGAGGAACATCAGGTAGGCGGCTCCTACTATCCACACGGCATAATGCCGCTCGTTGTCGTAGAGTCCTGGTGACACAAAGCGAAAGATCTCATATAATAGATAAGGTGAGGCGACCAACAGCCCGGCATATACCGCCGTTCGCATGTGAACCATAAACTGTTCTGTCAGTCCTGTGTTCATCAGGTGAATGTTGAAATCACCGGCACCCAGTATCTGGTATGTAATGAAGTCGCTCGAACGGGGAGCCAGTACGACGGCGAATAACTCGTCTTTCAGACAGAAAGCGATGATGCCGAAGAGGGCGATGGCACCAGCCATACGGAAAAGGGAGGCACGCAACTCATCCAGATGGTCCCAGAACGTTAGCGGCTCACTCATTCCTTTTTCTCTTCTTTGTCGTCGCCTTCGACTTCCTTCATACCATCTTTAAAACTCTTCACGCCCTTACCCAGTCCTTTCATCAACTCGGGAATCTTCTTTCCACCGAACAGTAACAGGACGATGAGGGCGATGACGAGAATCTCTTGCATACCTAATCCGAACATAATTTTAAGCCTTTGGTTATATTTATGATGCAAAAATAATCATTTTTTCCTAATTATGCTTATCTTTGCCCAAAAATATCAAATAGGAGAGATAAAATGACATCTGAATTAGATTTCTTGTTACGCCTTTTCTGTGCCGCAGTCTTGGGAGGCATTATAGGATTGGAGCGAGAGTATCGGTCGAAGGAGGCTGGTTTCCGTACCCATTTCCTCGTAGCACTCGGCTCTGCCTTGTTTATGATAGTGTCGGCATACGGTTTTAGCGATGCCATGAATAATGAGTTGCAGCGTTGGGACGTGTCACGTGTCGCCGCTCAGGTAGTCAGTGGTATCGGTTTTATTGGTGCTGGTACCATCATATTCCGCAAGAGTGAGAATATCGTGAGTGGACTGACCACGGCGGCTGGTCTATGGGTGACCGCTGCTATCGGTCTTGCTTGTGGTAGTGGTATGTACGTCCTCTCCATCGGCAGTACGCTGATGGTGCTTCTTGGATTGGAGGCTTTTAACTATTTCCTCCATAAGTTTGATAAGCACAGGAGATAGGCTATCCCTTGAAACTCAGTGCGGCACCGATTGCCGTACAGAACTCCGCATATTTGGGAATGTGGAAATGCACGTCGTACATCTTCTCCAACATCGGATAGATTTCCTTACACTGGGGAATCAGTGTCAGGTTGCCGATGAGTACGAAGTCCTTGATACCTGAGTTCAACGATGACAGGATAGCGGCAGAGCCTATCGTCTGCAATACCATTACGGTAATGCCTAAAGCGAGATCCTCTTGATTCGCATTATATTGCGCCTTGCTGAAGAGTGAGGCGGTAGCATTCATCGGTAGTCCTGGCAGCGGATGGGTAGAGATATCCCCAATCAACAGGTTGATATTGTGGATATCACCTTTCAAGGCAAGACTCTGAATCTCTTTGGGGTCACGGGTGTTCAGCATCACACGGGCTAATCCTTGCAGCGTTCCGCCTCCGATGCCGATTCCTCCGATATGGTGAATGTCGTCACCATCACACTGTACGAAACTGGTACCTGTTCCCATCGACACTACGATAGCCTTGTCGAGCCCACTCTCAAAACGGGCACCTAAGCCATCGGCGATAAACTCGTCGACCTTCTGGGTGGGGATGCCATAGACCGGCTCATCAATATAAGCGGCACCAACTCCTGTAAGCATCACCTGCTCCACATCGCTTAACGCAATCTTGTTGTCGTGTAGGTACTTGCCGAAGGCACCATATAGCGAGGTCACCTGGTCGGCGGCAGTGATACGGATAGGGGAGATGACACGACGGTCACGCAGTCCTACAATCTTCGTCGTGGAGATACCCACGTCTATTCCAATGATGATTCCCATAGTCTTCTTTTTGCTCTTGTTGGCTGCAAAAGTACAAATAAGTGCGCAAAAAGCCAAATTTAATAGCGTTTTTCTTCTGTAGCCTCTGGATGTTGGAACTCAAGGGCAAAGGTAGTATGGTAGCCATTGAGTGGATGGTCTATGAGGCTCAAGTTCCCATTTTGTTGTATCATCATACGACGAGAGAGGGGAAGCCCGATACCATTCCCTGCGTGTTTGGTGGTAAAGAAAGGAATGAAGATACTCTTGCGTACCTCTGCGGGGATAGGCTGTCCGTCGTTGCTGACGTAAAGTGTTTGGGAGTTGTCGGCATATTCTAATCCAATATGATGGGCGCCAGCCTCCACTGCGTTCTTCCCCAGGTTCATGAGTATTTGGCGTATCATATTCTGATCCGCATAGATAATGATATCCTTGGAGACGGAGATGTCCCAATTGACAGTAGGATAAAGTAGGCAGATGTCATTGATGATGGTTGTTAGAGAGAGAGCCTCCATAACAGGGTCTTGCAGTTCTGACATCTTGCGATAGGAGTCGACGAAAGCATTCAGGTGCTTTGAGGTAGTGAAGATAGCACGTATACCTTCCTCTAAAGGACCGTCTTGCACATCGGCTCTGTTTAGCAGGGACTGGCTGATACTGGTGATGGGTGCTGTCGCATTCATAATCTCATGGGTCAGCACACGGGTCAGCCGTTCCCATGATTCCACCTCATTCTGACTTATCTGCTGTCGGATAATTTCTCCCAACTGATTCAGGACTTCCTGCATGGCGCTTTCACCAGTCAGTAATCCTTTGGTGGAGAGACGGAAAGTGAAGTCTTTGTTTTGGATGGCCTCACGCATCAGATATGCTCGCTGCCTCAGCGAACGTTGGTGGCGGTAAATGGAGATGAGGCTAATGAGGAAAATGACACCTATTATAATATATATACTCCAACTCATAGTCGTTTCATCTTGTTATAGAGTGTCTGTCGTGTGATGCCCAACAACTCTGCCGCTTTTGAGAGGTTGCCATGGCAGCGGTCTATGGCATGTCGGATATGCTCCGTCTCCATTTCGTCGAGTGTCACTATTTCGCTTTGCATGTCAAGCACGTCCTTTAGTTTACGGACTAACTCGTCATTGTCCCAAGGTTTCACAATGAAATCGGCAGCACCGTTCTTCAAGCCTTTTACGGCAAGGCTGACATCTGCATAAGCCGTTAGCAGCACAACGGGAGTCTGTGGGTGATGCTTGCGGATGGTGCGTAGCCACAAAAGACCTTCCTGCCCACTATTGACACCCAATGTGAAATTCATGTCAAGGAGTACGAGGTCGACTGTCTCTTGGGTCATCATCTTCAGTATGTCATCTGGGCGATCCAGTGTTAGGATATGCTCAAAAGTCTCACTCAGACAATAACGCAAGGCTGTCAGGATAGAGGGGTTGTCGTCGACGATAAGGATGGTACCATATTGTTTGTTCATAACATTTTCTCTTAATCTGCCTGCAAAATTACGCTTTTCTGTCTAAAAGTCATACAAACGGCTGTCTAATTTTTAGACAATCTGCCTATTGAGGGTACGGCAGGTTGATGTAATATTCTTGGAAAAGGGTAATTTTGCAGTGTAAAAATAAAACGATTATGCGAGAATTGATAGGTTCTATTGCCATTTTCTGTCTGTCATGCTGTCCTACGACGGCGCAGGATTGGACCGCCCGACAGTGTATGAACTATGCTGTGACACATAACACTCAAGTGCGACAGGCGGAACTGGCACTGGATAATTACAAAGCCTCCCGCCTTGAGGCTATCGGCAGTTTCCTGCCTTCCGCTTCTGCTGGCGTGGATGTCCAGTATAACTTTGGACGTGCCATTGACCCTGAGACCAATGGGTATACGGATGTGAGTACTTTCTATAATGGCTATTACGCTCAGGTATCTCTTCCTGTCTTTGACGGTTTCAGCAGGATTCATGCGCTAAAAGCGGCAAAGGCAAGTATATTGATGGGACACCATGCGCTTCGTGAACAGCAGGACCAGACGGCACTTGCCACCCTTCAGGCATGGGTGAACGCTGTCTATTATGAAGGAATGGTGGCGATGGTTGAGGAGAAGCAGCGTGAGACCAGTCTGCTGTTGCGCCAGACAGAAGTGATGGTGGAGGTTGGTCGTAAAAGCCGTGCTGACCTTGCTCAGATAGAGGCACAGCAGGCGGAGGCAGAATATGAGTTGACGCATCAGCGTAACCTGCTTGCTTCCGCCTTATTGGATTTAAAGAAGAACATGAGATACCCTTTGTCAGATAGTATTCATTGTATGGTCGGACAATGGCAGACGGATAGTGTCCTTGCCTTGTCCCTACAGGTGGACGCCCATCCGAGTGTCATGCAGCAATATCATGCCGTGGAGACAAAACGTCAAGAGTGGCTCAAGACCCGTTCCTCATTGTTTCCCTCTCTTGCTTTGGGTGCGGGTCTGGGCACTACTTTCTACAAGACACTGCATAGCCAGACAGCGACTGCTTTCCATGAGCAGTTGCGGAATAATATGGGTGAGTATGTGACTGCCTCATTGAGTATTCCGCTTTTCAACCGTCTACAGACACTGACCAGTATGCGCAGAGCGAAGAATAATTATCTGACCGCCCGTGAGGTGTATGAGGAAAAGCGGCTGGAACTGGAGAAACTCCGTAGGGAGGCATGGCAGGACATGGTTGCCTATCAAAAACAAACTCAGCAGATGAAAAAGAAGGTAGAGGCGGATGGTCTTGCCTACCAACTGACACGACGCCAGTATGAGGAAGGACTGTCAACGGCGATAGATGTGCATACCACCTCTACGCAGTTGTTGCAATCGAAGGCGACCTTGTTGCAGTGTCGTCTGATGGCACATCTGAAGCATGAATTGGTAAGATACTATAATGGAGAGACAATATGGACAGAGTAATTGAGAAAACAAAAGGTCAAAAACTGAGGAAGTATATGCCGTATATTGCTGGTGGATGCCTGTTGGTAGGCATCATCTGTTGGCTCGTCTTTGGCAATCATGCCACCACATTGCGTGTTAATAGGGAAGAGGTGACCATCAGCGGAGTAAAGAAAACAGAGTTCAAGGACTACGTGAGAACCAGTGGGCAGGTGATGCCGATTCAGGTAGTTCAGATATCACCAGAGGAAGGAGGCATCGTGATGGAGAAAGTCGTCGAGGAAGGTACCATGGTACATAAGGGGGATGTTATCGTGCGACTGAGCAACTCCAATCTCGACCTGCAGATACTGAATGCTGAGGCGGAACTTGCGGAGAAACAGAATATGCTACGTAACACACAGGTGGCGATGCAGCAGGACCGTTTGAACAACCAGACGGAACAGGCGCAACTCATGATGGATACCCAGCGTAAGCAGCGTGCTTTCGAGCAGAACAAACGGCTCTATGCTGAGAAACTGATTAGTAAGGAGGATTTTTTGAAATCACAAGAGGATTACCAACTCTCGCAGAAAAAACGGTCTCTGATAGGTCGTCGGTTGCAGCAGGATAGTATCTATAGGACGGTGCAGATGGATCAGATGGAGGATAATTTGCAGAACATGCGCCGTAACGTGGTGCTGGTTCGCCAACGCAAGGATAAGTTGGAGGTACGTTCCGCTATCGATGGTGAGTTAGGACTGCTTGACGTGGAGTTGGGACAGAGTGTGCAGTCAGGACAAAAGATTGGACAAATCAATGATCTTTCCGATTATAAGGTACAGGCACAGATTGACGAGCATTACATTGATCGGGTACGACAGGGGCTGACGGCAACTTTCACACGAGGCGATAAGCAATATCAGTTGCAGGTACGCAAGGTCTATCCAGAGGTGCGTGAGGGTAAATTCCGTTGTGACTTTATTTTCCGTGGGGAGCGCCCTGAGCAGATACGTAGTGGTCAGACGTATTATATCGACCTTGAGTTGGGACAGCCGGAGCAGGCAATAATCATTCCTCGTGGAACGTTCTTCCAAACAACTGGTGGACAATGGATATTTGTCCTCTCCACTGATGGCAGCAAAGCCTATCGCCGTCAGATTCGTATCGGTCGGCAGAACCCACAGCACTATGAGGTGTTGGAGGGATTGGAGCCTGGTGAGCAAGTCGTCACCAGTGGCTACGAGGCGTTTAAGGATAATGAGGTGTTGGTTATCAAATAGACAAAATGATATGAATAGTTACCTGAAATTCCTGAGCCGTCATCGGCTATTTACCTTTATAAATATCGTTGGGCTGTGCCTCTCGATGGCATTCCTATTGTTATTAGGCGACCTGATCTATCGCCAGACCACGGTGGAGAACTACCAGACACGCGCCGACCGAACATTTGTCGTGGGCAATGAGATGTGTATGATGTCGAACTTCCGTGTGGGCGAACGTCTGAAAGACCGCTTCCCTGAGGTGGAAGATTGGTGTTCGATGGCTGGCTATAGCATGACTTTCGATATTAAAGGTCAGAAGGTAGATACTAAGGTACTGGTTACGGGACCCAACTTCTTCACCTTCTTCGACTACCGCCTGCTGACGGGTGACCGCCAGAAGGTGCTCATTGCCCCCAATCAGATTGTGGTGAGCAAGTCGTTCGCTCAGCGTTGTTGGCCAGACGAGAGCCCTATCGGGAAAGAGATGGTGCTGGGTGATGCAAACGATGAGAAAACGCACTTCACCTACACCGTCAGCGGCGTGATGGACGACTTCGACCGCTCCATCATCCCCGATGGCTATGAGTGCGTGTTCAACGTAGAGAACCTGCGCCACTTCCACTACTCGGCATGGAGCGAGGAGATGAACAATGCCAGTTGCTGTGCGCTGTTCCTGATGCAGCACGAGGGTACTGACCTCAGTAGCAAAACCGACGCCATGCGCGACTATCTGAAGACCTTCTTCTGGATATACCAGATGGAGGCTGCAAAGGAGTTTACGCTCACACCGCTGTCCACACTCTACTACGATGCCAAGGAGTGTGCATTAGGTCAGGAAGATATTAATCACGGCAGTCGGGAGATGACCCACCTTTATGTAGTTGTTGCCCTACTGGTACTGGTGTTCGCTATCTTCAACTACGTGAACCTCAGCGTGTCGCTCACCACAGAGCGGTCGAAGGAGATGGCTACACGACGGCTCCTCGGCTCGTCCCACCTGCAAGTCTTCGACAAACTCATCGGCGAGAGTATTGCCTTTACGGCTGTCGCTTTTGTGCTGGCCTATCTATTGGCATTGACACTACAAGACAAGGCAGCAGAGATGGCTAATTGTCAGTTGGACTTGTTGAAAGATACGGGCATTGCGACTGTCATCGGTTTCGTCGCTGCTATTGCTTTGACGGGTCTGATGGCAGGCTTTGTTCCTGCTTCGGTGCTCAGCGGCTATCAGCCCATTGACATTGTGCGTGGCACGTTCCGTCGCCGTGTTCGTCAGCGTTGGAGTCATGCGCTGATGGTGCTACAGACCGTCTTCGCCATCGTCATGCTCACCATCACCTTGCTTTTAGACAGCGGCATCCGTGAGCGCATGAACCGCCCGCTTGGCTACGACATTGACAATATCCTCAAGACATGGGACATCAGCGGCATTAACGAGAGCCAACGGCAGACGTTCCGCAGTAAGTTGCTGGCATTGCCAGAGGTAGAGGCGGTAGGCTTCGGCTATGGCACGCCCCTTGAGGGTCTGGAGAACCAGACAGTTCAAGCCGATGACGGAACGGTAGTGAGCCAACGGCTGCTCATCGGCGACAGTTGCTTTTTCAACATTCTGAATATCCACCCGGAGAAGACCTTCTGCGACAAGGGCTGGGGCGTGAGCCACCAGTTGCTACGGCAGTTCGGCAAAAGCGATGATGCCCAGAAAGTCGTGACGGCTGACGGGAAGGTCAACTTTGACGTGGCAGCCGTCTATCCCGACATGGTCTATCAGAACGTGATGCGTGAGGAAGAGCACCCCACGCCCTTCGTCATTCTCAACGTTGGCGAATTCCACGATGAAGTTGAAACCTATGTGAGCAGGATGTTTGGCAAGCCCCGCCAGGCGCTGGTGAAATATCATGGGAATCGTAAGAAAGTAGAGGATGCTATCAAGCGGCAGATCAACACTCTCACGGGACAGGAGGCAGGAGACGTTCACTCGCTCATACAGAGTCATGAGGACTGGTATAAGGATTACGAGCGCTTCCTCCGTGTGTTGACGGTCTTTACGTCGGTGGCGCTACTCATTGCCGTACTTGGACTGATGGCTATGAACAGTTACTTTGTCGGTCAACGTCGGCGCGAGATAGCCATCCGTCGCATCTTTGGTGCAGAAATCTGCGGCATTACCCTGCGTCTGCTCCTGACTGTTGTCATCCAGTCGGTTGTCGCTATGGTTATCGCCATTCCACTTTCCTATTGGTTGGCTCCGATGGTGGGCAGCATTTCCGGTCTCACTATCAAGATGGAGTTCGTGCCACTACTGCTTTCAGTCATCATCGTGCTTGCCGTCAATCTGTTGGCAGTCGCCCTGCAGAGTTGGCGTGCTGCGTCCGAAAATCCAATTAATAATATCAAGACTGAATAAAAAATGATGAGTATATTTCGCAAAGGACAAGAAGCCTTTATCAAAGTAACATCACTGGTCATCGGACTGACCGTAGGGCTGGTACTCATCGCCAAGGTGCAGTTAGAGCGCAACTATGACCGCTGCATCACAGATAAGGAACACGTGTATGAACTACAAGAGACCATCCAGCGTGAGGGCGAAGCCATGCAGCAGTATGGTGCCACGTCTGGAGGCATTGCACCGGTGCTGGCTCGTGAAATACCTGAGGTGCTGCGTGCCACCCGCTATACCGGGCAGTTCAGTGAGGAGAAACTAACGCTGGAGGATGGCAGCCGCCATTACTTCGGAAAGGCGGTATTTGCCGACAGTTGTTTCTTCGACATCTTCGCCACAAGAGTGCTGGTGGGCGATGCCCGGCAGATTCTCTCCACGGCCGGACAATGTATGGTGAGCCGGCGGCTGAGTGAGAAAATAGGTGGAGAAGTGATTGGGAAGACCTTCTGCTTCGCCTCCGCCCCGCAGAAGCCGATGACCATCAGCGGCGTGTTCGACGACTATCCTGAGAACTCCGCCTACAGCGGTTTCGACATCCTGATGTCGATGCCCTCCGTGGGCACCTACTCGTGGGATGGCACTGAAAACCTGATAGGCAACGACCGCTACCACTCGTATGTGCGCCTGCGCCCCGATGCCGATATGGATAAGGTGAGGAAGGAAATCAAGGAACTGCTGCAGCGCATACTCCCCTGGGACGACCTGAAACAGACTGGCTACACCGATGCTGGCTACGAACTGGTGAGTGTGGTGGGCAGTAGGATGAAGGACACGACGGTGCGCACCACCTGCATCATTCTCTCGGTGGTGGCAGCGGTGATGCTCTTCACGGCGGTCATGAACTATATCCTTGTGGTCATCAGCACACTGGTGGGTCGTGCCCGACAAGTAGCCTTGCGCAAAGTGCTGGGGGCTCCCCGTCAGGAGTTCTATCAGACCACGTTGAAGGAAGCCGCAGTGCATCTGCTAATGGCACTGGTGGTGATGGTCTTGCTCCTCATGGCTGGTCAGGACTGGGTGCGCGACCTCCTGGGTATCAGCGTGGCAACGCTTTTCTCGGCGCAGACCTTTACCGTACTCACAGCCGTATGCCTCGTCGTATTACTGTGCTGCGGTCTGCTGCCCGGCTACATCTACTCTCGCATCCCACTCACCTATGCCTACAGGCTCTATAGCGAGACCAAACGCACGTGGAAGTTGTCGCTACTGACCTTTCAGTTTGTACTAAGTACGATGCTGCTCTGTGTGCTATCGACTATCTATCGGCAGTACAACTATATGCTGAACGCTGACATGGGCTATCAGTACAACCGTGTAGCCTACGTCAACGTGCGGTCACTCCACGGAGACTCCATCTATTCACTGGCCCGTGAGATAGAGAACCTGCCCTGTGTCCAGAAGACGGTTGCTTCCTACTCACTCTTTTGCGAGCAGCAGAGCGGTGACAACGTGCTGGTGCCAGGACGACCACAGGAACTGTTCAACTGTGCCAACCTGTTCTTTGCCGAGGGCGGACTGGTGGAGACGATGGGACTGGAGTTGGTCCGAGGCAGGGACTTCAAGCGGCTGAACCATGCAGGCTGGACGCAGGAGATGCTGGTGAACGAGCATTTTGCTAAGAAAATGAAAGCAGTGGCGGGCATCAATGATATCATAGGGCAGCAGTTTGTCAACTCCTCCGTAGGCGATGAGTACCCACTGACGGTCGTCGGCATCGTGAAAGACTTTAAGTTGGGCTCACTCGTCTCCCGTGAGGAACGGCCCGTCATGATTGCCAATGGCAATGTGTGGACACACTATGTCCTTGTTAAGTTCCAAAGCGTCACGCCCGAGAACACGCAGGTCGTTCAGCAGTTGTGCGACCGCCTGTATCCCGATGCCGACCTGAACGTGAAATTCTATGCCCACGAACTTGCCGACTGCTACCGTGAGACACAGCACACACGCGACCTGATCATGATAGGTTGTCTGGCCTCGCTGCTCATCACGCTCATCGGTCTCATTGGCTATGTGCGCGACGAGGTGCAGCGCCGCTCCCGTGAACTGGCCATTCGCAAGGTAATGGGTGCCATGGTGGGCGAGGTGCAAGGGCTTTTCTTGCGAGGCATTGCCCTGATAGCCGTGCCGTCCATCGTCGTTGGTACGGGGCTGGGCTGGTATCTCAGCACACTGCTGATGGAGCAGTTTGCCGAGAAGGTTCCGCTCGTGTGGTACGTCTTTGTCGGCTGTGCGCTGTTTGTACTTGTCATCATCGCCGCCGTTGTCTATCTGCAGACGCACCGTGTGACCACCAGTAATCCCGTCAATTATCTAAAGACAGAATAAATTAATTCGTTGAATTCATAGTAAAAACAAAATAGCGTTATGATCAAGTTAGAAAACATTCAGAAAGTGTTCCGCACGGAAGAGGTGGAAACGGTTGCCCTTGGAGGTGTGTCTTTTGAGGTGAAAAAGGGGGAGTTCGTCGCAGTGATGGGTCCTTCTGGTTGTGGCAAGTCCACCTTATTAAATATATTAGGACTGCTCGACAATCCTACCAGCGGAAAATATCTGCTTGATGGAGAGGAGGTGGGCTCACTCAAAGAGAGCCAGCGAACGAAAGTGCGAAAAGGACAGATTGGTTTTGTGTTCCAGAGTTTCAACCTGATTGATGAACTCAACGTGGAAGAGAATGTGGAACTGCCTCTGAAATATCTGGGTGTTCCCAAGAAGGAGCGTCAGCAGCGGGTAGAGGAGATATTGCGCCGTATGGCTATCTCGCACCGTGCCCATCATTATCCCCAACAACTGTCTGGAGGACAGCAGCAACGTGTCGCTATAGCCCGTGCCGTAGTGATGAGCCCCAAACTGATTCTCGCCGATGAGCCGACAGGTAATCTTGACTCGAAGAACGGTCTGGAGGTGATGGAACTGTTGACGCAGTTGAATAACGACGGTACTACCATCGTCATGGTGACTCACTCCCAGCGTGACGCCGGCTATGCGACTCGTGTCATCAACATGCTTGACGGTATGCTGATGGATACCCTGTAAGACAACTATTGCTTCTCCGTCATGTATCTCCAGTAGCGGCGGGGCATGTCGCTGAGTTGTTTCTTGGGGTTCATACGCTCCTTGATACAAATCGCCTTGAAATAGGTGCGCCACAGGTCCTGCATCAGTTTGTCGTTCTCACTCAATAGGTCGTCATTGAGTTTGCCGTTATCAAGAGAGAAGGGGAGGGCGTCCTCGTCCTGGAAGGTGATGCGGATGACGGACGACTTGCCGTCATAATAGTAGCCATAGCGACGCTTGGCGTCGTAGATCAACCACGGTTGGTCGCCAAAGCGGTCTTGGAAATGGTCAGTAATCAGGGGCAGCACGTTGTTGTCTGGCGATATGACGGCGAGGTAGGTGCCGTCCTTCGCTTTCTGGAAACGGATAAACTGTTTCATCTTCAACTGCTCGTGCATCACCCTTCGTGCCGTGTTCGTCACAAACAGCACGTCAGGGTCGGAGAAGTTGCGCTCGATACCTTTTGTGCCGAACACCTTGTAGATATAATGGAAGAGGGGAGTGCTCAGTGCCTTGTCCTCCGACAGCCAACTGACCATCAGGAGTCGCAAAGCCTCCTTCGAGACGTGTTTCTCCAGTCCTGCCCATACCCTTGATGCCTTCTCCTCCGTTGTTATCACCTTGTACACTTCCTCGCAGAACAATGGCAACGGCTCTCCCTCTCCCATCAGCATGTCGGGTTGCTGATGGCGGAAATAAGCGTCGAAGACGGCTGACAAGACTCCGTCCATGGTTTGGTCGAAAGTATAGACAAGCATGACTTAGTCATTCCATGTCTGACCAATATCCCAGTGTGTGGCTTTCTGGACTATCGTCTTTTCACGGGGGAGGTCAAACTCCTCAATGATAAGGTCGATCGCCTCTTTATTCTCGTCAATCCAGGAGCCAACAGCGATGATGTATTGGTCATTGGCTGGTGAGTAGAAAACACGACCACGAGGTTTGTATTGGTATTCTCCTTTAAAGGGACCAATACCTCCTTGATGGTATTTCTGTTTGCGGAACTCCTTTTTCCATACGTCCTCATGCATCTCGCTACAGGTTATCAGTCCACCGCCAGCATTCGGTTTTAAGTAGTCTGTCCGTTTATGGGTAACAACACCAAACAACTGTTTAAGGGTAGCGTTATACCAGAAAATACCCACTTTCGGTTCTTCACCTGCCCCACGATTGGCTGCCATCGTGTTTATCGCCTCTTTATATTGCTCCTCTGAGAATTCTCCAACTTCAACCTGAGACTTTCCTGCAAGAGAATCGTCGACAACCTCGATGTTTTCAAGGTTTTGGATAGCATTGGCGACAGCGTCACTGACTATGTCGCTAAGTTGTTCACGTGTTAATTTATAAACCATACTTCTTACTCATTTCTGTACTCTGGTTGCAAATGTACGAAAAAAGTTCGGAAAACTTGGTGGATTACAAAAGAATTATTACCTTTGCATCGGTATCGGGGGAGACGTGTTGTTGAGCAGCGCGAAAAAATCCCGAGCCATAGATGCATAGGCTTATTATTTCGCACTTACCGAAAAGACCTCGGAAATCTTATTTGGAATAGTTCGATTTAAGAAGCAAGGGAAAGCCCCACTTTGGTAATCCCCAATTGCAACCATTTGCTGTGCACACGCCTTTGGCGTGGTAGCATTCTTATATGGTTGCAGGGGTTCCAATTCCGAGGTCTGCCCCTTTGGTAAGTGCATAAGGATCGCCACGCCATTCTTGTGTCCCTACGGTAAGAAATGGCAATCCCATTCCTTTATGCCCAACATTTGCATTCAATTAATTACTAAATAATAAGTTATTATGAAAAAAATTTTTATGTTTCGTACGCTCTTTGTAGCAATTAGTTTTTTAGGTGTTAGCCCGTCAGTTTCGGCACAAAGTGGTTTCTCTTCTGGTGCTGATTTACGACTCGGATATTCCGAGAAAGTGTTCTCCACTGCTCTTGGATATGACATGGGCTACAAATGGAAAGACATGCTCTATCTTGGTGCTGGTCCAATAGTTGGTTTTGCCACAGGAGGAGGCTCTTCCTCTTTTTCTGGAGGTGGCTATGGAAAACTTCGATTTATCGTACCCATCAACTATGACATTAAACCATTTTTGGAGGGGCGTGTAGGTTATAATTACAATTTTAAGTCAAAAGACGGAGGAATGCTTTATGGTGCTGCGGTAGGTGTGAAACTTCGTCAATTCTATGTAGGGTTCTATTTGGACATCTCCTCTACCACTATTTCTACAACAACTACTACTTCTACATATGTGTCCCATTACCAACGGCGCAAGATTGATGGTAGTTCTTATGGCTCTCCTTCTGGAACAACAATCACTTCAACCCATACAGATGAGGACACAGACTGGCATTTTACGCCATCACTTCTTATCGGTATAGAATTTTAAATATTTATATCTTCTACTATGAGGAAATTATTGATATCTCTTGCCTTAATGATAGTTCCTGCTTTACTGTGGGCTGCAGATGATGTAATCCTGTTAAGAGCAGGTGATATATCTATTTTGCAAAAACAATCAGAAGCCTTGCTGAAAATTGACTTCTCCAATACCATCGTCTCAACGAAAAATGGGAATATGGGACTTGACGAGTATATGCAAGCAGAGGAGAAAGATTTGGCAAAATGGGAGAGAACTCGTACTAAAATAGAAAAACAAATTGAGTACGGTTTCAACCACAAAAACAAAAAGGGCTTGCATGCATCTTTAGAAGGGGGCAATTCCCCTTATAAGGTTTTGTTTAAGATACAGAAAGTGGATTTTGGCAGTACTGGGAAAGCCGCGCTTGCCGCCTTTGTCCCTTTCTCCTCCAAGAAGTCTGGAGGTGCGAAATTATGGGGAACTATCGATATTATTGATAACTCAACTCACAAGCGTGTTTGTACATTTGATATAGACAGAATCGAGGCAACCTCTCAATATGCCACCTCTACCCGTATGCTGGCTCTCTGCGAGGAAGTAACCTCACAGTTGTTTAAATATGTAAAGAAGTATAAAGGGGGAGTGATTGCATATCGTGAAAACGATGATGATCCAGAGTTAGGATCGGTTGAGCAACCAAGTTTGAGTGAAAGTGTAGAAGAACAAGAGACCGTAGAATCTACAACCAAAGTTGAACCTGCAAATTTGGCTAAAGCCACCCCAAAAAGGGCTGTTGTCAAGACCAGAAGTACAAAAGGGAAACAACAATCCACAAAAACAAGTACAACAGTAAATCCTACAGGTAAAAACGTTATAGTCTTACTAAACAACGGTGCTACTGTGGTCGGCAGGATGGTTTCCTTTAATCCTGTAGAGTCAATTACTGTTGATGTGGCTGGAATACGCTCTACTATTCCTATGAGCAATGTTAAGTCAGTAGAGACTAAAGATTAAATTAAGCACATAAAACATGGAAGCACGCATCTTTCTGGGCTGCGTGCTTTATTATTTCTCCGAAAAATAGGTGAAGGCTTCGACAAGTTTTATAGTCTCCAGTGTCGGAGGGAAAGATGACGGTGTGTAGAGATACTAAATTTATAGTTGTAAAGATGATATCACCATCTATATCAGAATAGCCATGAGCAACATGATCTCTATTCTGCATCCCATCAGATGACATATAATAGTCGTCTGCGGAATTAACTCCTTCATTCCACTCTTTCAGTTGAGCAATAGCAGTCCTTATCTGCTCAAGAGTAGATTTTATACGGTTTCTTTCATTGGATGACGTAAATTCATCTTCTTCTATATTATCTAAAAGATAGGGGTTCATATGCTTGTGTATTCTGACAACATCAACAGGACATTGAAACAATTGTTCTAAGAAGCGTTTTAAACGAATGAAAAACAACAAAGATTCCAATTGTTTTCGTATTTTTGCGTCCATATTGACAGAGAAGACGATGGAAAATCCTTCACTTTTGAAGAGAAAGAAAAAAACTTTAAAGGTCGGGAAAAATATGTATTAGGCGCTTACAAGGTGTTAGAAAAATCAGAAAGGATTTTGCAGAGATTGTTAAAAAGATTCCCAACGTGGGAAAAGAAATTCCCAACGTGGGAAAGTTGGATTCCCAGCGTGGGAATCTAATTTTCCCACGCTGGGAATTTTCCTGAGGAGCCTACGTAAAGTCGTAAGAGGTAATATAATGGTCGAACGTCAGTCCCTCCGTACTGCCATAACGAGCCATAATATCCAAGATTTCTTGCTGCAGTTGGGGGGACATCAGCCGTTCTCCATGATGGTAACGGTAGTAGGTACTCATACCGCAACTCAGGAAATTCCTGATTCGCATACGTGCGTTTGAGACGAGGTAGCGGGGCAGGTGACGATACAAATTGTCGAAACCATAAGCCATTCGCACTGGTTTACAGGTGCGGAAATACTGACAATCACCGTCTTTCCATGCAGAGGGATAGATAGCGGCTCCTGCCGTTTTGGTAGGAGGTGCCAGTAATGCAACTTGATAATGTAAACACTCCTTTGCTTTTGAACAGTTGCTGTTAAAGCATAGTTGATAGCCCGAAGGGGCATCATGATAAGTAAGTTCTTTTTCTTTCATAAAGTTGATATTTAAAGGGTTGATATAATCTTTGCAAAGATAATAATTCTTTTGTAATCCACCAAGTCTCTCTATACAAAAAAGTTATTTATAGAGATAAAAAGAATCTTTGAATTTTTAAAAGTCAATGAGCAAAGACACATTCCCCTGTATGGTACTCTATGGCTATTCATGCATATTCTGTGCATGGCAAGCATCATGAATGATGATGGTATTATCCTCGATACTATATGCATAATACCATTTATTGGCATGCGCCATGTGCATGTTTTTCCAGCGTGAGATTGTTGGAACACGTCTGGCAAGACCTCTCTCTATCAGATAGGCACTAAAAACCGCCTGACGAATATTCCTCTCCATGTCTTCTATGGAGTAGACATGCCTGTATTTCAAGGCAACATTGCAATAGAACTTAGTGATTTGACCAACTGCCTTTGGAGTAATGGTATAGTTATACAGCATCTTTTATGTCATAGATTGTGCGAACTTTGTCCATCACAAAGTCATAGGCTTCCTCAAGAGTCATATTGCCTTGGGGCTCTGTTGTCAGACCATTAGCCTCAAACAGAGATTTGTCATCTACATTAATTTCTTTAAACATACGCAATTGTTGTTTATACCGATGCAAAGATAGTAATTCTTTTGTAATCCACCAAGTTTTCCGAACTTTTTTGTGATGTTTTTTATTCATCTTCGAAATCCAAGGAAAGTTGCTGTTCTGCGGCGGCTTTCTTTTGTTGCGACTTGCTGACGAGCAGGGGGCGGAGGCGTTCGGGGTGGAGTTCGTTGATGCCGATGATGGGTTGTGAGAAGGCGGAGGTAAGTTCGCCACAAGTGATGAAGTACTTCGCTTTCTTCATCACTACCCCCATTTTCTTCAGGTGATAGGACGTGATGCGGTTGAAGCGGCGGCTGTTGACGATGAGCCATGCCGACTTGGTGCCGATGCCTGGCACACGGAGGATGCGCTCGTAGTCATCATGGTTGATGTCGACAGGGAAGTATTCCGGGTGTCGTAACGCCCATCCTAACTTGGGGTCGATATCAAGGTCGAGATGGGTATGGGCATCATCCACGATCTCATCCACGTCGAAATGGTAGAAACGCAGAAGCCAGTCTGCCTGATAGAGGCGGTTCTCACGCACCAACGGGGGCTGCTTTAAGACGGGCAACCGCTTGTCGTAGGTGTTCACGCTGATATATCCTGAGTAGTAGACACGGCGCATGGAGGGCTGCTGGTAGAGCGATGACGACATGTTGAGGATGTCCTGATCCGTCTCGCCCGATGCCCCTACGATCATCTGCGTCGACTGTCCTGCGGGGACATAACGTGGCGCATGGCGAAATTTCTTGCGCTCCTCCTTGTTCTCTAATACCCCCTGTTGGATGAGACGCATGGGCTGGAACACGCTCTGATGGTCTTTCTCAGGAGCAAGCATCTTCAGCGACTCCTCTTTGGGAATCTCGATGTTCACGCTCATACGGTCGGCATAGCGTCCCGCCTCGGCAAGCAACTCCTGCGAGGCACCTGGTATCGCCTTCAGATGGATGTAGCCATTAAAGCGATGGACGGTACGGAGGTCACGTACGATAGCCGTCAACCGCTCCATCGTATAGTCGGGATTACGCACCACGCCACTGGAGAGGAAAAGCCCCTCGATATAGTTGCGACGATAGAACTCCATCGTGATCTCCTCCAGTTCCGAGACAGAGAGGGTGGCACGCTGGATATCATTCGAGCGGCGGTTGACGCAGTAGGCACAGTCGTACATGCAGTAGTTGGTGAGCATGATTTTCAATAGTGAGATACAACGTCCGTCATCAGCGAAGGAATGGCAGATGCCCACCCCTCCGACAGTATTGCCTACCATGCCTTTCTTGCCACTGCGCACCGTTCCGCTCGACGAACACGACACATCGTATTTCGCCGACTCCGTCAGGATGCGCAGTTTCTCCATTGTCTTCTCTGTCAACATGCTGCAAAGATACAATGAAGATGTACCATAACTCGGCACATGCTCGTATATTTAACGTTTTTTAGTTTGGGACACAAAAAAGCCCCTGCTCGAGAGACTCGAAGACAGGGACTCATAATGAAAGGAGGAGTGGTACCTCCAGGAATCGAACCGGGGACACACGGATTTTCAGTCCGATGCTCTACCAACTGAGCTAAGGCACCATCATTATGTTCTTTCGTGCAATCCTCTTGATTGCGGGTGCAAAGGTACAACAAAAAAAATAATCCACCAAACTTTTGGCGGATTATTTTTCGTTCTACTCAAATTTCTCGTTATTTCGCAGCCTCTTTAGCGGCTTTGACTTGCTGCTCAGCCTGCTTGAAGGCATCGGTGTTCTGGTCCATGACGACCACCTTTGCTAACTTTGCCCATCCTTCGGGGTTTTCTGCGATATTGCCTGCCCAGAAGGTGATGGTCATCTTGGAGTCTTTGTTATAGCCGTTGTTCTTGAACATATCTTGTTTGTTTCATCGTTATTAAATATTTAAAAGATTAAAATAATCTGGATTTATGACTACTTAGGTAATTTGTCAGGTACATGCCCTTTTTTCAGCGGAATCGTTATTTCTATGCCCTTTTCCTTGCTGTCCCAATACCATATCACCATGTAGCAATAGGGATTATCCAGTTCCCTGTCGTAATCTAATTTAGTAGCCTCCGATACATCCTCATAGCGATATGTCTTTTTGTCTTTGTTCAGTTTCATCATATAACTAAAAGGTGTACCCAAGAAATACTTGTGATAGTTTACCCAAATAGCGTCAGGCAACCTGCCTCCTCTATTGGGGAACTGCCCTGTGACATAGTCGGTCACGTCTTTTGGGGTGTCAAGGACGGGTGGAGTCTCGTCATTGCCGTCTTCATTTGCGGTGTCATTGTCCTGTAGCCGTTTTGCCTGTTCCAGCCTTTCGTTTTGCTTTTGTTTGTTCTTGGCTTGCTGCAATTTGTCTATTTCCATTAATCCTTTATATACAAGGTCGCTCCACCCGTCACGCCACTCTTTGTAGTTCTCAAAGATGTAGTCGACGGCTTTGCCCTTTATCTCATCACCAGCACTCTCATGTGATTTGGTGGCTTTAACCAATGCCTCCAGACAATCAATGGGGATAATGGGATTCTTGGTGTTCTTGGCAGCATCCAGTGCTTGCTGGAAACATACGTTGATGGGGTTGTCCAATCCGTCGTTAATCGTGCTGATGATATTGCCGATGAGACTGGCACCTCCGTTCTCCAAGAACTTGTCTGCCTTATCCACCACTCCTGCGAGGGCATTCTTTGTCGAGGTGAAATCCTTGCGGAACTGAAGTACCTGTTCGCTATTCATGGGAACTTTGCTCGTCTTGGTCTCGCCATTGACGGTTTGGGTGACATTGACGTTTGAAGTGCCCGCAAACGAATACTCTATAGTAGCGAACTCATTACTGATGCTTTTGGGCTGACCGTTCCCACTGACTTTTATCGTCGTTTGCGTCTTTCCTGCGATTGTTATGCTTTCCAAGGAATTGCCATACCCATAGTGCAGGGTTGTTATCGTATTGGAACTGGGGGTGTAGCCCACAACATTATGGGGCTGTTGCGCTTTGACAACAGAGAATGTGGTCAGCAGACATAATGAAATGATACTTCTTTTCATAATCTTAGATGTTTTACATTGTTAGTAATCTTGTTGGCAAAGATACAACTTTTGGGGGTTGGAAGGGCTTTGGCAAGGGCGGCTCTATGCGTCAATCAAACAAAATCGTGCGTCATTTCGTAAATTTTGACGCTTTGATTCTTTGGCGGATAAATAGTCTCGCAAATTATGCGTATCTTTGCATCATGGCAGACTACATCAATGTTTCGGCCTTCCTCATAGGAATCACTACGACGTTCTTTACCGTCTTTGCGCTGCATATCCTGTTCTGGCGCAAAGGACGTACCCGTTTCCAGACGGTATTAGGGTGCATCATGGCTGTATGGGCGGTGTGGAATGCAAAGGACCTGGTTACCACCTTCCCTGGGATGTACCGTCAGGAGGTGCTTGATTGGATTATGATCGTTGACGGTTGGTCGGCACTGACCTATACCGTCTTCGTCTTTGAGGTGGTCAGGCCGGGGTGGGTGACCCGTTGGCGTCTCTTTTTATTGTCGGTGCCTTTTGCTGTTTTCACCTTATTATATATAATATGGTCAGAGAGATGGGTCATTAATAGTTATGTGGTCTTCCTCTGGTGTTATGCCTGGGCGGTAGTCGGCATTGGATATGTCAAAGTGCGCCGACATATAAAATATGTCCGTGAGAACTTCTCCAATATCGACAGGATAGACGTGGCATGGCTGAAGCCTGTGTTCGTCTTTGCCATCGTCAGCCAGTTGGCATGGCTGTTCACCTCCCTCTATGCCACAGTCTTTACGGATATCATCTACTATATCTCGATTATCCTGCTGTGGCTGATGGTACTGCGTTACAGTTGGGACTTCCGTCCCATTGTGGTGGAGGAAGAACGGGGGGTAGACGCTACCGCCCAGAAAAGTCAACTTCCTATCGCTAAAGGACAACTGGAACAGATGGTGGAGGAGCAGCGGTTGTATCTGAACAGTAACCTGACACTCGCTGATATTGCCAAAGTATTGAATACCAACCGTACATACGTCAGCAACTATCTCAGTCAGGTACGTGGACAGACTTTCTATGACTATATCAACCAACTACGTATTGAGCGTGTCAGTCTGCCTATGATGCAAGCGCATCCTGAGTATAAGTTGGATTATGTCGCTATGGAGAGTGGCTTTGCCTCTATCTCCACCTTCCGTCGCGCCTTCATCAAACTGACTGGGCAAACACCCAGCCAGTTTATAGCGGATTCCATCCCTGAGCCTTAAGTTCAAACTCCTGGTCGTCACGGGTGACGAGGATATGTCCGAGGCTCTCCTTTGTGATATGTCCAATGAGTCTCACATCCTCCATCGCCTCGATCTTCTCATGGTCACCGATGGGGACAGTGAACAGCAGTTCGTAGTCCTCACCACCGTTGAGGGCACAGGTGGTGACATTCATATTCAGTTCCTCCGCCATCACAGCCGTCTGGTAGTCGATGGGGATGTTCTTCTCGAAGACACGGCATCCCACATGGCTCTGTTTGCAGATATGCATCAGTTCACTGCTCAGTCCGTCACTGATATCCATCATGGCGGTGGGGTGGATGTTCGCCTCTCGTAGTCGTTGTATGATGTCCCCACGAGCCTCCGTCTTCAACTGGCGTTGCAGCAGGTACTCCTTGCCGGCGAAGTCGGGTTGGAAGTGGCTCAGTTCCTCCAGTGCCTTCTTGTCACCTTTCCTCTTCGCCTCGTCCACTTGTGCATAGTATACGGACTTCTCACGCTCCAACAGTTGCAGTCCCATATAGGCGGCACCGAGGTCACCGCTGACACAGATGAGGTCTGTCTCCTTCGCACCGTTGCGATAGACGATATCCTCCTTGCGCGCCTCACCGATACAAGTGATGCTGATGGCGAGTCCTGTGTAGGAAGAGGTCGTGTCACCTCCTACAATGTCCACGTTCCATTTGTCGCAGGCAAGGCGTAAGCCCTCATAGAACTGTTCCATGTCCTCCACCGAGAAGCGTTTGCTGACAGCGAGGCTGACGGTCAGTTGGCGGGGAGTACCGTTCATGGCAAAGATATCACTGATGTTCACCATTGCCGACTTATAGCCTAAGTGTTGCAAGTCGATATAGGTGAGGTCGAAGTGTACACCCTCCATGAGCATATCGGTGGTGACGAGTACCTCCGTATCTGGGTAGTGGAGCACGGCACAGTCGTCGCCAACACCATACTTTGTTGATTCGTTTTGTGGTTTGATATCCTTTGTGAGTCGGTCAATCAGTCCGAACTCTCCTAATTTCGCTATTTCCATTTGATGGGGTTAATGGGGTTAATGGGCTCGTTTGATCATCTCTCGCATGATTTCTGTCATGAAGGGCTGAGCGGCATTTGCCGCCTCCTGCACCTCCTCATGGCTCACCTCTACGGGGTCGTCGAAACCTCCAAGATCTGTGATGACGGAGATGCCGAAAGTGCGGATGCCGCAGTGATGGGCGACGATGACCTCCGGGACAGTTGACATACCGACGGCATCGGCTCCGAACAGATGGTACATCTTATATTCCGCAGGGGTCTCGAAGGTGGGACCCTGTACGCCGATATACACGCCATAGGTGACGTGGATGTCCTTCTCCTTGGCAATCTCTGTGGCAAGTTGAATCAGTTGCTGGTCGTAGGTCTCATGCATATCCGGGAACCGGGGACCTGTAGGGAAATTCTTGCCCCGCAGCGGATGCTCTGGGAAGAAGTTGATATGGTCGGTGATAATCATGAGGTCGCCAATCTTGAACTGGGGATTCATACCACCTGCGGCATTGGATACGAAGAGGGTCTTGATGCCCAACTCATACATCACACGGACAGGGAAGGTGACCTCCTTCATCGAGTAGCCCTCGTAGAAGTGGAACCGTCCCTGCATAGCGAGGATGTCAACACCTCCCAGTTTACCAAATATCAGTTTTCCGCTATGCCCCTCGACTGTCGACACAGGGAAGTTGGGAATCTCACTATATGGAATCTCGTTAGTGTCAGTTATTTCTGAAACTAATTGTCCGAGGCCGGTCCCCAGGATGATCGCTGTTCTTGGGCTTGTGGTCATCCTTTGCTTTAGCCAGGATGCTGTTTCTTGAATTTTTGCGTACATAGCCTATGATATATTGGTTAAACGTGTCTTCCTGTTCCAGTAGGAAATGGATATGGACAGGAAGGGTATAGATATTCTTCCGAACCTCCTCACTAAGTCCCTCCGCATGGTGCAGTCGGGTGGCATCCTTCTCCGTGGTGATGATACAACGGGGCTCGGCCAATTGCTCGAAGGTCTCGTTGATGCGTTGGATGTCTTTGCTGTCGAACTGATGATGGTCGGCGAAGGTGAGTGGGGTGACCTGTTTGGTATAAGGCTCTAAGTCATGGAGCATCTGCTCTGGTGATGCAATGCCAGTGAGTAGCAAAACCCGTTCGTCTTTCCGCAGACTGCCCAAAGGACGAGAGTCGCCTTCGAAGATCGGTTGCAGGTCACCATACTCCAGACAGGTGAAATAGAGGCTCTGATAAGGATAGAGGTTCATCGCCTTGGTGATGACACGGAACTCCATCGGTTTCAGGTCCTTAGGACATTTGGTGACGATGACGACATCGGCACGGTCCTTACCCGATAAAGGCTCGCGCAGTCTGCCCGCAGGAAGTAGTGCGTCGTAGATGATAAGGCGGTGGTAGTCAACCAACAGGATATTGATGCCAGGTTTGACGTAACGGTGCTGGAAAGCATCATCGAGCAGGATGACATCCAGTCCCTTGTCATTGTCAGTCAACTCCTCGATACCATGGCAGCGACTCTTGTCGACAGCCACGGTGACATCAGGGAATTTCTGTTTCATCTGGTATGGCTCGTCACCTATCTCGGGCATCGTCGTCTCTTTGGTGGCGCGGATGAAGCCCTTGCTCTTGCGCTTATAGCCACGGCTGAGTACGGCAACATGGAAGAGGTCCTTGAGGTGTCTCACCAGATACTCCACATGGGGTGTCTTACCAGTACCGCCTACCGTGATATTTCCTACCGAGATAATAGGCACGTCAAAGGAGCGGGTCTTCAGGATACCCAGTTCAAATGCCATGTTGCGCAGTTTGACTCCCAATCCATAGAGCCAACTGAAAGGCAATAGCCATTTGTTGATGACAATGAAACCTCCCTCTACCCGCATACCTTACTTATTTTATAGAGATGAAGTAGGGCAGACGTGTCTGGATAGCACTCCGCTGGTTGATGCTCTTGATATAGCGGAATGGCTCGTAATACTCACCCAGGGTGAGGCGCATCTGCTCGTCAAGATAATTGTTCTTGTTAGTGCTGTTCAGAATCTGGTCCATCCAGTCTGTAGGAGCAGGATATGAGGAAGTCTTGTACTCGTCAAGTTTTGCCAGTTGGGCAGCCTTCTTCACCGCATCGTCCAAGGAGCCGATAGCGTCAACCAGTTTGATGCCAAGGGCATCGTTGCCTAACCAGACACGTCCCTGGGCGATCTCCTCGACGGCATCGACAGAGAGTTTGCGGCCATCAGCGACACGTTTGCGGAAGAGTTCGTAGCCACGACCAATATACTGGTCGAGCAGTGCCATCTCCTCTTCATTGAAAGGACGAGCCATCGTGCCGAAAGCGGCATGCTTGTTGGTCTTCACCTCGTCAAACTTGATGCCTAACTTGTCGGTCAATAGTCCACTGACATCAGGGAACATACCAAAGATACCGATAGAACCGGTAATGGTGGTAGGCTCAGAGTAGATATAGTTGGCGGCGCAACTGATATAATAGCCACCAGAGGCGGCATAGCCACCCATGGAGACAACAACAGGCTTCTTTGCTTTCAGGTTGGTGACGGCATGCCATATCTGCTCAGAGGCGTAGGCGGAGCCACCAGGAGAGTTGACACGAAGCACGACAGCCTTCACATCATCATCCTCAGCGAGTTTCTCCAGGTCTTTGCAAACGGTGGTTGCCACAATGCTATGCTCTTGCTGGGCAAGACTACCCGTCTCAGAGTCAACGATATCGCCGTAGGCATAGTAGACAGCGATTTCCTCACCTTTCTCCTTCTTGCCTTTGACGTTGATCATGTCGGAGAGGGAGAGTTGCTTGATATGATCGTCAGCGTCTATCTTCAGGAGTTTTTTGATCTCTCCCTTCACCTCGTCAGTGTACAGCAGTTTGTCTACCAGTTTCATCTTCACCAGGTCAGGCTGGTCGGCAAGGGTGATGAAGCGGTCGGCGTAGGCGTTCAGGGAGTCAACAGCCACCTTACGGCTCTCAGCCACATCCTTCAGCATCACCTTCCAGATGCCAGTCATATAGGCTGTCACCTGCTCACGGTTAGGCTCGCTCATGCCGTCGGCGGTCATCATCTCAGGAGCGCTCTTGTATTTACCCACCTTGCAGAGTTGGTATTTCACGCCAAACTTGGCAAGCAGGTCTTTCAGGAAGTATGGGTTGGCGGCAAGACCATGCCAGTCGACCATACCCTGAGGGTTGAGGTAAACTTTGTCGGCAACAGAACAGATATAGTATGCGGTCTGAGTGTAACTGTCACCGTATGCGATAATCCATTTGCCACTCTTCTTGAAGTCGAGCAACGCCTCACGGATGGCATGGGCAGAGGCAGGCGTGTCGATAGAGAACAGTCCTGACTCCAGATAGATACCCTTGATGTCCTCATTGTCTTTTGCCTTCTTGATAGAGGCGATGATGTCATCCAGTCCGAGGTTCTCGCTGACCTGTCCGCTCAACAGTCCCATGATATCCTCCTCAGCGCGCTCGTTCACCTGTCCGGATAGCGTCAGGGTGAACACAGAGTTGTCCTCGACAGGTACGGAGGATGCCGATGAGGCGGCAAGTCCTACTAAGGAGATCACGAAAAGAATGCCCATAATCAGGCTAAACACAACAATGCCAGTCACTGTGGCAAATACATACTTGATAAAATCTTTCATAAACCTATTTATAATTGACTACGTTCTGCAAAGGTAAAGTAAAAAGTGTAAAATGCCAAAAGAAATTCAAAAAATGTTTATTTATACCTTATTTATTATTATAATAGAGAATTCTGCCAATGTGTCAGTCACCAAAGATTGGCACGTTTTTCGCTCCTCATAAGGCAGTAAGTTTAATTTAAATTTTTAAGTATTATGAATATCAAACCATTAGGAGACCGTGTGCTGGTAGTACCTGCACCGGCAGAAGAGAAGATCGGCGGTATCATCATTCCTGATACGGCAAAGGAGAAACCCCTGCATGGAACCATCAAGGCTGTTGGTCAGGGAACAAAGGATGAGGAGATGATCCTGAAAGCAGGTGATGAGGTGCTCTATGGAAAGTATAGTGGCACAGAACTTGAGTTCGAGGGTGAGAAATATCTGATGATGCGTCAGAGTGATGTGCTCGCAGTGATTGAGAAATAATTAACGGTATAACGTTAGAGAAAAAACAATAAGAATTATGGCAAAAGATATTAAATTCAATATTGAGGCTCGCGACCTGCTGAAGAACGGTGTGGATCAGTTGGCAAACGCAGTGAAGGTAACATTAGGTCCTAAGGGGCGTAACGTTGTGATTGAGAAAAAGTTTGGTGCCCCCCAGATTACCAAGGACGGTGTGACTGTCGCTAAGGAGATCGAGTTGGAGGACAAGTTTGAGAATACTGGCGCTCAACTGGTGAAGAGCGTAGCCTCTAAGACAGGTGATGACGCTGGTGACGGTACGACAACCGCAACCATCCTGACACAGGCTATCGTGACAGAGGGCTTGAAGAATGTGACCGCAGGTGCCAATCCTATGGACCTGAAGCGTGGTATCGACAAGGCGGTGAAGGCTGTCGTGGATTTCATCAAGGACAATGCTGAGAAGGTCGACGACAACTATGACAAGATTGAGCAGGTTGCCACTGTCTCTGCTAATAACGATGAGGAGATTGGTAAACTGCTTGCCGACGCTATGCGTAAGGTCAGCAAGGATGGTGTTATCACCATTGAGGAGTCGAAGAGCCGTGATACCCATATCGGTGTTGTTGAGGGTATGCAGTTCGATCGTGGCTACCTGTCACCTTACTTCATGACCGATAGTGAGAAGATGGAGTGTGTAATGGAGAACCCATATATCCTCATCTATGACAAGAAGATCTCTAACATCAAGGATTTCCTGCCTATCTTGCAGCCTGCTGCTGAGAGCGGTCGTCCGCTGCTCGTTATCGCTGAGGATGTAGACTCTGAGGCTCTGACTACTTTGGTGGTCAACCGTCTGCGTGGTGGTCTGAAGATCTGTGCTGTGAAGGCTCCTGGCTTCGGCGACCGTCGTAAGGCCATGCTGGAGGATATTGCCATTCTGACAGGCGGTGTCGTCATCAGCGAGGAGAAGGGCTTGAAACTGGAGCAGGCTACATTGGAGATGTTGGGTACTTGTGATAAGGTGACTGTCTCTAAGGACAATACCACTATCGTCAATGGCGCAGGTGAGAAGCAGGCTATTCAGGATCGTATCGCCCAGATCAAGAAGGAGATAGAGTTGACGACCTCTTCCTACGACAAGGAGAAACTGCAGGAGCGTCTTGCCAAATTGGCAGGTGGTGTCGCTGTGCTCTATGTCGGTGCCAATAGTGAGGTAGAGATGAAGGAGAAGAAAGACCGTGTAGACGATGCCCTCTGCGCTACCCGTGCCGCTATTGAGGAAGGTGTTGTCGCTGGTGGCGGTACTACCTACATCCGTGCTCAGGAGTCATTGGGCAATGTCAAGGGTGTTAATGCTGATGAGCAGACAGGTATCAATATCATCTGCCGTGCCATTGAGGAGCCTCTTCGCCAGATCGCTGTCAATGGCGGTGGCGAGGGTGCCGTTGTTGTACAGAAAGTACGTGAGGGCAAGGGCGACTTTGGCTACAATGCCCGTACCGACGAGTATGAGGATATGCGCAAGGCTGGTATTGTAGATCCTGCAAAAGTCGCACGTGTCGCTCTGGAGAATGCCGCCTCAATTGCAGGTATGTTCCTGACCACAGAATGTCTGATTGTAGACAAGCCGGAGAAGGAGCCCGCTATGCCAATGGGTGGCGCCCCAGGTATGGGTGGAATGATGTAACATTTTGTAAACCAGAGATACCAAAAAACGAGGGGTTGAGTGAAAATTCGACTCCTCGTCTTGATTTAAATCAAAATCGTATTCAATTTAAATCAAAAATACTTGTTTTGTGTGCGTAAACTTATTAACTTTGCAGTGTCAAAAGGTAAGAACCTGCGACAATATGATATTGGATTTAGCACAATAAAGATATTTTTTTGATTTGTTTTAGTAGATTAGTTTTTAAGTAGTTTGTTTTAAAACCGATTGTCGCGAGACAATCGGTTTTTTTATTTCCTTATTTAAAAACAAATGTATTTGTTTTGTGTTTCGTTCAATTTTTCGTAACTTTGCAAAATTAATATGCATCAGTTAATCAGTTTATACAAGCAGTGGAGTGGGCAGGAGCCAGTACAGACAGAGCAATTGCCCATGGCAGGAAGCAACCGCGTGTATTATCGGATGACAGCGCAAGATGGCTCGACGGTAGTCGGCGTGATAGGTACAAGCCGTGACGAGAACCATGCCTTTGTCTATCTCTGTCGCCATTTCACCAAACGTCAATTGCCCGTGCCACATCTGCTTGCTGTGAGCGATGATGAGTTGCGCTATCTGCAGACCGACCTTGGTACAGTGTCTTTGTTTGATGCGATCCGTGGCGGTCGTGAGGCAGGTGGTCGCTACACGCTGAAAGAGCAGGAACTGTTGAGGCGCACCATTCGCCAACTGCCGAATATCCAGATGCGGGGCGCCAGGGAACTGGACTTCTCGAACTGTTATCCGCAGGCGGAGTTTGACGTGGACTCCGTGCTCTTCGATCTCAATTACTTTAAGTATTGTTTCCTGAAGGCGACAGAACTCGATTTCCATGAGTTGAAGTTAGAGGCGGACTTTCGCTTGCTTGCCAAAGACCTGACGGCAGAGAAATGCGATGCCTTCCTTTATCGTGACTTCCAGGCTCGTAACGTGATGCTTGTTTCCGATACAACAGCCAATAGCCCACAGCCTTACTTTATTGATTTCCAAGGCGGACGTAAGGGACCGTATTACTACGATCTCGCCTCTTTCCTCTGGCAGGCATCGGCGAAATATCCGTATAAGTTGCGTCGTGAACTGGTGTATGAATACTATAATGCGCTGAAGCAGTTTACGGAGGTGCCCACCCCCCACCATTTCGTGGCACGTCTGTCGCTCTTCGTCCTGTTCCGTATCCTACAGGTGTTGGGCGCCTACGGCTTCCGTGGCTATTTCGAGCGCAAGCAGCATTTCATCACGTCGATACCTCCTGCCATCCAGAACCTGCGTGAGTTGTTGGAGGTTACTGACTTCCCTTATCCTTATCTGATGTCCCTGTTGCGCCAGTTGACGGAGTTGCCACAGTTCCAGCAGATACCGACGACGGCAAGTCGTGCCGACGGCTATAAGACGACAGACCGCAATCCCTATACCCCTCATCCGCAGGACGGACCAGCCACCTTCTCGAAGTATGACGCACAGGGACCGTTGGTGGTCAAGGTGTATAGTTTCTCCTACCGCAAGGGAATCCCTGAGGATGAGAGCGGCAATGGCGGAGGCTATGTGTTCGACTGTCGCAGTACGCACAACCCGGGGCGTTATGAGCCGTATAAGCAACTGACGGGATTGGACGAGCCTGTCATCCGCTTCTTGGAGGATGATGGCGAGATACTGACTTTCTTGGAGAGTGTCTATAAACTCGCTGATGCCCACGTGCGCCGTTACATCCAGCGTGGCTTTACCTCCCTGATGTTCTCGTTCGGGTGTACGGGTGGACAGCACCGTAGTGTCTATTCCGCCCAGCATCTTGCCGAGCATATCCATCAGAAGTTCGGGGTGGAGGTGCGCATCTGTCATCGTGAACAGAATATTAACCAAACACTGGAGGCGCAATGAGACAGGCGATGATCTTTGCCGCAGGACTGGGGACAAGGCTGAAACCCCTGACCGACACGATGCCGAAGGCGTTGGTGCCAGTGGGAGGACAGCCGTTGCTCTATCATGTCGTCATGCGGTTGAAGGACGCAGGCTTCGAGCGCATCGTGGTCAATGTCCATCATTTTGCAGATCAGATTATCGACTATCTCCATGCGAATGGGAACTTCGGACTTGATATCCGTATCAGTGACGAGCGGGAGCGACTATTAGAGACGGGCGGCGGCATCAAGAAGGCGATGCCCTTGTTTGATGCGGAGAGCCCTATATTGATCCATAATGTGGACATCCTCAGCAATCTTGACTTAAAGAGCCTGCCCATGGATGCCCCTTTGCTGGTTGTTAGTGAACGACAGACGAAACGCTATCTGCTTTTCGATGACGACATGCGACTGCAAGGTTGGACGAACATCGAGACTGGTGAGTTAAAAGGTCCTGTCGCCAACAGCCATCAGCCATCAGCCATCAGCCAACTCAAAAGACTTGCTTTCTCTGGCATCCACGTATTCCATCCCTCGTTGGCGCCCTTGCTGGACGATTGGCAGGAGCGGTTTCCTATCATGGACTTTTATCTGAGTGCTTGTGCTACTCATCTTATCAAAGGCTACGAGGCTCCCGACCTGTGCCTGTTGGATGTCGGCAAACTCGACACCCTCGATCAAGCGGAGAAATTCATAACTAATAATATATAATGTAACATGCAACAGAAGATTATCATTTTGGACTTTGGCTCACAGACGACCCAGTTGATTGGTCGCCGTGTTCGTGAACTGGATACCTTCTGCGAGATCCTGCCTTACAACAAGTTTCCGAAGGACGACCCCAGCGTGATTGGTGTTATCCTCAGTGGCTCGCCCTACAGCGTCCACGACCCGGAGGCTTTCAAGGTAGACCTGAGCCAGTTTGTAGGCAGACTGCCCGTACTGGGTATCTGCTATGGCGCACAGTTCATCTCGCATACCCTTGGTGGTAAGGTGGAGAAAGCGGACTCCCGTGAGTATGGTCGTGCCCATTTGGAGACCATCAACCTCGACAACCCGCTCTTCAAAGGTTTCGAGAAAGGCTCACAGGTATGGATGAGTCATGGTGACACCATCACCGCCATCCCTGACGGTTTTGAGCGTATCGCCTCTACGGCGGATGTTAAGTATGCTGCTTATGCCTCTACCCAACAGCCTGTCTGGGCTGTCCAGTTCCATCCCGAGGTGTTCCATACTGTACAGGGTACGCAGTTGCTGCGTAACTTCGTGGTGGACATCTGTGGCTCAAGGCAGGACTGGAGCGCAGCCTCGTTTGTCGATACGACGGTGAGGGAACTGAAGGAGCAGATTGGCAATGACCGTGTCATCCTCGGCTTGTCGGGTGGTGTCGACTCCTCTGTCGCCGCCGTCCTCCTCAACAAGGCGATAGGCAAGAACCTCACCTGTATCTTCGTCGATCATGGTATGCTTCGTAAGAACGAGTTCACACAGGTGATGGAGGACTATAAGGTACTGGGCTTGAATGTCATTGGCGTGGATGCATCCCAAAAGTTCTTTGGCGACCTGGCGGGAGTCACTGACCCAGAGCAGAAACGTAAGATCATCGGACGTGACTTTGTGGAGGTGTTCAATGCCGAGGCGAAGAAGATCACGGATGCCCGTTGGCTTGCACAGGGTACTATCTATCCTGACCGTATCGAGTCGCTGAATATCACAGGAAAGGTCATCAAGAGCCACCATAACGTAGGCGGTTTGCCAAAGGAGATGAACCTCCAACTCTGTGAGCCGTTGAAATGGCTGTTCAAGGACGAGGTGCGCCGTGTCGGTCGCCAGATGGGAATGCCCGAGCATCTCATCACCCGTCATCCCTTCCCCGGTCCCGGTCTTGCCGTCCGTATCTTGGGAGATATCACCCCCGAGAAGGTACGTGTCCTGCAGGATGCCGACGATATCTATATCCGTGGTTTACGAGAATACAAAGTAAAACTCTCTGGCGAGGAGGCTCGTAAGGTACTTGCCGCTGGTGTACCAGCCGATATGAAGGACGGTACCATCGAGGTGTCCCTCTACGACCAGATATGGCAGGCAGGTGCCATCCTGCTCTCTACCGTCCGTAGTGTTGGTGTGATGGGCGATGAGCGTACCTATGAGCATCCCGTGGCACTCCGTGCCGTCACCTCTACCGATGCGATGACGGCGGACTGGGCACATCTGCCTTACGACTTCATGGCGAAGGTGTCTAACGAGATCATCAATAAGGTCCGTGGTGTCAACCGCGTCTGCTACGACATCTCCTCCAAACCACCCGCAACAATCGAGTGGGAGTAAAATAAGGGAAACCGAAGGTAAAACTAAATAAGGTGAAACAGAGGAAACTATGGATACTCGCCGCCATCCTTGTAACTTGCGGCGCAATGAATGCCAGTGCCTACGAGTATGAACTACAACAACGCCAACACGAAGATCCGACTTGTGAAATACGACTTCCATTCCGAATGAACCACTATGTGTATGTTAGTCCAAGATGTTTCCGTCACTAAAGCCTCCGATGGTGAAGACAAGAGCCTCCCATCCTTGACACGAGAGCCTCCCATCAGCCATCGGAGACTGCCCGCTCTTTAATCGGAGGCATGATAGTCTTGCGGTGGAGGCTTACTAACATGTGATGGAAGGCATTAAAAACAAAGAACGATGATGTTCAGAACACGATGCAAAGGTACACAAAAGACTTTTTCGATGCAAGAGGGTAACCACTCCATCTTTCTCAAAGCCGCATTCCAATGCCTCCCGTCATTGCAAATTTAACAATAATTAGCAAGAGTGCCGATCGCAACAACACCTAACCTCCTAACCCGACAGCCTTCAAACGACCCGTTTGAAGGCTTCATTCGGTTGACATTATTTGAATACGATCATATCAGCGAGTTGCAGGAAATAGTCGTTCGACCAGATTTCGAGTTCTTGTGGGTTGATGACATAGCCTAAGACATCCTCCTTGACAAGGTTTATATCTGTGCTTGCCAGTTTCTCACACAGAAGGTGCATGAATGTTTCCTTATCTATATCATCACCATTAAACTCACGAATACGTTCCTGTAGATGTTGGAAGTCGAGGGGAACCCTATGACGAACATACCATTCGAAGTCGTACCAGTCACGTCCCTTTACACGGCGCTGCCATGCACGGTAAACAAGCGCATGCATCTTACCTGCGTAGAGGTCGGGAAGAGTAACGCAGCGTACATTGAAAGAATAGGGCTGCATCAGTAGTTTCTGCTCTGTGTCAAACAATAGGGGCGGGTCGGTGTCGAGTTCAATCTTGACCTTAGTCTTCTTTTTTGTCTGGAACTTGATATCGTAAGCCTCTGTGTTTTCCTTGAGGAATGCCGATTCCACCCGACCGAAGATTTTCTTATCCTTCTTGACAATCTCTATCTCGTGTCCAGACAAATGAAACTCTTCGATGATGGCAGGGAAAAAGTTCTCAATGTGAATATCGTCTCGCTTTTCTGTCAGTGAGAAATCCATATCCTCAGAAAAGCGAGGCAATTGGTGGAAGATTCTAAGGCAAGTGCCACCATAGAATGCCGCATGCTTGAAGAATCCTCCACGATGAAGTCCTGCGAGGGCGATTTGCTGCATGACTTCCTGTTCAATGTTGGGAGTAGCCGTTCCATGTCTCTCCGTGTATTCGGCTACCATTCTTTCATATATAGTCATAATTGCTTGATAATCTTAATAAGGTTGTTCAATATTTCTGTCTTACGACCTGCTTGAGCACATTGCTCAATGATGGTGATGTCAAAGTCTTTCAATGCGTCAATGTCAAAGCGGATGTCCTCCTCTAAATATTGCCATAGACCACGAACAGACTGTTGGGGTAGATAGCGGTCGTGTATGATGGTGTCACATAGGGCTTTCTCTGGTGTTGCTATTAGATAGAAGATACTGTCTTCTTCCGTGGAAGTGACACCAAGGGGAAAATACCGCTGGGTGACCTGTTTATAACTGAAATTGCCTAAGGGGTTATAGAATGACCTGGAGCGTTTGGTAGTGATGGAGGTCACAGTGTGAACACGTTCGGGAATCAGACCGTAATAGCGGAGTGCCCATTGAAGCGACACATAAGATGGTCCGTAGATGTGATTGGCACAGAGAGGAGCACTAATTGGTTTACCACTGACCTCAGGGCTTACGACATATAGACCACGCTTGAGGCGGATGAGTTGTCCGTCTTTCTCTAATGCGCGTATCTTCTCAACAGGATCTACGAGGTGAGGAAAACAGGAAGCGATAGTACCTGTTAACGCTGGAATATTGCCCAGTTGAATTAAAGGATTGGTCTTCATTCAATAGATTTTGGGTGCAAATATAATAAAATCCGCACAGAAAACCAAAAAAAACTTGGTTTTCTGTGCGAGATTTTAAAGGTATTACGTACTACTCCTCCACAATCTCCTTCGCTCTTGCCAGTGCGAGGTCGATGTGGTTGCAAATGTTCTCCTCGCCCAAGAGGTCGTTGAAGTTGTTGCGCTTCAGGACAGTCTCCACTTTCTCGTTGACACCAGAGAGGACGACGGTGATGCCTTCCTTCTGACTCATCAGACACATGTTCTCAAGGTTGTGCAAGCCCGTGGAGTCGATGAAGGGAACCTTACGCATGCGGATGATACGAACCTTCGGGCGTTTGCCGTAACGTGCCATGATGTCCTCGAAACGGTTGCCGGCTCCGAAGAAGTAAGGACCGTTGATCTCATAGACCTCCACGCCCTTGGGGATGGTGAGATGCTCCAGATTGCCACGCTCCATGTCCGCATCCTCGTTCAGGTCGATCTCGTTGAGAATGGCATGAACCTCAGTGGTCTCAGCCATACGGCGCATGAAGAGCAGACAGGCGCAGATGAGTCCGAACTCGATGGCGACGGTGAGGTCGAAGATGATCGTGAGGAAGAACGTCAGCAGCAATACGGTGATATCGCTCTTGGGATTGCGCAGCATGGCAAGGAAAGAGCGCCAGCCGCTCATGCCATAGGCGACGACGACCAGTACGCCGGCAAGACATGCCATCGGGATATACTGGGCGAGGGGCATGAGGAACAGGAAGATAAGCAGCAGGACAGCGGCATGGATGATGCCAGCCACTGGAGTGCGCCCTCCGTTGTTGATATTCGTCATGGTACGGGCAATGGCACCCGTGGCGGGGATTCCGCCGAAGAGGGGAGAGGCGATATTGGCGATACCCTGTCCGATCAACTCCGTGTTTGAGTTATGATGGTCGCCGATGACACCGTCAGCCACGGTAGCGGAGAGCAATGACTCAATGGCTCCCAGCACGGCAATAGTGACAGCAGGACCTACCAGTCGCTTGATGGTCTCCCACGAGAGGGCGGGGACGACAGCCTCGGGCAGTTGGGAGTTGATGCTGAAGCGGTCGCCGATGGTCTCGATGGAGGTGACACCCGCATACTGTCTCAGCAACAGGGCTATGACCGTGATGATGATGATAGCGACCAACGAGCCTGGTATCTTCTTCGAGAAGCGGGGCATGATGGCGATGATGATGACACTGGCGATACCCATGACGGCACTCCAGCAGTCGATATTCCCTAAGTTGGAGAAATAGGCTATCCATTTCTCTATGAAATCGGAAGGTACCACATCCATCTGCATACCTAACAGGTCTTTGATCTGGGTGGTGAAGATGGTGACGGCGATACCGCTGGTGAAGCCGACCACGATAGGATAGGGGATATACTTGATAATTGTTCCCAAGCGGAGCACACCTAACAGGATGAGGAACACGCCAGCCATCAGCGTGGCGATGGTCAGTCCCTGCATGCCATATTGCTGGATGATGCCATAGACGATGACGATGAACGCACCCGTCGGTCCGCCAATCTGTACCTTACTGCCGCCAAACAGCGAGATCATAAGACCAGCCACGATGGCTGTGATGATACCCTTCTCTGGCGACACGCCACTGGCAATACCAAAAGCGATGGCAAGGGGAAGTGCCACGATACCCACGATGACACCCGCCATGAGGTCGGCAAGGAAAGTCTTCTTGTCGTAATTCTTTATTGCCGAGAACATCTTCGGCTTGAAATCCAATGTCTTAACCATTTATCATATCATTCTGAAAACGGGTGCAAAGATATACAAAAAATATAAGGCGGCAAACAATTGCCACCTTATATTATATAATAATGTGTAATTCTTGATTTATTTCTGCTTCAGCAGATCACGAATCTCAGCCAGCAACTCCTCTTGAGTAGGACCAGCAGGTGCCTCGGGAGCGGGCTCCTCTTTCTTGCGGTTCAACTTGTTCATAGCCTTGATGATCAAGAAAATACAGAAGGCAATGATGATGAAGTCGAGGATGTTCTGGATGAACTGTCCGTAAGCGAAGACAGCGGCGCCGGCCTCCTTAGCCTCTGCCAGTGTCTTGTAGGTGCTGCCATCCAGTGAGCAGAACAGGTCGACGAAACTTACACCACCCGTGCACAGGCTGATGATAGGCATGAGGATATCCTCTACCAGACTGGAGATAATCTTACCGAAAGCACCACCGATGATTACACCGACTGCCATGTCCATCACGTTGCCCTTCATGGCAAACTCCTTGAATTCTTTAATAAATCCCATAGTTTTTAATTTTAATGTTTAACGTATAATGTTTAAATTGTCATCTTCGTTTTGCAATCTCAGACTGTCGTCCTTGATTTATGACATTTTTAATGTTTAATGTTGAATCTTTAATCTTAATTAAGACTGAAATCAAGTGCAAATATAGATATTTTTTTGTAACTTTGTGCCCGAAAAGAAGAAAAAGTGTTCTTAAAACATCATTTTTTGGTATTCAAGGAAAATATTTATAAACCCTTTTAATAAAATATTAGTAAAATGACAAAAGTAGCAATTAACGGTTTTGGCCGTATCGGTCGCCTCGCATTCCGTCAGATGTTCGAGGCTGAAGGTTATGAGGTAGTGGCTATCAACGACTTGACAAGCCCAAAGATGCTTGCTCACCTGTTGAAGTATGACACCGCTCAGGGTGGTTTCGCTGGCAAGTTCGGTGAGAACAAGCACACTGTAGAGGCTGGTGAGGACTACATCGTAGTTGATGGAAAGAAGATCACCATCTATGCTATTCCTAACGCTGCTGAACTGCCTTGGGGCAAGTTGGATGTAGACGTTGTTCTGGAGTGCACAGGTTTCTACACTTCTAAGGAGAAGGCTTCTGCCCACATCCAGGCTGGTGCCAAGAAGGTTGTTATCTCTGCTCCTGCTGGTAACGATCTGCCCACTATCGTTTATAATGTAAACCACAAGACCCTGACTCCTGCCGACACAGTGATCTCTGCTGCATCTTGCACCACTAACTGTCTGGCTCCTATGACCAAGGCTCTGAACGACTTCGCTGCTATCCAGAGCGGTATCATGACAACTGT
>JAFUFD010000042.1 GCA_017470055.1 Prevotella sp. | reverse complement strand
CCCCGCCACAGAGTGACAGGGTCGACTATTTGAGTGAAGGAAACCAAGCGGCAAGGTCGAATTGCTCATCATCACGCAGATGCCACCGTTCCGCACATCGTGGCTCTACTTGGCTTCTCCTTTCACGCTGCAAAGATAGGCTTTTTTCTATTATCTTCCAAACTTTTAGACTCTTTTTTGCAGATTTTTGCTACATAAGACCTCATTTAAAAAAATATATCCCCAAAAACATTTGGAACTTAACGAAATTATTCCTATCTTTGCAGCGGATTGATGGTCGCACGGGAGCGGGGCGTCTCAGAAATTGAGCCGTATATCGGAGGTTCGAGTCCTACCCAATCCGTTATTAGGGGCATAGATGTGCTCCTATTTCTTTTTCCTATATTTTTCATACCGTCGGCAAGAACCATGTCGGCAAACCTTTGAAGTCTGCTCAAAGCCGAATAGCGTTTCTTCCTTGATGAATGTAAATTCATAATATTTGAGACTTAAGTATTGTTTCTGGCTACAAAAGTAGGACAATTTATTGGTTTGGCCAAACATTTTGGAGGGAAATGTTTTGTTTATTCGGAAAAACTTTGTACTTTTGTCCCTTGAACACCGCCACGATGTCCGGGTGCGGGCGGCGGTGCGACTTTTGTGGATTAACAAAGCATTCGCTATTATTTCGCGTTTAGCCAAAAGCCTCGGAAACTTCTTGGAAATAAAAACGCAACGAAATAATACGTGGTGAGGTGTTCTTGATGGAGCATCTTTCATCTTCATAAATAGCAATGCACACACTTTGGTGTGATGCATTCTTGTGAAGATGACGAGGTTTCCATCCGAGGCTGCCTCGAAGCTGAACGCAAAAGGTGCATCACACTTTCTGCGTCTTGACGTGATTGATAGTCGAGTGCAAACTTAAAACTATCAAATAACAATGGACATGTCTTACAAAAATCCATCTCGCAATTTTGTGGCTATAGACGTTGAGTATGCAACATCTCACGAACAAAGTATCTGCCAGTTTGGTTTAGCAGTTGTACGTGATGCTGTAGTTATCGATACTCGACGATGGAACATCCAACCCAAAGGCAATCTTTACGATGAACGTACAACCGCCATTCATCATATGACGGCAGAGACGACTAAAGACTGTCCTTCTTTACCTGAAGTGTGGCCAGAAATAGCCCCCTATTTAGAGAATACAGAGATCTGGGCTCATAATGCAATGTGTGTAGAGTCGCCAGTAATTGAAAAGAATCTAAATTCATATGGTATTCCCCATGAACCTTATGTGATTTATGATTCCATGTGTTTATTCGAGCGATCAGACAAAAAGATATGGAACGAAGGATTAGGCCTCGAGAATTGCCTATATGCCTTTGGACTTCCTTGTGAACATCATCATGATGCAGCCGAAGATGCCATAATGTGCGCGCAAATCATTATTGCCTTAATCAATGGGCAAAAACCTGATTGGAAACTATCAGACGATATTATGAAACAGGTTGCTGATGAAAGAGGAAGGCTAAACGAAGAAAAAAGGAAAGAGAGACAAGCAAAACAGTTGGAACTATTCTCAGATGCCCTAACATCTACAAATGTATGTTCTTCATGTCAACACAAGCCGACCATATTCGAAAAAGAATATAGTGAAGCAGCAGATGGTGTTGACGAGATAGATTTTGACGGTTTAAATATTTCTGAACACAATCCTCTTTTTAATTGCAGCATTGTCATAACAGGTTTCTTCCATATAGCCCGCCGCCAACTATTTAAAGCACTTGATGCAATGGGGGCCAAGCGTGGTAATACCATTACAAAGAAGACACAAGTCGTGTTAATAGGCGAAAGGAATGTAGGGCCAAAAAAGTTGGAAGATCTTAGCACACTCATCCATAATGGATATAACATTGCCAGAATAACAGGTGATGAACAACTTGACAGATTGCTATACGACAAGTCTGTTACAGCCAAAGACTTTTCTATACCAGAACCTGCAAAGAAAGAATTAAACTTTACGTTATCGCATTTTCGAAAAAACAAGCATCTACTGACATTCCCAGAAAACAGCATTGCTGGGGCTGAACTATTTTTCCCTAGGCAAATCGAGGGCAATGCTTCACTATTTCACCAAATATGCGGTAATCTTGGCTCGTTTGGTAATTGGGAATTGAGTCCCCAAGTTACACATGTTGTTTTACCTTTAAACACAGTAGCGAAATTGCAACAAAATGAAAAAGACGAAGTCATTCGCGAGTATGAAGAATGGTATAACAAAAGTAAGGCTGTTACATTTTCTGCTAAATTTATTACTCAGCACGATATCCTGAAATTCGTCAGAGAACGCATTGTCAAGCATGATGATGAAGTGACGGCTCAACTATATGTTGCCTATCTCAAGTCAATAGGTATTGATCCCGAGAATGACTTCAAATTTGGCTTGGAAGTAGCAAGAAAGAATTATATGAAGGAGATTACAATTAAATAAAGGAATATACAAACATGAAGAAAATTATAACAATACTATTTGTATTAGGCATGTCTTATAATATGCTGGGGCAGACATTTGTGAGGGAAAAACCAGAATACGTTGGTATCCAAAGTAGAATACATTTGTATGGAATGTTCCAGTTAGATAATGACGGTTTATATTATTATAATGATTATGGTATGGAAAAGCCTATCGCACCAGATGTTTACTTAAAACAATCAACTGGTAAAGAACAATTCTTTGCTTATGATAAAAAGAACGATAGATTCTATTTCCATAGCAATAATGTAATTGGTTATTATAACCCCACCAAATTAGGTTCCCTAGATTATCATAAAAAAAATGCTAAAGAGAATAAACTACCCATTGTCACACTCGAAAATGCTCGTCATATAATAGGGCTTGTCAAAACGGAGATGAAAGAAGAATATGACAAAAGGAATGACAGCATACTCGAAGTGAAGAGACAAAAATTGGAGCAAGAGAAAAATGACTCCATAGAGGCTGCAAGAAGAAAAGAGGCAAAGAATAACGAATATCGTAAACATAACAATTGGCATGAATTAAGTTTTGATCAGAACGTCGGCTTATATTGCAATTATTGCAATGATTACCATAGAGACAATGACTTGTATGTTATTTCGATTAATTCTGACACAATATATTACCTTCGTAATAATCCCGAATTGTTAATAATGGGGAATGCTTTCCATGAATTACATTTTGGGAAAATATCGCATGAAATAAAAGAGAGGAAGAAATTCCAAGATTATATTGAAATATGGAGGGATTCTATTGGACTCAATGACAAGATTAACAATGATGAAGCCAGAACAATTAATACCGGGAGATACAAACAGTATATTTCTGAAATATCAAAAGTTGCTCCATATGGATTTGTGGGCAATTGGGGATGGCATCTAAATACAGCAGATGGAGTTGAACCGTATTTCACTTTCTTCAATATGTCAAATAAAACTATTAAGTATATTGACTTTCATTTTTGTCTGTTTAATGCCGTTGGCGATAGATGTTATCTGAGATATAACAGATCATACACAGGTTCTGTCAGGGGTGTAGGTCCAGTTGAATCTTTCAGTTATGGCTCATGGAATTGGGACAGAGCAACCCACTACACAACAGCGGATGCTTCTGAAATGCGTATAACTAAGATTGTTATTACATACATGGATAAAACAGTTAAAACTCTTACGGGCAATGCCATAGTTTACGAGTAATTATCCAACAGAACATTGTAATAACAGTGAGTAAAAAACTATCATTTAATAAGAACCACAAAAAGAGTATGAGTCTACCAATCATCATTATTATCGCTATTGTATGGCTTGCGTGGTTTATATGGAAAAATCACGAGCCTTCAGCATCGGCTAAGCCATCAGCATCTGCTACTGGCATTAGGATCAATGCCTCCAATCCTTACCACAATGACTATGTGAAACTGACGGTTAATAGCAATCAGCCCTATATCCGCTTTGACATTGCAGGCTGCAATTATCGTGGCAACCTAAATGGCTGTCTCGGGGAGTTTGAGGGATGGCTTGAAAGAGAACCAGACAATCCACACGATTCTACAGCCGTTAAGGTAATGCATTCCAGCGGCAAACATGTAGGTTACGTGCCACGCAACTATGACGGTGATCGAGTAAAAGATAACCATCAGTATCCACGGCCATGTCGTGGCTACCTGCTGAAAACTGATAGTGGCTACTACGGCATCTGTGCAGTATTAGCATAAAACATATGTAACATAATATAGTTAAAGCGTATGAAATACAGTAGTGGTCGAATAAGTATTCTAATCGTGCTGATAGTCGCATTATTTTCAATTGATGTGGGTGCAAAGACAACTTACATACCTCATTATAAGTCATGGATTATGATGGACTCCGTGGAGGTTTCGAACAATCTTATGGCACTGGAGAAGGCATCACCCTATGGGATGTATTCCATCACAGTGCTGCACGAAGACGTGACGAAAGAAAAGGTAAAGGCAATCAAGCGTGCAAAGGCTGCTGCGGGTTGGGCAGGCTTTTCGGCCGTTATGTCTGGGTTTGCGGCAGGAGTGTCTCCTAACAGGTTTGATTATGTTGTAAACATGTCAAATGCACGAACATCAGCAGAATTGGCTGAAATTAATGAAGTAATTGCAAAAGGTGAACAGACTCTTGGGATTGAAATATGGGTTGACAACAAAAGTGAGTATGAGATTCTCGTGGCTGATAAGGACAGAGGACTCACCTGGTATCTAATGCCGCATGAAACTTTACAGATTGAGTTGGCCAATCCTGGCCTTTGTAATCTTCGAGTGAGTGATTTAAGCCACCAATCCATCTCATTTGCCACAATATCAGCAGGGAGTTCCCTGACGAAGGAAGAAATCTTATGGGAAGATGACGACTGCTGGATAATAGGAAAATATAAAGAAAACGAATATCCGAGCACACAAACACTTCTCTATTACGAAAGAATCTCAAAGAGTGACTTTAGCGAGCAAGTCATCAGCAATCAAGAATTGAAGGAAATTAAAAGAGCAGCAAAGAGCAAACAAGAATAATATAATGGTCAAAATACACATGGGGTCAGGACTGTTGTGTAATTTTACACATCGTTCCTGTCCCCCTGTGTAATTTTTGACAAGTTTTTGAGGTTTTATTTGGAAGTTTCGTGGAAAGTTTTTATCTTTGCACCGAAAATTCATGAGATTATGATTAAGGTGTACGAAACAAAAGAAGAGAAGAAGGCTGCTTTCATGCGTTCTGTAGGTCTCCGTAAGGTATGGCAAGACCTCACTTCTGGCAAGATGTCGTTTGAGGAATTCAAGCGACAGGGGTACAATACGGTCAATATCACGAAGTGATGGATTTGAATTTTTCACTCTCTGAACTAAATAAGAAGTCACCATACATGCTTGAATCAACAGGCATGTATTCTTTTACTTTTGTGACTGAGCAAGGGAAAAAGTATGAGATTGGCTTCATTCAGGACCTGATGATATCAGATGAAGGGGTGTACCAATTCTTTATCACAACAGAAGATCAGTTCAAGACTGTTTTAGACAAGAAAATCCAGCAAACGGTTTTTGTTGTAATAGAAGAATTCTTCAAGAATGAGGGCGTTGTCTTAGACTATATAAATACTTCTCTTCTGTTGTTATGAGAAATGACAACCCACGCTTTGAGGCAATGACTGAGGGCTATCGAACGTTTCATACGTTCCTCTTGAACTTGCCTTGTGCTATGTGCCCCCCTGTGCTAGGGTTCTAAATTGTTTTTCATGTCATCAATCATTCTGGCGACAACAGTTATCATTTGCGGGATGTCTTCCTGGATGGTTTTGAATACGACATCTGAGTCAATCTCAAAATAGTGATGGGAGATCTTGT
>JAFUFD010000041.1 GCA_017470055.1 Prevotella sp. | reverse complement strand
TCCCACTCGCTTCTTGTACTACTTTCTTCTCTGTCTTATGTAAATCATCTCAAAGAACGACTCCTTGTACGCCAACACCCAGAATCCTGGGCGAAAGCGGGTGCAAAGGTACGAACTTTTTCCAAAACGGCAAATATTTTCGAGACTTTTTTTCAAAAACAAGTGAAAAAAGTCGTCACTATTGATTTAAATCAACCAAGAAAATGCTTACACCTTATTATATTATAAGGGCTCGATGAAATTGAGGAGCCCACTCACGACAGTGAGCAGCCTCCTCACTGGAATGAGCAGCCTCCTCACAAAAATGAGGAGGCTCCTCACGAAAACGAGAAGCCTCCTCACGAAAATTACTTATTCGGTTTGACTTATTACTCCGAAGTACCTGCGTAAGCAGGATTCTGCTTGAGCAGACTGTTCTTCAACAACTCAATAGCGGGGATAGGCATATCCATCTTGTTGATGTCGAAGTCGAAGGTACGCTTTGACCAAGGATAGTTAGCATAGTCAGAACCACCATCATCCTTCGGATAGTTGTAGTTGATGTGATCCTCAATGTAACCCGACCTGATCATGTCTGGGCAGAGACACCACTCAGAACTAAACTCCTTACGACGCTCCTCGTTGACGGCAACCTTCCAAGCCTCAGAGGTGTGCTTGTAACCGACACGGTTAGGCTTAGCCTGCAATGCGGTATAGTAATCCTTAGCAGAGGGAACTGTCACTGTTGCTGTCAGCACACCAACAGGATACTCAGTCATCGTTGTTTTCTTATCATTTGCAGAATAAACAATATTGTAGTGGCTGAAGTACTTGCTGTAGTCCTGTCCAACGGTCAGGTTACCCCAAGCACGATTGCGGATCTTATCGAGCGCATCCCATCCCTTGGCCTCCTCGCCTGTGCGGAAGCAGCACTCTGCATAGTCGATCAGCACGTTCGCATAACGCTTTGCATAGATGATGGTTGGAGCCCACATCTGAGTACCCCATGAGTTACCATCGGCAAAAGCACTACGCCACATCTTGGTGGTCCAAATAGCAGGTGCGAACTCGCCATTTGAGAAGTGGAACTGCATGGTCTGGGTACCAGCCGTAGCACCCTCTGCATTGACGAATGGTTTCACCACTTTACCATCAGCATCTTTCACTCCGAGAGAGTCTTTCAGATAAGGATTGTATCCCCAAACGACATCGGACTTCTCAATACCATACTTGGCAAGGTCTGCCTCAGGCACAGCACCTGTAGCGCAAGATGCGTCACGGCGAGTGTCACCTGACTCATAACTTGCATACCACTCCCAAGAGAGATACTGGGCACCCCAGCCACCGTTCTCAGGACAAGCGCAGAACCACTTCAACATGTTAGAGTTTGCGAAAGTGATGGTACGGTCACCACCCCAACTGCTCCATTCGTTACCCTCGTCGGATACCATTGCCCAGATACACTCTTTGTTCCAGAAACCTGCGGGATCCCAGTTGGTAGCGAAGTTAGAAGCAAGTTCATAGATAGTACCTTCTTGATCAATGATGCTCTTCAGTGCGGTCTTTGCCTTAGCATAGCAGTCAGCAGCGGCTGATGGAACACGGTAAGCCTTCCACATATAAGCGTCAGCGAGATAGGCAAGAGCCATACCCTTGGTACAACGACCATACTGATCGTTGTATGGTTTCCACGCCAGGAGTTCTGATGCCTTCTGGAAGTCCTCGATGATGAAGTCCCACATCTCCTCGTAGGTCTCAGCGGCAGCCTTCTCTGGTGTATTACTGAAGTCCTCACCCGTGGCAAGCATCGGCACACGACCGAAAGTAGTGGCAAGCCATGTGTAGAAATAACCACGCAGTGCGCGAGCCTCACCCTCACAGAAAGCCTTAGCCTCAGCACTAACATTCTCAGCCTCCTCCAGACCAGCCAGATAGAGGTTGGCACGTGCGATAGCGGTGTAGGCGTGAGACCAACCATCACCGAGTTCACCTACGTTGGCGTCCCAGGTCTGGTCAAGGAACCTCACGTCCCAACCCGTACACTGGGTATCCATCGTCGGGTGGGTACCGGTAAACAGATTAGGCTTATAGCCCCAACTTTCGTCCTCTTTACTGATATTGTTATAGGCATAGATACCGTTCAGTCCGAGGCGAGCATTGTCGTCACTCTCAAACTGCGCATCAATAGACAGGATGTCATATTGCGTAACGTCCAGGAACTTGTCGTTGTCGCAGGAAGTCAGCGCAACGCATCCCAAACTTGCCAATGCAAAATATTTAATTGCTTTTTTCATATTGTGTTTCCTTTAAAATTAGAAAGTGATATTAAGACCACACTGGAATGTGCGAGGAGTTGCGTAACGACCTGTATCAAGACCGGTGTAGATAACAGAACCATGACCTACCTCAGGATCTCCGTACTTGGTGTAAGGAGAAATGGTAGCGAGGTTGTTGACGGCAACATATACACGAGCACTCTGGAGCAAGAGTTTCTTGGCGATCTCACGTGGGAGGGTGTAACCAACCTGGATATTAGAGATCTTCAGGAAGTTACCGTTCTCAATCCAAGCGTCGCTGATACGGCTGTTCTTGTTGTTGTCCAGACGAGTCAGGCGAGGCAGTGTGCCGTTAGGATTGTCAGTGCTCCACATGGCAGCATAACTATCCACACCAAGGGCAGGAGTCCAAGCGTCATCCGATGGGTTCATGATGCTCATACGCATCTTAGAGTAAGAGAGGATGTCCATACCGAGCACACCGTAGGTGTAAACGCTGAAGTCCCAGTTCTTGTAAGAGGCGCTGAGGTTCAGACCGAAGTTGAAGGAAGGCAGACCATTGCCGAGGATGACACGGTCACCATCGTCCAATGTACCATTGCCGTCGGTATCTACGAAGAGATAGTCACCCATAGCGGCATCCTGACCCTGTGCCAGAGCCTTATCCAGGTCTTCCTGAGTCTTGATGATACCGGCAACTCGCCAGCCATAGTATGAACCAACGGCTTCGCCTTCCGTGCAAATAGAGTGGTCGTTCCACAGGAAACCAGTACCACTGATAGCACCGAGGTTAGAACCATCCGCATCTGTATCGTAAGCAGAGTAGGTGCTGTTGCTACCACTTGAAGTTGAGGTATAGGGATTACCCATCTTCTTGATCTCGTTCTTCAGTGTAGAGCCATTGAAGGCAACATTGATAGTCCAGTCCTTGTTCAGACGCTTGTTGTAGTTCACGGAGAACTCGAAACCGTAGTTGTTGATCTGACCGTAGTTGGTGTAGATAGAGGTGTTACCGGCTGACGGACGAATCTGACGCTCGAGCAGCAGATCCTTGGTCTTACGGGTGAAGTAGTCCAATGTAATGGTCAGGTCATTGTTCAGGAAACCGAGGTCGATACCGAAGTTCAACTGCTCGTTGGTCTCCCACTTCAGATTGGTGTCAACCAGTGGAGCATAGAAACCCTGCACACGGTCGAAACCTGCATTCGTGCCACCACCTGCATTCAGCGTATAGAACTGATACTTGGTGTTGACAGAAGAAAGGGCATAAGTAGAGCGACCAGCGATACCACCGGCGTTACCAGTCTGACCCCAACCGAGGCGGAGTTTAGCGTTGTTGAGCCACTTAACGTCCTTCATGAAAGGCTCCTCCGTGATACGCCATGCGAAGGCTGCTGATGGGAAAGTACCCCAACGGTTGCTGGAGGAGAAGTTAGAAGAACCGTCACGACGTACGGTAGCGGTCAGAATGTAGCGGTCGAAGAGACTGTAGATCAAACGTCCGTAGTAAGAGATGGTCTTCGTCTGTGCGTTGAAACCACCATTACCTGGGTTGATGGTCTCTGCGAGAGAGATCTGGCGGTTGTCGGCAGAGAGGAATGTGTGTCCGCTTGCGCTAACCCATGAGCCCTCGTACTTGCTGACAGAGTTACCGACCATCAAAGTCAGGTTGTTGTAATCGGTATTCCAGTTATAGGTCAGGTAAGTCTCGATACCCTTGCTCAAGCCCTTGCTCTGGCTGAGTCCGAAGTCGTAATAATCCTGATTACGTCCCTCGTATTTAACGGATGTCATTTTACCACCAATCATATTGAAACGCTGGTACTTACCAGAGAACTCGTCGTTGTCAGAGTTGGTCTGAGTCCAAGAGGCGATGGAGTGCAGATTCAACTTATGCTCCTTCAGGTTAAGCAGCGTGATGTCGATATAGGGGTTGATAGAGATACGTGAGTTGCGATCCACACGACCGATCTCCATCTGAGAGGCGTAGGGGTTCTGAGCAGTGGCTGTCATACCCTCCCAACCGTCAGGCGTGGGAGCCTTACTTGCACCGTATGTGCCATCAGGATTCACGACGTTTACCTTTACATGCTCACCAGTGACATCGTCGATGTAGTCGAGTGACGGTGCCATCTGGGCGATATCACGCTGTGAGGACAGGTTGCCGTTGTTACCCAGACCGATGTTGTTACCCTTGAGGGTTGAGTACATGTAGTTGATGTCACCACCGAACTCGATGTAGTCGTTCACCTTAGACTTGATGCTGGCACGTGTGGTCAGACGGTCGTAGTTGGTGTTGGCGATGATACCCTTCAAATCGAGATAACCGAGAGAAAAGTTATACTGTGTCTTGTCAGTACCGCCAGAAGCGGAGATACCATACTGCTGACGCAGACCTGTCTGATACATCTGGTCCTGCCAGTCGATATAGTTGCGCTTGCCGTCGTATGCCTCAGACCAGATCTGGTTGTTCAGCGTGGCACCGTCGTTTTTCTTTGACTCACGGATAGAACTTGCATAGTCGTCACCAGTCAGAGTGTCGATTTTCCAAGGCAGTGTCTGCAGACCCCAGTCAGCGGTGATATTGACGTTCATCTTACCCTTCTGACCGTGCTTGGTGGTGATCATGATGACACCATTGGCACCTGCGGAACCGTAGATGGCACTTGCGGAGGCATCCTTCAGGATCTCGATAGACTCGATGTCGGAAGGATTGACGAAGTCGGCGTTTGTACCAACCTGCACACCGTCAACGACATACAGAGGCTGAGCGTCACCATTGATAGTTCCGATACCACGGATACGGATTGCTGACTTAGAGCCAGGAGCACCGTCCTGATTGGTAACCATCACACCTGCTGCGGCACCCTGCAGTGCCTGTGCGATGTTAACGGGAATCTTACGCTCCATCTGCTCCTTGTTGATTGTCGCAACAGATCCGGAGATGTCGCTCTTCTTCATCGTACCGTAACCGATGACAACCACGTCGTTCAACGTGTTGGTGTCCTCTTTCAAGGTTACGCTGATGTTGCTTCTGCCACCAACACTTACCTGCTGGGTTACATAGCCCACGTAGGAGATGTTGAGTGTGGCATTGGAAGCGGCGTTGACGCTGAACTGACCGTTGAAGTCAGTGATAGCGCCCTCGTTGGTTCCTTGCACTTTGACGGTGGCGCCGATAATTGGTTCACCAGTCTCGTCGTTTACAGTTCCTTTGACAACGCTTTGAGCCAAAGTTCCCAGTGGGAACAAACAAAGCAGGAACAGAAAAACCAATGGCTTTTGAAGTGATTTAATTTTTCGATTCATACCTTAGTTATTTAATAAGAATTACACTTAAGTATTAAGTTTTTACGTTAGTTTTTCAGAATAAATAGTCAATGTTACATTATAATTCAATTTACTATCATGAATCAATCACAGAAAAAAGAGAAAGGACCTACATTACTCAATGTTTTTGATGCCGATAATGAACGCTTTCTTGTGAGAGTGGGTAAAGACCGTTCAGAGCACTCATATAATATTATGGTACGCGCGAGGACTTATGTCGCAGAATATCTAAAAGACTGGCTCCATTGTCAGGATATACCCTTATCGAAACTTCAATTGGATTTCATAGAGCAGTTTAGCGTTTATCTGAGTGTAGGGCGAGGATTGCGAGGAGGAACAATCTGGCTGAACTGTATGATGCTGAAGGGCGTGGTGATCAGAGCCCATAGGCGAGGACTGATGCGCACAAATCCATTCTCCGAGTTTCATATTGCCAAAAACATCCGTGAGCGGCAATATCTTTCGGAGGAGGAACTCCACAAATTAATGTTATACTATTTTGAGGACCCCATGCAGGCATATACTCGTGATCTGTTTGTGTTTTCCGCCCTTACCGGCATGTCTTTTATTGACATTCGGGAGTTGCGGATGTCTGATATCGTTGAGATAGACGGTCGCCAATGGATAGTCACCGCCCGCCACAAGACAGGAATACCGTTCAAGGTCAGACTGCTTCCACAAGCAGAGATCATCCTTTCCCGCTATGCCACCAACCGCAAAGAGCAGATTTTCGATAAACTCGAATACCATGCTGTAGCCAAGCGCTTACGCAAAGTCATGAAGGAGTGCGGCATCACAAAACATATTACATTCCACTGCGCTAGTCACAGTAAAATTTATAACCCGATTAAAATCAACTTGTTAGGCAGTTTGCAATTGGTAACTGCTAACGGATAAGAAACGAGCTAATTGCTTTCGTCCGCTCCAACTTGCTTCTTAACCAAAGAACAC
>JAFUFD010000040.1 GCA_017470055.1 Prevotella sp. | reverse complement strand
GTTGCCGATTGAATTCACGCATAGTTATAGAAGGTTAAAATTGTTAAATAATTACTTGAAAAGCATACCAAAGTACGAGTAGAGTCACTTTTCTACCTTTTAAAGTACAAAGCGCTGATTATCAATATTTAAAGCATTCGAATGCTGTAGTGGTCTGACTAGTGTGACTTTGTATTGTAAGTCTGTAGGCTCGTGGTTTCAAGGTTCTACATCTATAAAGGAAGTGATACTAGGTGATGAGGTTACGAGCATCGGATATTATGCGTTCTCTGGTTGCAGTGGTCTGACATCAGTGATATCGAAAATTGTTAATCCTCCTTCTTATATTAATATATCGACCTTTGATAGGTCTGTTTATGACAATGCTACTTTATGGGTTCCTGCAGGTACTATTGATAAGTATAAGAATACATCTTGTTGGAATTATTTCAAGAATATTAAGGAGGGAGAACCGACAGGAATCTCTACGGTGATGACGACAAGTGAGAAGCCTTTCGACGTATATGACATCAATGGACGTAAAGTGCGCAGTCAGGTGACATCATTCGAGGGATTATCCAAAGGAATTAACATTGTGAAGATGAGTGATGGCAGCACGAGAAAAGTGATGGTAAAATAAAAGTTTGCCCTATGCAGAAGGATTGCAGTATCGTCTTTTCGTTAGTAGCACTGACGCTAAGCATTGTAGCCTTGTTTGGGATACATCAGAACACAGTATGTATCCCCGACCTTGTGCTGACATTGCTTGGTGTCTGTGCTGCGCTTATTGTCGGAGTAAGTGTTGTAAACACAATAGAACTTCTTGAGGTAACTCGACAACTGAAAGAAATTGATAAAATAAGGAAAGAGGTGGATGAGGCGAAAGCCAGAATGGAAGAATTGCGTCAAAATGCCAATTTTGCCTTACATGTCTCTTACGGACTTGCTTTTCGGAATTGGCAACCGATAAATGCTATTACCGAATGTCTGAAAGCGCTGGATATTGCGATGCAGCAGGACGATTGCGTGCGTGCAAATACTTGTGTTAATGTATTGGGTGCAGTGCTGGAGGAAATCAGTAAGGATGATAAACTCAAGTCGCAACTTAAAGGGAAGAAAGCAGATGATATTCCGAAAGACATCCCAAAGTGGTACAAAGACCATGATCCATACAAGGTGTTGAAAGACAAAATTGGGAAAGTCTTTGAGAAGATAAAATCTGTTTGTGGTGCAGAAAAGTAGTTTGTAGTTTCATTATTACATTTATTATAACAATCAAAACAAAAAACAATGAAAATGAAAAAGTATTTTTATTTGATGAGCCTGATGGTAGGCTTGCTCGTGAGTGGTTTTGCCTTATCGGCATGTGGTGACGATGATGATGACAACGACTATTCAAATTCATCTTACTTTTTAAGTTACAGAGGAGAAGAACAAACACCATATCTCGATTGGGATAATTCGATGAAAACCTCCTTCTTGCGACTTGAATTTGATGAAGGAATCCCCAAAGGCTCTGTGTGGAACATTTATTGTGGTGAATCGTGGGTGAAAATACGCAACATACAAGGTAAGGTAAATGCCCATTATGAGAACATACAAGTAACGATTGAAGATAATACTAATTACGAAGATAGAGAAGCATACATCTACCTTGATGTGGAGAACGGACTCCCAACTTCAAGTAACTACACGACTGTCACTATACATCAGTATGGCTATAATCAATATCTCGACTATGGTCAAGAACTATCTTTCGATACAGACCGTTCATTAGCAAATAACAACACCATGAAATTGAATATTTCAAGCATGGATAATGTTGTTGAGGTTGATTGGGGTGATAACACCAAGGAACTCTTTAATACAAAGCAATCCTACCGAACATTAACCCATCAATATACAAGTTCAATTCAGACTTATCGTGTGAAACTCCGCTTTGGAACAGGCTACGTAGATAATACAGCAAATTGCTATTTCTCTTTCTATACAGATAGGAATCAAGGAGTAACAAAATTCTATGACCGTAACGGAAGAAATCTGTCATCATACAGCGATAGTTCTGCCCCAAAATATGTGACTTACAAAGATGGAAAGTTTTCTTTTAAATAACTGACAGCATTAAGGGGCATCATTTGGATTGCCTTTGATGCTCCCTTATTTTACTTCAAAACGTAGTCAGTAATGAAAAGAAGTAGGCGTAGGAAACTAACCATTACACTAATCAGCATAGTTGCAGTGATTCTAATCTGGAACCACCTACCTTATTATTATAATAATGATAAGACCGCTGATTATTCAACGAAAAACGCAGCACCTCATTCCAGAGTAATGTGTGCAGGCTACGTGATTCGTGCAATGTGGAATGGTGGGTGTCCGATAGGGTTAGTTCCTGCTTACGCTTACAACAAAGTTCTACCACAGATGGGCTTCAAAGAAATCTCTTTGCATTTATTAGTCCCTATGTATTCAATAATAAGTGCCGTTGTAATCAGTTATTGGAAGTATCCTAATCGGTTGTCGACTCCAGTCGACAGACCTGCTGACTCCAGTCAACAAAGTTGCTGACTCTAAGTCGACAGATCTGTTGACTCTAAGTCAGCAGGTGTCTTCGATGAATTTTGTTGTCATAAAGGTTACAGTTTTCCATGAGCAGCCTCCTAATTTCCGTGAGGAGGCTACTATTTTCTGTGAGGAGGTTGGTATTTTTCGTGAGGAGGCTGGTATTTTCAGTGAGGAGGCTGGTATTTTCAGTGAGGAGGCTGGTATTTTCAGTGAGGAGCCTCCTAATTTTCGTGAGGAGCCTCCTCACGGAAGAAGCCCCTACATCCTGCCCTTCGAAGATCGTACCTTCGTAGAATGGCTCATAAAATATCTTTTACTGGGGGTAACCCTTTTCTGTTTCAAATGAGGCTTACTTTCAAGGTGTTTGTGGCTTACAAACGGGTCGAATGTAAGCCACAAACGTCCCGTTTGAACGCTTCATTTCGCATACTTGTCAATCAGTGACTGTGCTTGGTCGTTGCCGAGTTCCTTCGCCTTGTTGAGGTTCTTGGCTCCCTCAGCCTTTTGGTTGGTGAGGCACTGGGCAAGCCCCAAGAAGAGATAGCCGTCAGAGAGTTCTGGTGACAGGCGGATCAGTTGCTGGGCGGTCTCGATGGCTTCCTTGTGCATGCCGACCCGCACTTCCAGCGAAGCCTTCTCAGCCTGATACATGGGGTCTGTGGGTGCCAGTTCTATTGCCTTGTTGATGTCGTTAAGAGCCTGTTGGAAGAGATGACCGCCAGACTCTGCGAGAAAGCGGTTGTAATAGAACTGCGGACCTAACTGGGAACCCATCAGGGAAGCATAGTCGTTGAAGTCGTTGACGGCAGGACGGTATTTCTCCTGTCCGAGCAGCATCTGGGCACGTGCCAGAAGGTAGGGCGCCGCAGTCTTGACGTATGGACGACTGAACTGGTTGACGGCACTGTCCAGAAGTGCCATCTGCTGGTCGGTCTCGCCTAACTGTCCCTTACACTGGGAGGCGGCATAGAAAATGTCGGCACTACGCAGGTCGGTATGGGTGAGTTGCTCGTAGAGGGTATATGCCTCGCCATACTGACGCTGGGCATAGCGAATCTGCGCCTGCTGCTGCAGATAGATAGACATGGGGTTGAGACGGTATGCCTCCTGCGACTCGGCAAATGCCTTGTCGAGTGTCCATGCGTCAAAGGACTTGTCGCTCTGATAGAGGTCTTTCTGATAGATCAGTTCCGCATACTGATAATGCACGTCATCGCTGGCTCCATTCACTTTCAATGCCTTCTGCATGTCATTGTCGGCATCGTTGAAATTGCCTTTTGCCGCCTGATAGCGTGCACGATAGATATAGCCATCCGCATCGTTGGGGAATTTCTGGATGAAACGCTCAATCAGATTAGCGTACTGGCTCTCATCTTTCGTCGAGGAGGCGAGGAAGAGGGAGAGTTGCGCTTCCTTGACATCGTCGGGGAGGGCGATGGCGATATTCGTCTGCCTGAACATGGGGTCGTTGATGCTCAGACCGTAGATCTTCTGGTCGGCGGCAAAACGGGCACTGACGGCATAGGCGGTTCCTTTCTTGTCGCCTGCGGAGGGCTGGAGGATGCCTACCACCTCACCGTTCTGGTTGAGGACAGGGCAACTGATATGACTCTCCTCGGCATTCAACTGGAGGGTATAGTATTGGTATTTCTCCTGAAACAGTTCGGCACTGCTGACGGTGCCTTTGATGCAGTCAGGTGTCTTCTTGACAGCGTAGGGCATAAGCCAGACGGCGCTTCCATTGGCTACCGTGGCGGCGACGGCGAGTGGGGTCGTCTTACGTGTTGCCACCTGGAACTTGGCGACATCGTAGGTGTCGTTGGCTCCTAACAGTTGCTCTACGGGATATTCCTTACCCTGTGCGTCGATGACGACAGCACGCTGAGCACCCTTGAAGGGGGCGAAACTGCTGACAGCCTCGCCGTCTGTACCGACGAAGAACCCTGTGCTGCTGGCGAGCAGGGCGCCGTCAGCGGCGAAGGTCTTGAGGGTCAATAACGACTTGACTGCCTTTGACGTCCACGATGGTGACTGGGCAGACAAGGGTAAAAGGGCAAAGAGGTAAAAAGGTAAAAGGAACAGTATTCTTCTCTTCATTTCAATCTTCTATTTTCAATAGTTCTTTTGCGTTCTGTATAGCGGCGGCAGAGATGTCACTGCCACTGAGCATCTGGGCTATCTCATGGATGCGCTCCTCGGGGTTGAGCAGTTGCATCTGTGTCGTCGTCCCCGCCTTGCTCTCTTGTTTGACGACTCGATAGTGGGTGGTGCCAAGGGCGGCTATCTGGGGCAGGTGGGTGATGGAGATGACCTGACGGTCGTTGGCTCCCATCTCCTGCATGATCTCTGCCATGCGCTCGGCGATCTTACCACTGACACCCGTGTCAATCTCGTCGAAGATGATGGTGGGGAGTTTGACGGCTCCGCTGATCATCGCCTTGAGGGAGAGCATCACACGGGCAATCTCACCACCAGAGGCTACCTGTGCGACAGGTTGCAACGGACTGGAGGTGTTGGCACTGAACAGGAAAGCGATATCGTCTTGTCCGTCTTTGCGGAGGTCGCCCTGTGTGATGGCAACCTCGAAACGCACATGGGGCATCCCCAGTGGCACAAGGCGCTCACGCAACTGTCGCTCTATCTCCTTGGCGGCTTTCTGGCGTAACTTCGTGAGTTTGCCGGCATGCTGCTGGCATTGGCTCTGCAACTGGGTAAGTTCCGCCTGTAAGGCAGCCATAGCCTCGTCGCTATTCTCTATCTGGCTCAACTGGTGTCTCAACTGGTCACGCTGCTGGATGAGTTCGCCGACCGTCTCAGCGTGGTATTTCTTCTGTAAGTCGTAGATCTTGTCAAGTCGCTGGTTGATACGCTCCAACTCCTGTGGATCGAAATCGATACGCTCCAACTGGCTGTCCACATCTTGTGCGATGTCTTTGAGTTCTATCTGACAACTCTCCATGCGCGCTATCCATTCCTCGCTGGCAGGATAGACCTTGGCGATGGTGCGGATGGCGGAGATGGACTGGCGGAGTAGGGGAAGAACGCCCTGCTCGTCAGCGGTGAGGTGTGTCTGCGTCTCGTAGAGTGCCGTCTTGATATCCTCGCTATGGGTCATCGTCTCACGCTGCTGCTCCATCTCTTCCTGCTCATCCTCCACCAACTGGGCGTTGGCAAGTTCGTCGTACTGGAACTGGAGGAAGTCGAGGTTCTGACGGTCGCGCTCCATCTCCTCCTGCAGTTGCTGCAACTCACGCTGTTTGTCATGATAGGCGGTGTATGCCTGTTGATAGGAAGCCAGTATCTCTTGGTCCTTGGCGAGTGTGTCGACAACCTCCCGCTGGAAGTCTTGCTTGCCTAACAGCAGGTTCTGGTGCTGCGAGTGGACATCCACCAGCATGTCGCCCAGTTCCTTGAGCAGGGAGAGGGCTACGGGGGTGTCGTTGACAAAGGCACGGCTCTTGCCTGCGGCAGTCAGTTCACGTCGTATGATGCAGTCGGTGGCGTCATAGTCGATATCATTCTCATCGAAGAAAGGCTGTAACTGGTAGCGGCTCAGGTCGAAATGTGCCTCGATGACGCAACGGTCGGCTCCCTGCTTGATGGTCTTGGAGTCGGCACGCTGTCCCAGCAACAGACCAATGGCACCGAGGATGATGCTCTTTCCGGCTCCCGTCTCACCAGTGATGACGGAGAAGCCTGGGTGTAACTCGATGTCGAGTTCATCTATCAGGGTGAAGTTCTTGATGTATAGTTGCCTTAACATAACTTAGTTCTTGATTTTCTCCCACGCATTACTCTGGGAGGCGTTGATGGAGAACAGCAGTTCGTAGACCTGCTCCTTCTCTTTCTGGGTACCCTTGCCGTGGTAGATGGAGGCGAGTTCGTCACGCTTGTAGTCCGTCCATATCTGTGGCAACAGGCTCAGGGGCTTGTTCTCGTGCGCCTCTTTCAGGTTCTGGAGCGCAGTAGTGATATTGGCACGTCCCCGTTCCGCATTATTGCTCATCTCGTCGAGTCCAGTGCGGTAGTAGTCGTATTGCAACTGCCGCATGGGCTTAAGAGCCTCGTCAAGGTAGTCGTTGATGATGGCAAAACGGTTACGGCTGGTCTCAAAGGCTTTCCATCCAGTGAAGCCCAGGTTCTGCGTGTTGTTCACCAGGTTCAGGCAACGCTGGAGGACATCAGTGCCGCCTAAGGGTGAGAAACTGTCGAGATCGAGTCCGATAAGCAGGTAGGCATAATAGGCAAAGAGTGCCGTCAACTGGTTGTCGACCATCTCCTCCTGAAAGTTCAACTGGTCGAACTGGGCATAGTCGAAGTTGAAGTCGTCGTCCTTGTTATTATATAAGGTGGAGGTATAGGTAGAGTAGTAGACAGGGCGGTTTGCCTGAATCATCGCCGTAGCCTCGAAACGGTTGGACGACTTGTCGTATTTGGTGATGGTGATATTGAAGTTGCAGTTGATACGCTCGTGCTTTTGAAACTGATAATCAGTCCATTGGCGTTCGTTGACAAACTGCTCTAATGACTGCTGGAGCGTCTCGAAGACACTGGCATCCGTACCCTGTATCTGGGCATGGTTGATAGTAACCTTGGCATTCAACTCCTGGGCTTCCAAGGCGAGTGCGCAGAGGGAGAAAACGGCAAGCCAGAGGATTCTCTTCATAGGATGGACGCTAATTCGTTGACGATATCTCTTGCCACCTCGCCTTTGGGTTTGCGAGGATAGTCTTTCTGTCCTTGACGGGAGATGATGCTCACCTGATTCTCGTCAGACTGGAAGCAGGTGCCTTCGTTGCGAAGAGAGTTCAATACGATGAAATCCAGATTCTTCCGCTCCAGTTTGTCCTGCGCATTCTGCTGCTCGTCATTGGTCTCCAAGGCGAAGCCTACCAGTCGTTGGTCAGCACGTTTCATCCTCCCTAACTCAGCGGCAATGTCATGGGTCGGTTTCAGGCGGATGACGAGATCGTCTTTCTCACGCTTGATCTTCTCCGTGGCGACAGTCTCAGGAGCGAAGTCGGCAACAGCGGCGCATAGGATGGCGGCATCACACTTGCCATAGGCATGGACGGAAGCCTGATACATGTCCTCGCAACTCTCCACGTCGATGCGATGTATATTCGGGTGCTCTGTTCTCTGTGCTACAGGACCGGCAATAAGGGTTACCTCAGCCCCCTGACGGGCGCACTCCTCAGCAAGGGCAAAGCCCATCTTCCCACTGGAGTAGTTGCCGATGAAGCGGACGGGGTCGATCTTCTCATAGGTAGGTCCTGCGGTAATCATGACCTTCTTGCCAGCAAGGGGGAAGTCTGCGGTGAGTGCGCGGTCCAGATACTCCACGATGCGCTCTGGCTCCTCCATGCGTCCCTTCCCCTCCAAGCCGGAGGCGAGGAAACCGCTCTGCGGCTCGATGATCTGATTGCCGAACGACTGCAACTTCTGGAGATTCTCCTGAGTGGTGGGGTGCTGGTACATGTCAAGGTCCATCGCAGGAGCGATGAACACGGGAGCCTTCATCGACAGGTAGGTGGTGATTAGCATGTTGTCGGCAACCCCATTAGCCATCTTGCCAAGCGTAGAGGCGGTGCATGGGGCTATCAACATGGCGTCGGCCCACAAGCCGAGTGCCACATGAGAGTGCCATGTGCCGTCACGCTGGGAGAAGAAGTCGCTGATGACGGGCTTCTGTGTCAAGGCGGAAAGGGTGATGGGTGTGATAAACTCCTTACCAGCAGGAGTGATGACCACCTGCACCTCCGCACCAGCCTTGATGAGTCCGCGGATAATGTAGCAAGCCTTATAGGCTGCGATAGAACCTGTGATACCTAAGACGATCTTTTTGCCTTTGAGCATACCCTATCTGTTCATTTGACTCTCACGCAAACGGATTCGCGTAAGAATTTGTTTTGTATTATAGGTGAAGTCACCTGCCAGTATCCAACTGTAATAGCCGGGGTCGAAACGCAACACCTGTGCGACGGGCTGTCCCTTGTACTTTCCGAAGTTGAAGACCTCCGTTATCACGGGCTTGCCGTCTTTGTCCAGTACCGTCTGGCCTGCACGGTCTTTCAACTCACCCCATACGAGGCGACCTGCGAAATCGATATTGTCATTGACCTTGGAGAAGTCAGCGAGGTATTGCATGTCGTTCTGTAGGATGCGGTCAGGCTCCTCTTGACGCTCTGGGGTGTACATGTCCAACTGTCCTTGCAGCACCCGGTAAGTAGCCTCAGTGTCTTCGTCGGCACGGTGGGCGGTGAAGTCCTCCTCCATCTTCCTACCGCAATAGAACTTATAGGCGGCGGCAAGGTTACGACGCTCCATCTTATGGTAGATGGTCTGGACATCTATCAGGCGACACTTGGAGAAATCGAAGTCTATGCCGGCACGAAGGAACTCCTCCGCAAGCAAGGGTACGTCGAAGTGGTTGGAGTTATAGCCTGCGATGTCGCTGCCGCTGAAGATATAGTTCAACTGCTGTGCCAACTGCTTGAAGGTAGGCTTGTCCTTCACATCCTCGTTCTTGATACCCGTCAGACTCTCGACGACCTCAGGGATGGGCTTCTCAGGGTTGATGAGGTAGTTGCCCCGCTCCTCCTTGCCGTCGGGATAGACTTTGATATAGGATATTTGAATGACACGGTCCTTGACAAGGTCAAGGCCCGTGGTCTCCAAATCGAATATGACGAGCGGCTTCTGTAAGTTCAGTTTCATTCGCCTGTCGTTTAGTCGTTGATGAGCATGGGCATCATCAGCATCAATACATCCTGATTCTCGGGCTGCTCAGAGGGCAGTACAAGACCTGCGCGACTGGGGTCGGCAAGTTGGATGATGACATCCTGGCAATCGAAGTTACTCAGAATCTCAATGAAGGAGGCTCCCTTGAAACCGATACTCATTGGTTGTCCGTTATAGTCGCATGACATACGCTCTGTGGCTGTCTTCGAGAAGTCGAAGTCCTCGGCATCCAGTTGCAGTGTGCCACCCTCTACGTGGAAACGGATCAGGTTGCTGGAGTCATTGGAGAACGGCTGCACACGGCGCAGGGCGGCAAGCAGTCCCAGACGGTCAATAGTCAGGATGTTGGGGTTGCCCTGAGGAATCACGGAGTTATAGTTAGGATAGCGACCCTCAATCAGACGGCAGGTGATCTGTCCGTCACCGTAGTTGATCTGGGCGTTACGCTCATCGAAGCGAATCTCCACGTCACCTCCGTCTTTCTGCAGCAGGTTCTTCAGCAGGGAAGCGGGCTTCTTAGGCAGGATGAAGGCGGCAGGCTGCTCATTCTGGATCGCGAAAATCTTGTTGCGCACCAGTTTATGACCATCAGAGGCAACCATGGCAAGACACTCGGGAGTGAGGTCGAAATAGATGCCGTTCATGACAGGACGAAGTTCGTCCTGGGCGGTGGCAAACAAGGTGCGGTTGATGTTCTCTGCCAGCAAGTTGCTGGAGATAGTGATGACATGAGCGCTATCACCAACGGTCTGTGCCTGTGGATAGTCGTTGGCATCCTCGATAGGCAGGGAGAACATACCGTTCTGGTAACTGATCTTAGCGATATGGTCCTGCAGGTTGACGTCAAAGGTGATGGGCTGCTCGGAAAATCCCTTCACTGCCTCCAGTAAGTCGTGGTTGCCAATGGCGAAGCGGGCATTACCGTCACAATCGGTCAGTTCCAGTCGGGTGTTCATCACGTTCTCACTGTCTGAGGCGGTGAGGCTGAGCACTCCATCTTGAATGTCGAACAAGAAGTCGGCTAAGATGGGCAAGGAGTTCTTGCTGTTGATAACTCTCGAAAGAGCGTTGAGTTTGCTGCTGAGCGCAGTACTTGATACAGTAAATCTCATGAGTATTTCTTTTAATTGTTTTAAGTCTTTCAAACTGACTACAAAAATACAAAAAACCTCCTTCAAATGCAAAAATATTCCGTAAAATATTCTCAAATTAAAAGTATTTTTCGTAATTTCGCAATCTGAAACGTAAAATCAACAATTAATAACTAATATTTATTATGGATTTAACAGGTAAGATTATTGCTGTATTGCCAGCGAACAGTGGCGTGTCATCACGCACTGGTAACCCCTGGATGTCTCAGGAGTATGTCATTGAGGTGCCAGGTCAGTATCCACGCAAGTGTGTGTTCCGTATCTTCGGAGAGGATCGTATCAAACAGTTCAATATCCAGAATGGTGAGGACGTGACGGTAAGTTTCGACATCGACGCTCATGAGTATAACGGACGTTGGTTTAATGAGATCCGTGCCTATAACGTGACTCGTGGCGTTGCTCCCGTCGCTGCCGCTCCACAGGCTGCGCCGTTCCCGCCACAGCAGGAGGCTGCGTCTCAGGCAGCCGCTCCATTCCCTCCTGCACAGGAACCCGCTGGAGAGGGTAGTGCTGACGACCTTCCCTTTTAAGATTAAGTTCTAAGGAAAATAATATGGGCTGCATCCGAGAGAATGCAGCCCATATATTATATATAAGGTGAGAAGGAGTAGGGGATTACTCACCCTTCTCCATCTGTGCCTTCAGATTAGCAAGAACGTCGAGGTCACCGAGTGTGGTGCTTGCGGCTACGTTCTCTATCTTTGGAGTGTCCTCCTTCTTAGCGGCGCGTGTCTTCTTGGCGGCAGCCCTCTTCTCCTCACGCTGAGGATCCTCGAAGGTACGGCTGTGAGACAGGATGATACGCTTAGAGTCCTTGTTGAACTCAATCACCTTGAAGGGCAAAACCTCGCCCTGAGCGGCCTGTGTGCCATCCTCCTTCACGAGATGCTTTGGAGTGGCAAAGCCCTCAACATCCTTGTCGAGAGATACAACGGCACCTTTCTCGAGCAACTCAATGATCTTACCCTCGTGGATAGAGCCAACGGTATACTTAGCCTCGAAGACATCCCAAGGATTGTCCTCCAACTGCTTGTGGCCAAGAGAGAGACGACGGTTCTCCTTGTCGATGTCGAGAACGATAACGTCAATCTCTGCACCTACCTGTGTGAACTCAGAAGGATGCTTAACCTTCTTGGTCCAAGAGAGGTCGCTGATGTGAATCAGACCGTCAACACCCTCCTCCAACTCAACGAATACGCCGAAGTTGGTGAAGTTGCGAACCTTAGCGGTGTGCTTGCTGCCAACAGGATATTTCACCTCGATAGCCTCCCATGGATCTTCCTTCAACTGCTTGATACCGAGAGACATCTTACGCTCGTCACGGTCGAGGGTCAGGATAACAGCCTCCACATCGTCGCCTACCTTCAGGAACTCCTGAGCGGAGCGGAGATGCTGGCTCCATGACATCTCTGATACGTGGATCAGACCCTCAACACCAGGCTGGATCTCAACGAATGCGCCGTAGTCAGCGATAACGACAACCTTACCCTTCACGTGGTCGCCGACCTTCAGGTCTGCGTCCAGTGCATCCCATGGATGTGGAGTGAGTTGCTTCAGACCAAGGGCGATGCGCTTCTTCTCGTCGTCAAAGTCGAGGATAACGACATTGATCTTCTGGTCGAGTTCTACCACCTTGTGGGGATCGTCTACGCGACCCCAAGAGAGATCGGTAATATGGATGAGTCCGTCAACACCGCCGAGGTCAACGAATACACCGTAAGAGGTGATGTTCTTAACGGTACCTTCGAGAATCTGACCCTTCTCCAGTTTGCTGATAATTTCTTTCTTCTGTGCCTCCAACTCAGCCTCAATAAGAGCCTTGTGAGAAACAACCACGTTGCGGAACTCCTGATTGATCTTCACAATCTTGAAGTCCATGTTGGTGCCTACGAACTGATCGTAGTCGCGTATTGGATGAACGTCAATCTGGCTACCAGGCAGGAATGCCTCGATGCCGAATACGTCAACAATCATACCGCCCTTTGTGCGGCACTTGATGTAACCCTGAACGATTTCCTCATTGTCAAGAGCGGCATTAACGCGATCCCAACTCTTAGAGAGGCGAGCCTTCTTGTGGGAGAGTACGAGTTGTCCCTTCTTGTCCTCAGCGTTCTCCACATAGACCTCAACGGTGTCACCCACCTTCAGGTCGGGGTTGTAACGGAACTCAGAGGCGGGGATGATACCGTCGCTCTTGTAGCCGATGTTAACGACTACTTCTTTCTTGTCGACACTGATGACAGTACCGTCGACAACCTGATGCTCACTGACTTTGTTCAGTGTCTCGTCATACGCCTTGTCAAGTTCTTCCTTGCTGACGTTTGCTGCCACGCCTTTTTCAAACTCTTCCCAATCGAAGTTATCCAATGGCTGGACGTTTTTTGTTAATTCTGACATAAATAATTTGTTGCCCCTCCTATAGGAGCGGAGCGTGGTCTGAACAGACGTTTACCAGACCGTGTTAATGGGTTAATAATGTATAGGTGTCAGCGCCTGTCCCGGCACCTATCGTCCCCTTTTGGGACATAAACGGCTGCAAAATTACAAAAACTTTCGGTCATCACAAAATGTTTTGACCGAAAGTTTTTGTAATTCGTTGATTTTCCGTACAATAATTAATAACTACGGGCGATAATGACACGATACTTGGCTGGTTTCCCACTGACCATGTCCACGCCAGGAGTCTGCTCGTAAGCGAAAGGCACACAACGGATGGTCGCCTGTGTCTCCTCCTTGATCTGTGCCTCTGTCTCGGCAGTGCCGTCCCAGTGGCAGAGGAAGAAACCACCGTCCTTTACACGCTCCTTGAACTCCTCGTAGTTGTCACACTCATAGACATGCTCGTCACGATATTTACGAGCCTTCTCGAAAATGTTCTTCTGGATGTCCTCCAACAGTTGTTCCACATACTGGGCGATACCCTCCAATGGGCGGGTCTCTTTCTCCAGTGTGTCACGGCGCATCACCTCAATAGTACCATTCTCCAAGTCACGGGCACCTAATACAAGGCGAACAGGAACGCCCTTCAGTTCATAGTCGGCGAACTTAAAACCAGGACGCTTGTTGTCGGCATCGTCGAACTTCACGCTGATACCTTTTGAGCGCAGTTCCTCGATGATAGGCTGTACCTCCTTGTTGACCTGTTCCATCTGCTCAGGCTTGTTGGCAATCGGAATGATGACCACCTGGATAGGAGCCAGACGTGGAGGCAGTACCAGACCGTTGTCGTCGGAGTGGGTCATGATGAGTGCACCAATCAGTCGGGTAGAGACACCCCATGACGTTGCCCATACATACTCGGGCTTGTTCTCTTTATTAAGATAGGTGACCTCAAAGGCTTTGGCAAAGTTTTGACCGAGGAAGTGGGAGGTGCCACTTTGTAAAGCCTTTCCGTCCTGCATCATCGCCTCGATGGTATAGGTGTCAAGGGCACCCGCGAAACGCTCTGTTTCACTCTTCACACCCTGCAGGACTGGCACTGCCATCCATTCTTCTGCGAACTTGGCGTAGACACCTAACATCTTCTGTGCCTCTTGTTCTGCTTCCTCTTTTGTGGCATGAGCGGTATGCCCCTCCTGCCACAAGAACTCTGAGGTGCGGAGGAACGGACGGGTACGCATCTCCCAGCGCATAACATTACACCATTGATTGCACATCAGGGGCAGGTCACGCCATGAGTGTATCCAGTTCTTATAGGTGTTCCATATTATCGTCTCAGAGGTAGGGCGTACTATCAACTCTTCTTCCAGTTTTGCGGCGGGGTCAACCTCTACACCGCTCTTGTCCTCCTTGGCACGTAGGCGATAGTGTGTCACCACGGCACATTCCTTGGCGAAGCCCTCTACATGTTCTGCCTCACGACTAAGGAATGATTTGGGGATGAGCAGAGGGAAGTATGCGTTCTGCGCTCCTGTCTCCTTGAACATCTTGTCGAGTTGCTGTTGCATCTTCTCCCAGATGGCATAGCCATAAGGTTTGATAACCATACAGCCACGAACAGCCGACTGCTCCGCAAGGTCTGCTTTTACTACGAGGTCGTTATACCACTGACTATAATTGTCAGCCCTCTTTGTCATTTCTTTGAGTTCTTTTGCCATAAAAATCTTTAATTTTCAAAATTTGGTGCAAAATTACGAAATTATTATGAAATATAGATAGCATGTTTCGAATTAATTTGTATCTTTGCGACAAATTATTTCCAATTTAATAAAAGTAAAGTATGAAAACAAAAATTATTTCTCTGTTACTCTGCGTAGGTATGCTCTTCGCTTGTAACAACACTCAGAAAGGTGCGGGTATTGGTGCTGGTGGCGGTGCCGTGTTAGGTGGTATTATCGGTGCGATTGCTGGTAACACCGCTGTTGGTGTTGCCATCGGCGGTGCAGTAGGTGCTGGTGCAGGTGCCATTATCGGTAAGAAGATGGATAAGGCGAAGAAGGCTGCTGAGCAGGTGCAGAACGCCCAGGTTGAGACAGTAAAGGACACCAATGGGCTGGATGCCGTCAAGGTGACATTCGATTCTGGTATTCTTTTCGCCACAGGTAAGGCTGACTTGAGCACATCGGCGAAGAACTCCCTCGCTGAGTTTGCACGTGTACTGAACTCTAATGCGGACTGTGACGTTGCTATTATCGGACATACGGACAATACGGGTACTGATGCCATCAACCAGCCTTTGTCAGTCAATCGTGCCAATAGTGTGAATAACTATCTGCGCTCTTGCGGTGTGCAGGCTACACAGATTAAGAGTGTTGAAGGACAGGGCTCTACCAATCCTGTTGCTGACAACTCTACGGCTGCTGGTCGTCAGCAGAACCGTCGTGTGGAGGTTTATATGTATGCCAGCCAGGAGATGATTCAGCAGGCTCAGGCACAGGCTCAATAAGAAGATAGTGTGAAACGCATCATTCGTTTCATCAAGAAAACCCTTATGTGGATAGTGGTGGCATTCTTTGCCTCCACTATTCTTTCTGTTGTCTTACTTCGTTGGGTACCTGTATGGTTCACCCCCTTGATGTTCATCCGTTTAGGACAACAGGTCTCTGCTGGTCAGGAGATGACACTGCATCACCACTGGGTACCTTATGAGGAAATCTCACCCTCATTGCCCCTTGCTGTGATGGGCAGTGAGGATGCCCGTTTTCTGGAGCATCATGGTTTTGATTACAAGGCGATAGAGCATGCTGCTATTCGCAACCTGAAACATCCGGAGAAGAACAAGATAGGGGCTTCCACTATCTCGCAGCAGACGGCGAAGAATGTCTTCTTATGGCCTGGACGCTCATGGGTCCGCAAGGGATTCGAGGTGTATTTCACTGCCTTGATAGAACTCGTATGGTCGAAGCAGCGTATCATGGAGGTTTACCTGAACTCGATAGAGATGGGGGAGGGTATCTATGGTGCCGATGCCGTGGCGGAGTGGCATTTCCATAAGACGGCGGCGCAACTGACGAAAGAGGAGTGCGCACTGATAGCCGCAACCTTGCCTAATCCTCGTCGTTATAACTCTGCCCGCCCCAGTGCTTATGTCTTGAAAAGACAAAAGCGCATCCTCCATGAGATGCGCTTTGTGAGACCATTGTCTTCGGCTTCCTCCGAAAACAAATAAGTTCATTATATATTGGCAAACTCCTTTGCCATTTCCTCTTGTAGTTCTTTTGCCTTCTGTGCGGCAACCTCAGCGAAGTCCTCACCATTGCTGGCGTAGATGATACCACGGGAGGAGTTGACCAACAGTCCACAGTCTTTTGTCATTCCGTATTTGCATACCTCCTGTAGACTACCGCCCTGTGCGCCAACGCCAGGGACAAGCAGGAAGTGGTTGGGGGCTACCTTGCGGATGTCCTCGAACATCTTGCCTTGGGTGGCTCCAACGACGTACATCATATTCTCATCGTTGCCCCACTGTTGGGAGGTTTTCAGCACTTTCTCAAACAATCGCTCACCGTCTTTGTCTTCCGTCAATTGGAAATCGTGCGACCCTTTGTTGCTCGTTAAAGCGAGCAAGATAACCCATTTGTCCTCATAGCCGAGGAAGGGGGTCACGCTATCCTCACCCATATAAGGGGCAACGGTCAGTGCGTCGACATCATACTCCTCGAAGAAGGTCTTGGCATACATCTTTGAGGTGTTACCGATATCCCCACGTTTGGCATCAGCAATGATGAAGTGGTTGGGATACTCTTCCTTCAGGTAGTCAATAGTTGCCTCGAAAGCCAAAAGACCGTCTATACCATAAGCCTCATAGAAGGCAAGGTTGGGTTTGTATGCGACACAATAGGGTGCCGTGGCGTCAATGATAAGGGCATTGAACTCACAAAGGGCTCGGAAGATATACTCCTCTCCGTCCTTCGCCTTAGCCTCGTCGATGATGCACTGGGGAATCTTCGTCAGGTCAGTGTCAAGGCCCACGCAAAGGAAACTCTGTTTTTCCTTTATCTGTTGTATCAGTTCTTGTCTGTTCATATTCTTCGTTTTTTGGGGATTGCTGTGACACAAATATACTATAATTCTGATTCTTTCATTCGTTCTGCGTTCTCAGCAACGGTGAGAGCATCAATCATGGGTTGGATGTCACCGCCCAGGAAACCTTGCAGGTCATGGGTGGTGTAGCCGATGCGGTGATCCGTCACACGACCCTGTGGGAAGTTATAGGTGCGGATCTTCGCCGAGCGGTCACCTGTAGATACAAGCGTTTTACGACGTGAGGCAATATCATCCATGTATTTCTGATGTTCCTTGTCATATATAAAAGTGTACAGGCGCGAGAGAGCACGCTCTTTGTTTTTGGGTTGGTCACGTGTCTCGGTACATTCGATGAGTATTTCCTCTGTCTCGCCAGTATTCGGGTTCTTCCACATATAGCGTAGACGGACACCAGACTCTACCTTGTTGACGTTCTGACCACCAGCGCCACTGCTTCGGAAAGTGTCCCACTTAATCTCACCCTCGTTGATATGCACCTCGAACTTGTCTGCCTCGGGCAGTACGGCAACAGTGGCGGCAGAGGTGTGCATGCGTCCCTGTGTCTCGGTGGCAGGAACTCGCTGCACACGGTGAACACCCGACTCGTATTTCAACGTACCGTAGACATCAGCGCCACTGACGGCAAAGTCGATTTCCTTAAAGCCACCTACAGCACCCTCGGAGACGCTGGTGATAGACAACTGCCATCCCTTCGAGTCGCAGAAACTTTTGTACATCTTAAACAGGTCGCCGGCAAACAATGCCGCCTCATCGCCACCAGTTCCCGCACGAATCTCCATCTGTACGTTCTTCGCATCCTCAGGATCTTTCGGGATGAGGGCAATTTTGATTTCCTCCTCCAGTTTGGGCTGTAGCGCCTCGTTCTCGGCAAGTTCCTCACGTGCCATCTCTTTCATCTCGGCATCGTCCTCGTTGGCAAGGATGTCCTTTGCCTCTTTGATGCTGTTCAGACAGGCGATATACCTTTTGCGGGCATCCATGATGTCGCCCAGGTCCTTGTATTCCTTCGTAAGTTTAACGAAACGGTTCTGGTCGGCTATCACGTTAGGGTCTGTAATCAGTGTTGATACCTCCTCGAAGCGAGCCTCCAGTCCGTCAAGTTTCTGTAATATACTGTTATTCTCCATATTGGGTGACAAAGGTACGAAAATTTCGATTAAACGAGAACAAAAGGAATAAATTTCTTTTGTCGAGTGTGAGAAATTTGTCTAATAATTGAGAAGATTATGCGGATTTGGGTCAAAAAACAACGGGCTTAAAATTTTAAGCCCGTTGTTAATATCAATACTCCATGACGGCAGGAAGGTCTTTTGCCTGGTCGATCATCTTCTGAACCTCGACAACGGCGGGAACGCGGTTGGTGAGATTCTTCTGGGCATTCACCTCCTCTAATTTTGCCTGCAAGTTCTCAGCCACACGGTGCTTCAACTCCTTCACAGTGTCAACCCCAGAAGCCTCCAACAGTTCTGCGAACTGGGGACCTACACCATTGATGCGATAGAGGTCGCAGTGGTTTGCCCATTTCAGGATCAGTTTGCCACTGATGCCAGTCTCTGCCTCTAATGCCTTACGACCAGCAGGCTTTGCGCATTTCTCTAACAACTCTGCGTCAGTCTTAATCCCTGCGGCAATCAGTTTCTCTGCGTAAACCTCGCCAACTCCTTCGATGTCAATTACTTTGTACGTCATAATGATTATTATTTGGTTATTAAATATGGTTATTCTTGTAATAGCAAGACAGTAACGCTACGTGCAGCCTGGGCACCCATGACTAAGACCTGTGCGATATCGGCAGTCTTGGAAGGACCACTGATAAAGGTGCCGTAGCCATCGTACTCCTTGTCGAACTCAATGCGCTTGTATGCCTCATGCATATTGTTGACAATTTGCGACTTGGGCAACAGGATGACGAGGTTCTCGGAGATGAAGCAGACGGCTTTCTCTTTCATCTGCTGGGGAATCCAGATACATGCGTTCTCTGCCACACCAAATATGCCACGTATCACTCCAACGTCCGTGCCGTTCAGGTCTCGGGCTCTGCCGACTTCATCTGGATTGCGGGTGGCAATCGTTATCTCTGGTAGGTTGGTGGCAATCTCCTTTGCGTCAGGATAGAGTTCCTTGATAAGGGTGTTGATGTCGCGTCCTGCCTCCACCTCTATGGCATTGCCGCCAACACTCTTAGTCATGTTCATAAACTGTAACAGGGGGTCAGGGTAGGTGATGGCATTAATATCACTTAGATTAGGCATGTCAAACTGCTGATGGATGTTCGCCCTGTATTTCTTCAGTATATCTTCTTTGCTGCTCATTTCTCAATGTCTTTAATCATTTCATGGAAGGGTTTCTTGGGGAATTTGAACATGTCGTGACCTTCTGCCCAAGGATTCAAGCCACTGTTCATAATAGGCGAGGGGATGATATTTGCCCAATGTGCCATACTCGTACCCATGTTGTAAAGCCCAGTGTTGCCGTAGAGCACAGACATGGCACGGCACATGAGTTTCTTCTGTGGGTTAGCAGTGCCGAAGTCGTCTAACTGCTGTCGCCAGAGGTATATCTGGTCGCCCAGGTTCACCTTGACAGGACATACCGTCTGACAGGAGTTGCAGAGGGTACAAGCCGAGACGTTTCCACTATGTTGCTGAGCATCACGCAGCATTCCCAGGTTGATGCCGATAGGACCAGGGATGAAATAACTATATGAATAGCCACCGCTACGACGATAGACCGGGCAGGTGTTCATACATGATCCGCAGCGGATGCACTTCAGCGACTCCCAGTGCTCTGGGTTGGCAATCCATTCGGAGCGACCGTTGTCCACCAGAATGATGTGCATGTGGTGGGCGGTAGGACGTGCTTTGCGGAAATGACTGGTATAGGTGGTCGTCGGCTGACCAGTGCCTGCACGACAGAGCATGCGCTGGAAGACGGCAAGACACTCGTAGTTGGGAATCACCTTCTCCAGTCCGATGGCGGCGATATGCAGTTTCGGGCAGGAGGTCGACATATCGGCATTGCCCTCATTGGTGCATACTACGATGTCACCAGTCTCTGCGATACCGAAGTTGGCTCCCGTCATGCCGGCGTCGGCTGTCAGGAACTCGTTGCGCAAAGAGAGACGTGCCATATAGGTAAGGTACGTGGGGTCGTGGTTACCCTTCTCCGATCCAAGTTTCTCCTCAAAGAGTTCACCCACGTCATCATGGTTGAGGTGGATGGCTGGCATCACGATATGGGAGGGCTTCTGTCCCTTCAACTGGATGATACGCTCGCCGAGGTCGGTCTCAACCACCTCAATACCACGCTCTTCCAAATAGGGATTCATCTCGCACTCCTCCGTGAGCATGGACTTTGACTTCACCATCTTCTTGACATCATGGTTCTTGAGGATGCCATAGACAATCTCGTTGAACTCCTGTGCATCTTTCGCCCAGTGTACCTCCACACCGTTCTTCTCGGCATTGGTGGCAAACTGGTCGAGGTATTCGTCCAGATGGGTGATGGTATGACGCTTGATGGCTGACGCTTTCTCACGCAACTGCTCCCATTCGTCCAGTCCGTAAGCCATATTGTCGCGCTTGGTTCTCACTGCCCAGAAAGTGGCATCGTGCCAATGGGCATATTGTTGGTTCTTTAAGAACGCTTTGGCTGCTTTGCTATGTTGTGTACTCATAATCCTGCTGCTAAAATTTCGACTACATGTTTGAACTCAATCTTCAAGCCTTGCTTCTTTGCCACACCAGCCATGTGCATCAGACAAGAGCAATCAGGACCAGTCACATACTCTGCGCCTGTCTGCATGTGACGCTCAACTTTGTCTCTACCCATCTGGGCTGATACGGCAGTCTCCTCAACGGAGAACATACCTCCAAAGCCACAGCACTCGTCAGGGCGCTCTGGCTCCACGACATTGATGCCGTCAACCAATTGCAATAGGTCTTTTATCTTGTTGAAGGGGGCGACATGCTTTTCTGATGGTGAGGAGAGTCCCAACTCACGGACACCATGGCAGGAATTGTGAAGGCTAACCTTGTGAGGGAAAGTGCCCAGCCGACGGTCTACCTTCACCACATCATGAAGGAACTCTACTACGTCCATGATCTTACTGCTTGTCAGACACTCGTGTTTTCCTTTCAAAAGACGAGGGTAGTTGAGTTTGACAAAAGCAGTACAGGAGACACTGGGTGCCACTACATAGTCGAAGTCCTTGAAAAGGTCCTCAAATTTCTCAGCCAAGGGGATGGCTTGTTTCTCAAATCCTGCATTCGCCATAGGTTGTCCGCAACAGGTCTGCTTCTGCGGATAAATCACGTCAATCCCAAGATGTCGCAGTAGTTTGTAAGTCGCCATACCCACCTCTGGGAACACGGCATCTACATAGCAGGGAATGAATAATCCGATTTTCATAGAATAAGTATTTGTTTTAGGTTTTTATTTTTCGCAAATATAGTGAATTATTTCGTGATTTCCATCAATAGTAACGGAAAGATAGTTAGGTTTTAAGATTTTTTTGGATAATAAGAGACTTAAACCTCGGAAAATGTTTGTATATTTGCAACAGTTATAACTAAAAATCTATTGCAATATGTCAGTCTTAATATCTATTACTCCAATCTTGTTATTGTTCGTCTTGATGCTTGGTTTCAAGATGGCAGGTCATCAAAGTGCACTTATCACTCTGATTGTCACGATTCTTTTGGCGTTGTTTGCCGCTCCTTGTCTGGATATGGTGCCAGAGCGCTTTGCGGAGTCCAGCATCTATGGTGTGGTATGGTGGGGCTTCGTCGAAGGTGTGCTGAAGGCGATATTCCCCATCTTGATCATCATCCTGATGGCTATCTACAGTTATAACATCCTGGTGGAGTCAAAGGAAATAGAGGTGGTGAAGGCACAGTTTACCTCTTTTACCGACGACAAGGGAATCTTGGTGCTGATGCTGGTATGGGGATTTGGTGGTCTGCTGGAGGGTATGGCTGGTTTCGGAACCGCTGTGGCTATTCCCGCTGCCATACTCATAGGACTGGGATTCAAACCGATGTTCTCGGCATTGGTTGCCCTGATAGGTAATACCGTGGCAACGGGTTTTGGTGCGGTGGGCGTACCTGTCACGACACTCTGTAACGAGGTGGCTCCTGGTGGTGCCGCATCAGCCGAGGCGATTTGCGAGACGTCTGCCTTTGCGGTGTTGCAATTATCACCGTTGTTTGTCATCCTGCCATTCATCATTCTGATGCTGACAGACAAGAAGGCTATAGTGAAGAATGTCGTGCTTGCCATATGGACAGGTGTTATCTCCGTAGTCGTGCAATATATCTGCGCACGTTATCTGGGAGCAGAGACTCCTGCCATCATCGGCTCTATCGCTGCTATCGTCGCCATTATCGTCTATGCGAAGATATTCACAAAGGCTCCAGAGAAGAAAGAGGAGGCGAAGAGTTATACTTTTGTAGAGACTTTCCGGGCGTGGAGCGTCTATCTGTTTATTTTGGTCTTTATCTTGGTCAGTGGTGCGCTCTGTCCTCCTGTCAATGACTTCCTGAAGTCTAATCTGGTGACGAAACTGCCATTGCCAGTCATTGACACCACTTTCAAGTTCGGATGGATCAGTAATGCGGGATTGATGCTCTTCTTGGGTGCTACCATTGGTGGAATGATACAAGGACTGTCGTTCAAGCGACTGATGGTGATTCTTGCCAAGACGGTGGTGAACCTCAGAAAGACGGTGATTACCATTATCTCATTGATCTCACTTGCCTCTGTGATGAACTATTGCGGAATGATTGCCGCTATAGCAGCAGGACTGGTGGCTGTCACGGGTTCGTTCTATCCGTTCTTCGCTCCGTTGATTGGTGCCATAGGTACTTTCGTGACAGGCTCTGACACGTCAAGTAATATCCTCTTTGCGAAACTGCAGGCTAATGTGGCTGGTCAACTTAACTACAGTGACCCGAACTGGCTGGTGGCTGCCAATACCACTGGAGCCACTGGTGGTAAGATGATTTCTCCACAGAGTATTGCTATTGCTACCGCAGCATGTGACATGCAAGGAAAGGATGGCGAGATTCTTCGTTCCGCCATCCCTTATGCGTTGCTATATATTATAATAGGTGGACTAATGGTGTTCTTCGCCGTCTGATATCAGAACGTGCAGGGTAGGACACTCAACTGATAGTAAAGGGTACGAGCCATGCGTTCGTGCCCTTTGTCATTGGGGTGCAACCTGTCGGTTTCACCATCTTTGAAATAGGGTACGTGCTCATCCATCAATGGGAAGAGCCCGCAAAGGGCATTGAGATCGATGACGGGGACTGCCCATACGTTGCCCGCTTCCTTGACGGCATCGATATAACGCTGAAGGGGTTCTCCGCAGCGGTTGTAATAATCCTCTGTGGGTTGCCAGTTTTTGTCGTTGGCGTAGAAGCCGGCGCGATGGATAGGGGTGAGGAGGACTATCTGCTTAGTAGGGTAGGTGCGCTTCACCTTATCCAGTGCTATATTGATGCGTCCCTTGTAGGTGTCTGTAGTCATGAGGGGGCGCATCCGCTTTCTCGTCACGATATGCTTGGGCTCATGGATACCTGCCATCACTTTCTCTTCTCGGATGTCATACCATTCCCCGATAGGTACTCCGTCGTTGAAGTCATTGGTGCCAATGAAGATAATGATAGCGTCAAAGTCGTCACCATGCTCAGCCTTCAACTTATCGGTCTGGTTAGGAATATCGTTCCATTGCCGACCACTGATGCCATAGACGTATGGGGTAATTCCTAGCCACTGCTGTAGATAGTTCCAGTATTTCAGTTTGGAACCGTTATTCTTCGGGTCGGTGATAGAGTCACCGAAATAGGCTACACGCTTGTTCATCCAAGGGTGGACGAAAGTCGTTTGCGCCATCATTGGTAGCATGGACAACCAGCAGATGGCAAGGGTGATAATACGTTTTCTCATTGCTATAGTTATTAGTCTTCGAGGCAAAGGTACTTCTTTTTCTTTAGAAGTATGGGCTTTTTATTGTTTTTTAAGATACAGATTGAACCGTTAAGCGAAATAATCATTATCTTTGCCCCGGTTTTTAATCAAAATAGAATAAGATGAATTACAACGATTATGAATTGAAAGAGTACGCGGTGGAGACGGAAAGACAATGGGAAGTTTCCGCTGCTTTGCCAGTATTGATGCGCAAAGTGTATGTTTGGATGACACTCGCCTTGGTGATTACTGGCTTTACGGCATACGGTGTGGCAAATAGTCCGGGAATCCTTCAGGCTATCTATACCAAACAGATCTTGTTCTGGGGATTGATTATTGCGGAGTTTGCTTTGGTCATTGGCGTGAGTGCTGCTATCAATAAACTGTCTTTGACGACAGCGACATTGATGTTTGTGCTCTATTCGGTTATCAACGGCGCATTGCTGTCATACATCTTCCTTGCCTATACCAGCAGTTCTATTGCTACGGTGTTCTTTATCACTGCAGGTACTTTTGCGGCGATGGCGATTATCGGCTATACCACAAAAGCCGATCTGTCTTCATTGGGAAAATATCTGCTGATGGCACTTATCGGTATTATCATTGCGACACTGGTGAACGTGTTCTTTGTGAAAAGTACGGGCTTTGAACTTATTCTGAGTTATCTGGGCGTTCTGGTCTTTGTGGGACTGACAGCATACGACTCACAAAAGATCAAACAGATGCTGATGCAAGCACCTGATGCAGGAGAGGTCGCACAGAAATATGCGTTGCTGGGTGCCCTGTCGCTCTATCTTGATTTTATAAACTTATTCATCTACCTGCTTCGTATCTTTGGTAGAAGAGAGTAAGTGCTCTATATAATATAATAAGGTGTAGGGTTTTCGCTTTTGTCATGAAAAGCGAAAACTTTTTATTTTGTAGAAAAAAAGTTTGAGAAAAGTTTGGCGGGTTTTGAAAATAGTTGTACCTTTGCATCCGCTTTCGCGCTGAAAACGGCGCGTGGCGTACAAGGAGTCGTTCTTTGAGATGATTTACATAAGACAGAGAAGAAAGTAGTACAAGAAGCGAGTGGGACATTCGTGTCCTACTCGGGTAGAAGAACAAACCGTCAATGAGATTGATGTGCTTCAGACTACCGGATATACGACGAGCGCGCTCATCATAGGACAGAGAGAGAATCCTTTGTTGGATTTAAAGATATTTTATAC
>JAFUFD010000039.1 GCA_017470055.1 Prevotella sp. | reverse complement strand
TGTGCCGTCACGTCGTGAAGTGTCTCAGTCAGGTTATGGGCTCTGGCAATGATGTGATCCTTGCATACGACAACGGCACCAATGGGAATCTCGCCCTCCTCTAAGGCTTGCCTCGCCTCTATAAGAGCCTTCCGCATATACTGCTCGTCTTTTTTTTGCTGTTCTTCTGCTGTCATGATGCAAAGATACAAAAATTATTCGTATCTTTGCATCATGGAATGGAAAATCGTGCATATCGATGAGACAGACTCTACCAATCGCTGGTTGCAAGAGCATGGTGATGGGCATGATATGGTAGTCTGGACAGACTATCAGACGGCTGGCAAGGGACAAGGGGCTAACACGTGGGAGTCAGAACGTGGGAAGAACCTGTTGTTCTCTATGCTGTATCATCCCCATGATATTCCAGCCAACCGCCAGTTCACCATCTCCATGGCGATCTCTTTGGCGATAGCGGATGCCTTGGGAGAACAGATCGGGGATGTCAGCATCAAATGGCCTAATGACATCTATTGGCGGAATGCTAAGATATGTGGCATCCTCATCGAGCATCGTCTGTTGGGACAGACGATACGTGACACCATCATCGGGGTAGGTATCAATGTCAACCAGCGTCAGTTTCATAGCGATGCGCCTAATCCCGTCTCGCTTTGGCAGATCCATGGCCATGAGACACAAAGGGAGGCGTTGCTGAATGACATTCTTGCGCGTTTTACCTATTATATTAATAAGGAGAACAAATCCCAATATATCAAGATGCTTTACCGTCGTAAGGGTTTCCATCCCTATTGTGACAAAGAGGGTGCGTTTATGGGGCAGTTGATAGATGTGGAGGACGACGGGCATCTCCTGCTCGCCAAGGAAGACGGACGGCAGTGCCGTTATGCTTTTAAGGAAGTTCAGTTTATAACCTAATATCGCAATAAAAAACAAAAGATTATGGCAAGATTTAAGCGAATCCTCCTGAAACTGTCAGGAGAGAGTCTGATGGGAAAGCAGGGCTACGGCATTGACCCGGAGCGTTTGAGTGACTATGCCCGTCAGATCAAGGAAGTGAGTGAGATGGGTGTTCAGATTGGTATCGTCATCGGTGGTGGTAATATCTTCCGTGGACTGAGCGGTTCGCAAAAGGGCTTCGACCGTGTGAAGGGCGACCAGATGGGTATGTGCGCCACCGTCATTAATTCCCTTGCGTTGAGTTCCGCTTTAGGAGCCGAGGGTGTGAAGAACAAGGTGCTGACGGCAATCCGCATGGAGCCTATTGGCGAGTTCTACAGCAAGTGGAAGGCTATTGAGGCGATGGAGCAAGGGTATGTCTGCATCTTCTCCGCAGGTACTGGCAGTCCTTATTTCACGACGGATACGGGCAGTAGTCTGCGTGGCATCGAGATAGAGGCTGACGTGATGCTGAAGGGTACCCGTGTGGATGGTGTCTATACCGCAGACCCTGAGAAAGACCCCACAGCGACGAAGTTCAATGAGATTACTTATAAGGAGGTGCTTGCTCGTGGTCTGAAGGTGATGGACCTGACAGCCATCTGTATGTGTCAGGATAATAACCTGCCTATCTATGTGTTCAACATGGATATTGTGGGCAATCTGAAGAAGGTGATGGCTGGCGAGGATATAGGTACGCTGGTGCATCCCTAATCATAAACACGGTGAAGAGCCGTTGTTCGCAATGGTTTGAAGTATCCTAATTAGCGGTTGACTGGAGTCAACCGATCGTTCGACTCCATGTCAACCGATTGTTTGACTCTAAGTCAACCAATCGTTCGACTCTAAGTCAACTGGTCATTCCTCACTAAATTCGACGTATTCTCCCTCAGCGTCCTCGTAGATTTTCTTGCTCTCACGCTCCGTACGGCGGTCGATGATCGTCTCACCCGTAGCCGTCTTGGTGTGAATCTCGACAGGTTCTTCCTCTTTTTGTTGGGGTGTCTCCTCTTGGACAGAGCGAGACTTAGTCTGCTGGTTGGGAGTCGGTTGTGCGGTATAATGGTATTGCCGTTGTTGCCGTCCTGTCTCGTCACGGAACTTCTGGGCTTTCGCTTCAGCATTTTTCTTTGCCTTCAACTTTGCCCTTTTGAAATAACGGACGATACTGCCACCAGTGAGCAGGACGAAGAAGACGATAATAAAGAAGATAAATAAAAGAAAACCTTTGTCATTCATAGTTGTATAGATTAGTTCTTTTTTGTAGTCACAGACAGGATGATATACCATGCGATGATAGCCGCCAGTCCACTGATGCCAAGGATGGCAAGAAGCGGGATACAGGTCAGCAAGAAGATGTATTTGATTTCATTGCCCTTCCATCCCCAGTGCTTGAATTTCAAGGCGAACATGGGAATCTCACTGACCAGCAGGTAACAACTGATAGGAACACCAATGAAGATAATAAGAGGAGCGTAAGGGTGGTTGGCGATCCATTCCCCGCTTCCTGCGATGAGTGAACCCCAGAAGAGGGCGTTGGCAGGGGTGGGCAGTCCGATGAACCCTAATGCCTGACGCTCGTCGAGATTGAACTTGGCAAGGCGTAAGGCTGAGAAGGCTGCCATGATAAAGGCGATGACAGCGATACTTGCCTGACCTGCCAATAACAAAAACGGAAATTCCAAAGGCGACAAACATCTTACACCAGCATGCAGGTTGGCTACAAAACTGAACACGATGGCAGAGGGCGCAAAACCAAAGGTGATGCAGTCGGCAAGGGAGTCGAGTTCCTTACCGATGGGTGAACTGACATTTAGCAGTCGTGCCACCATGCCGTCAAAGAAGTCAAAGACGGCTCCTATCACGATGAATAACAATGCCATCTGAAAGTCTGAAAGGAAAGCCCAATAGGTAGCGATGCAGCCAGAGATGAGGTTGCAGCAGGTAATGGTATTAGGGATATTCTTCATGATGATCAACAATAGTTATCTCAGTTTTGCAATGACCGTCTGGTCGCCAGTAGTAGGCTGGTCCATATCGACACAGACTTTACTGCCTACAGGCAGGTAAACATCCACACGAGAACCAAGTTTGATAAAACCTAAGTGCTCGTCAATATAGCATTCCTCGCCAGCCTTGGCATAAGTGACGATACGGCGAGCCATAGCACCAGCAATCTGGCGCACCAGAATGTCCACACCGTCAGATGTCGTGATCATGATGTCGGCATGCTCGTTCTCCTCGCTCGCCTTAGGCAGCCATGCCTTGTGATAGTTGCCGTTCTGGTGGTGGACGAACTTCACCTTTCCGTCGACAGGAAACCAGTTGGCATGGACATTCAGTGGACTCATGAAGATACTGATCAGCAGTCGCTTGTCGTGGAAATACTCGTTCTCATCTGTCTCCTCAATCACCACGATCTTTCCGTCGGCAGGGGCTACCACCAGTTTCTCTGTGTCACCATTAAAATAGCGGATAGGGCAGCGGTAGAAGTTAAGAGCCATTGCCCATACGGCACCAAAGATGATGATAAAAGCCCAAAAGGGAATGGGATTGTCTATCGTATACCAAAGGATGAGCCCGATGCCAATCAGTAACAGCATGCTGATGGTCAACTCGTTGGTTCCCTCGCGATGTATTCTTATTTTTTTGAGTTTCTTTATTTTTTGGATTCTTTCTCCCATGCGTAGTAATGTCGATTGTTTTATGTTCCACATGCAAAGGTACGTTTTTTTTGTTTATCTTACAAATTTTTTACGTTATTCTTTTGGTTATCTCGCCTTTTCAATGTAACTTTACGGCTCAAAATCAGCAAAAACATCGTTATGGAAGACTTCGTACATTTGCATGTACATACTTATTACTCGATTCTTGACGGTCAGTCGAGTATCAAGAAACTGGTAGACAAGGCAGTTGGCAACGGCATGCGTGGCATGGCGATTACCGATCATGGTGACATGTTTGGTATCAAGGAATTTCATGACTATGTGGAGGGTCTCAACAAAGGTCGCAAGAAGGAGGGGCTGGAGCCTTTCAAGCCTATCTTCGGCTGTGAGATGTATGTGTCCCGCTACGGCTCCAAGGAACTCAGACGAGGCAAGGAGGATATAAGCGGTTATCACCTCATCGTCCTTGCCAAGAACTACAAGGGTTATAAGAACTTGATTAAATTGGTCAGCAACTCTTGGATCGACGGCTATTATATGCGTCCCCGTACCGACCGCGCTGACTTGGAGAAATACCATGAGGGGCTCATCATCTGTTCCGCATGTATCGCTGGCGAGGTGCCTCATAAGATTCTGGCGGGCGATATCGCAGGAGCCCGTGAGGCGATAGAATGGTATCATGGTGTTTTTGGCGATGACTATTACCTGGAACTGCAGCGTCACGAGGTAACAGACCCTTCTATACGTGCCAACCGTGAGACTTTCCCTTTGCAGCAGAAAGCGAATAAGGTCCTTATCGAACTGGCTCAGGAGTATGGTATCAAACTCGTTTGCACCAACGATGCCCATTTCGTGGATCAGGAGAATGCGGAGGCACATGACCATCTGCTGTGCATGTCGACAGGCAAGGACTTGGACGACCCGACCCGCATGCTGTATTCCAAGCAGGAGTGGTTTAAGACTAAGGAGGAGATGAACGCCATCTTCTCTGATGTCCCTGAGGCGTTGTCAAACACGCTGGAGATATTGGATAAGGTGGAAATCTATAGTCTTGACCATGACCCTATCATGCCTTTCTTCCCCATCCCAGAGTCCTTCGGCACAGAAGAGCAATGGCGGCAGAAATTCACAGAGCAGCAACTCTACGATGAGTTCACCAGTGATGAGAATGGCGAGAACCAGTTGTCGCCAGAGGAAGGGGAGAAGAAAATCAAGAAACTGGGCGGTTACGACAAGTTATATCGTATCAAGTTTGAGGCAGACTATCTTGCCGAACTTGCCTATCAAGGAGCGACAAAGAGATATGGCGATCCCCTGACGAAGGAGGTGGACGACCGTATCCGTTTTGAGTTGCATATCATGAAGACGATGGGTTTTCCGGGTTACTTCCTCATCGTGCAGGACTTTATCAATTCCGCTCGTGATGAACTGGGCGTGATGGTAGGACCTGGCCGTGGCTCTGCCGCAGGGTCGGTAGTCGCCTATTGTCTGGGCATCACGAAGATAGACCCGCTGAAATACGACTTGCTGTTTGAGCGTTTCCTGAATCCTGACCGTATCTCTTTGCCTGATATCGATACCGACTTCGATGATGACGGTCGAGGCAAGGTGCTGAAATGGGTGGAGGATAAATACGGACATGAGAACTGTGCGCATATCATTACCTATGCCACCATGGCAACCAAGAACTCCATCAAGGATGTAGCCCGTGTGGAGAAAGTGCCTATCCCTGTGTCGAATGCCCTGTGTAAGGCAATTCCCGACCGTCTGCCAGATGTCGACGGCAAGACACCGAAGATGAACCTGCCGAATGCTATCAAGGCAGTCCCTGAATTGCGTGAGGCAGAGACGAGCA
>JAFUFD010000038.1 GCA_017470055.1 Prevotella sp. | reverse complement strand
TCCCACTCGCTTCTTGTACTACTTTCTTCTCTGTCTTATGTAAATCATCTCAAAGAACGACTCCTTGTACGCCAACACCCAGAATCCTGGGCGAAAGCGGGTGCAAAGGTACGAACTTTTTCCAAAACGGCAAATATTTTCAAGACTTTTTTTAAAAAATGAACGAAAAAAAATCCTCTCTTGACAAAAATCAAGAGAGGAAACTGCTATATACCTTATTATATATATTACTCTTCAGGCGCTTGCCCTATCAAATCCATAAACTCATCGAGTTTCGGAGTGATAATAATTTGGGTACGACGGTTACGCTGTTTACCTACCTCGGTAGTGTTGGGCTGCAAGGGATTATATTCACCACGACCACCAGCAGTCAGGCGTTTGGGGTCTACGCCATACTGATTTTGCAAAGCCTGAACGACAGAAGAGGCACGCAGACAAGAGAGATCCCAGTTATTGCGGATATTCTCACGCTTAATGGGCACATCGTCGGTATTACCCTCGATCAGCACGTCATAGTCTTTATAGTCCTTGATAATCTTGGCGATCTTCGACAGGGTCTCTGAGGCACGGTCGTTGATCTCATAAGAACCACTCTTATAGAGCATATTGTCCGCCAGCGAGATATAGACAACACCTTTGAGCACTTGCACGTCAACCTCTTTCAACTCCTCCTTGGAGAGAGAGCGGGTAAGGTTATTGGTCAGCACCATATTCAAAGAGTCGCTCTTTGACTTCACCTCCACCAAATGGCGGATATACTGGTTGGACTCATTAATCTGGTCGACCAGTTTCTCAATCGACACATTGTTCTGGCTGGCATTGGAAAGGCTTTGATCCAACGCTGACTGTAAAGCACCATTCGCTCTGCGAAGTTCCTCGATTTGCTCCTCAAGACTTGTCACACGTGCGGAAGAGGCAGCGAGTTTCTCTTTCGTATCCGTATAATTAGCCTGAAGTGCCTTATTCTCCTCTTGGCAAGCAGCCAAGTCTTTCTTTGACGCACAACTGCTGATTAATATAGTTACAGCAGCAATAGTCATCACAAAAAATGTTTTCTTCATCATTTTGAATTCTTTTGATTAAACATGAATACGGATGCAAAGATAATGATTTAACGAACATTTCATACTAAAGTTGCAGCAATTTAGAATATTTTAAGTAACTTTGTCGCCAAAATTAAAACTAATAAGGTAAAGATATAGATATGATTCTCTTTTTCAAGACCCCACAGAAGAGCGTGATTGCCACACAGGCAAATCACTCACTTAATCAAGACGAAGTACAGGAACTCTGTTGGTTATATGGTGAAGCCGAGTTGTTACATGAAGAGACACTACAAGGATTTTATGTAGGTCCACGCCGTGAGATGGTGACCCCATGGTCGACTAATGCCGTTGAGATTACCCAGAACATGGGACTCAAGGGTATTCAGCGTATTGAGGAATATTTTCCCGCAGCCACTGAGGACGCTGAGCACGACCCCATGCTCCTGCGTATGTATAACGGACTGAACCAAGACATCTTTACGATTAACATTCAGCCTGAGCCTATCAAGTATGTGGATAATCTGGAGGAATATAATGAGCAGGAGGGTCTTGCCCTTTCCCCAGAGGAGATTGAGTATTTGCATAAGATTGAGAAAGAGAACGGTCGTCCCTTGACAGACTCTGAGATTTTCGGTTTTGCCCAGATCAACTCTGAGCACTGCCGCCATAAGATTTTCGGGGGCACTTTCATCATTGACGGCAAAGAGATGGAGTCGAGTCTGTTTGCCATGATTAAGAAAACGACACAGGAAAATCCCAATAAGATTCTCTCCGCCTATAAAGATAATGTCGCTTTTGCGCAAGGTCCTGTCGTAGAGCAATTCGCCCCAGTAGACCAGTCAACCAGTGATTATTTCCGTGTGAAGGAGATTGAGAGTGTCATCTCGCTGAAGGCAGAGACACATAACTTCCCTACTACTGTGGAGCCCTTTAACGGTGCCGCTACAGGAACAGGCGGTGAGATCCGTGACCGTATGGGAGGTGGTGTAGGTTCCTGGCCTATTGCAGGTACTGCGGTTTATATGACTGCCTATCCAAGACTGGCCGATGACGACGGAAGTCTTCGTGACTGGGAAGATATCCTTCCTGTCCGCCAGTGGCTGTATCAGACTCCTGAGCAGATATTAATCAAGGCATCAAACGGTGCTTCCGATTTCGGTAACAAGTTCGGCCAGCCACTGATTTGCGGTTCGGTGCTGACCTTTGAGCATCAGGAGTCCGCATGTGGCTATGACACAGCCACTGACTCCACCAAGTATGCCTACGATAAAGTAATCATGCTGGCTGGTGGTGTCGGTTATGGCACAAAGCGCGACTGTCTGAAGAAAGAGCCTCAAAAGGGCAATAAGGTCGTTGTGGTCGGTGGTGACAACTATCGTATCGGACTGGGTGGCGGTAGTGTCTCCTCAGTAGACACTGGCCGCTATAGCAACGGTATTGAGTTAAATGCCATCCAGCGTGCCAACCCAGAGATGCAGAAGCGTGCCTACAACCTTGTCCGTGCCCTCTGCGAGGAAGACACCAACCCCGTCGTCTCTATCCACGACCACGGATCTGCAGGACACCTGAACTGTCTCTCCGAGTTGGTCGAGGAATGTGGTGGTGAGATTGACATGACCAAACTGCCTATTGGTGACAAGACGCTCTCCAGCAAGGAGATTATCGCCAACGAGAGTCAGGAGCGCATGGGCTTGCTCATTGACGAGAAGCACATAGAACACGTACAGAAGATTGCTGAGCGTGAGCGTGCCCCGATGTATGTGGTGGGCGAGACTACTGGCGATGCCCATTTCTCCTTCAAGCAAGGAGATGGTGTGAAGCCTTTTGACCTCGATGTGGCACAGATGTTCGGGCACTCCCCTAAGACCATCATGCGTGACAACACCGTAGAGCGGAAATACGAGGATGTCACTTACTCTCAAGATAATCTTGAGAAATCAGTGGAGCGTGTCCTGCAGTTAGAGGCTGTCGCTTGTAAGGACTGGTTGACCAATAAGGTTGACCGCTCCGTGACTGGTAAGATTGCCCGTCAGCAATGCCAAGGTGAGGTACAATTACCTTTGAGCGATTGTGGTGTTGTGGCCCTCGACTATCGTGGTCGTAAGGGTATCGCCACCGCCATCGGTCATGCTCCTCAGGCAGGACTTGCAGACCCTACCGCTGGTAGTGTCCTCTCTGTTGCCGAGGCATTGACGAATATCGTATGGGCTCCTCTCGCTGATGGGATGGACTCCCTGTCACTGTCCGCGAACTGGATGTGGCCTTGTCGCTCACAGGAAGGTGAGGATGCCCGTCTCTATGCTGGTGTGAAGGCGTTGAGTGATTTCTGCTGCGACCTGCATATCAACGTTCCAACAGGAAAAGACTCCCTTTCTTTAAGTCAGCAATATCCCAATGGCGAGAAGATCATCTCTCCAGGTACCGTCATTGTCAGTGCAGGCGGCGAGGTATCCGACATCCGCAAGGTGGTCAGTCCTGTCGTCGTGAACGACAAACACGCTTCGCTCTATCATATCGATTTCTCGTTTGACGAGCAGCGTCTTGGCGGTTCCGCCTTTGCCCAGAGTTTAGGCAAGGTGGGCAGTGACGTACCTACCGTTAAGAACCCTGAGTACTTCGCTGATGCCTTCATGGCTATCCAGCAGTTGATAGAGAAAGGTTGGATTATGGCTGGTCACGACATCTCGGCAGGTGGTCTGATCACTACTTTGTTAGAGATGTGCTTTGCCAACACCAAGGGAGGTATGCATATCAACCTGCACGACCTCTGTGCTGATGGCGACATTGTCAAGACCCTCTTCGCTGAGAATCCTGGCGTGGTCATTGAGGTCAGCGACGAGCATAAGTTCGAGTTCAAGGACTTCATGGAGGACTTAGGTGTCGGCTTTGCCAAGATCGGTTATCCTGTGGAGGACAGTCGTTCCATCGTGATCAAGGCTGGCGATGAGGAGCATACCTTCGATATCGATGCCCTGCGTGACATCTGGTATAAGACCTCTTATCTCCTCGACCGTAAACAGAGTTTCAACGGAAAGGCTAAAGAGCGTTATGAGAACTACAAGCAGCAACCTCTGGAGATGAAGTTCAATAAGGATTTCACAGGCACACTGGGACAATATCATCTTACGACCAATCATCCCGTTCAGCCCGCCACGCCGAAAGCCGCTATCATCCGTGAGAAGGGAACCAACGGTGAGCGTGAGATGGCTTACTCCCTCTATCTCGCCGGCTTTGACGTGAAGGACGTGATGATGACCGACCTGATTAGTGGTCGTGAGACATTAGAGGATATTAATATGATCGTCTTCTGCGGTGGATTCTCGAACAGTGACGTACTTGGCTCCGCTAAGGGATGGGCTGGCGCCTTCCTTTATAACCCCAAGGCAAAAGAGGCACTCGATAAGTTCTATGCCCGCAAGGACACCCTCTCCTTAGGTATCTGTAACGGTTGTCAGTTGATGGTAGAGTTAGGACTGACAGGTGCCAAGGGTGCCAAGATGTTACACAACGACTCCCATAAGTTTGAGAGTGAGTTTGTGTCATTGACCATCCCACAGAACAATAGTGTGATGTTCGGCTCTTTGAGTGGCAACAAACTCGGACTATGGGTGGCACATGGAGAAGGCAAGTTCCATCTCCCTGAGGCAGAGAGTGCCTATAACGTGATTGCCAAGTATAATTATCATGGTTATCCTGCCAATCCTAACGGCTCCGACTATGATGTGGCAGGTATCTGCTCTGCTGATGGTCGTCATCTTGCCATGATGCCCCACTTAGAGCGTGCCATCTTCCCATGGCAGTGCGCATGGTATCCGCAGGACCGCCGTATGGATGAGGTTACTCCTTGGATAGAGGCTTTCGTGAATGCCCGCAAGTGGATTGAGAAACAATGAGCAATATCTACTGGGAAGCCTTTAAAACATTCTTTAAGATTGGCATGTTCACCCTGGGTGGTGGATATGCCATGATTCCGTTGATTGAGGAAGAGGTAGTCAACAAGCATCAATGGGCAAGTAAAGAGGAGATGCTCGACCTGATAGCCATTGCCCAGAGTTGCCCGGGCATCTTTGCTGTCAACATCAGTATCTTCATCGGCTATAAGTTGAGGAAGACACATGGCGCCATTGCCACTGCTTTCGGAACGACCTTACCGTCGCTTTTGATTATCCTCGCCATTGCCATCTTCTTCCATCAGTTTGAGGACAACAAGGTGATTGCCGCCATGTTCAAGGGCATCCGCCCTGCCGTAGTAGCCTTGATAGCAGTACCTACGTTTAATATGGCAAGACGCGCCCAGTTAAATTGGTTCACCATCTGGATACCCATCGTGTCAGCCCTTGCCATCTGGCTCTTGGGCGTATCACCCATCTGGATTATCATTATCGCAGGCATTGGAGGGTACGCTTATGGTAAATTAGGAATTAGAAATTAGGAATTATTGGTTATGATATTTATCTATTTATTCCTGACATTCTTTGAGATGGGTCTCTTCGGCTTTGGGGGAGGCTATGGCATGATATCGCTCATCCAACATGAGACGGTAGAGCACTGGCACTGGCTGAGTGCCTCTGAGTTTACGGATATCGTCGCCATCTCGCAGATGACGCCAGGACCTATCGGTATCAATGCCGCTACCTACTGCGGCTACACGGCTGTCAAGAACGCAGGATATGGGATCCCCCTTGCCATCCTTGGCTCTACCACGGCGACTTTCGCTCTGGTATTGCCCTCCTTGGTATTAATGATTCTCATCAGCAAGATGTTCATGAGACACATGAACTCACCTATCGTACAGTCCGTATTCAAAGGACTGCGGCCAGCAGTCGTAGGACTCCTTGCCGCAGCCACCTTATTATTATGTACGCGCGATAACTTCTCTGCTCCATCTGAGAATCCTTGGCAGTTCTATATCAGTTGTGCGCTTTTCGCAGCCACTGCTTTCGGAACGGGAGTCTTGAAGATCAACCCCATCCGCATGATCTGCTATAGCGCCGTAGCAGGACTTCTCCTTTTCTATTGATCCCAACGGAACACAGCACCATTGCGACGTGCGGGATCTGCCCCAGGGAAGTCCATCGAATAAGGACTACCCGTCGTCGGACTCTTGCCGAGATACTGATGTGTCCGCATCGACATGAGCATAAACTCATGGTTCAGATAGTCTTGCCACATAAAGACTTCCGCTTTCGACTCCTCCGTTGTCAGGCGCACATCTCCTGCCAGTCCATAGCCAGCGACAAAGACATAACGCCCGTCCTCACATTGCAGGGCGACCTGTCCCTGTCCTTTGTCAATCAGCCTGAAACGGGTTGCCTTGGAATGGTCGTCAACATCCGTATCATGCACCATACCATGGTCTAATGCTATCATCGGTTTCCCTGTGGCAAGGTTGATGATGCGGAATGTCTTACCATAGGGAATATTCCCTGAGCGGTCAGCCATTGGCTCCTCAACGGTGAAGTTGTCAAACTCCGCATAGCCACCTTTCTTTCCCTTATGATTAAAGGCAAAGAGCGAGGGGCGTGAGCCCTGGAAGGTAATGAGTTGGTAACTCAGCGGCATCTCTCGTCCTATCCGATGGAAGTCGACCCCATTAAACGACCACTCATAGTGGGCTCTGTCGTGATCGTAATCGCCCACCATGCGTAACCATATCCTATCAATAGTACCATCAGTGGCGGCAATTGTAGTTTTCGCCGTGTCGTTAGTGGCTTGCTCGAAGCAGCACAGCCTATTATATTGCCGATCCTTGACGATACCTATCCACGAACACGGCACATTGATATTACCTAATCCTGCCACATCACCGTCTTTCATGCCTCCGATGTATAGTTCCACCGTTGTAATGGAGGTGGGACCGATGGCACGTTGAGTCAAGGTATTGCGAGCCCACATCAGTTGTTCGGCAGGCATTGTCTGCAAGCGCAGTCGCCCGTTCCTCAGGCTCCACATCCTATCCTCAGGGTTATGATTCCATTGCCATACCCTGCCAAGGTTTTTCCCGTTGAAGTCCTCACTTCTTTGGTAAGGAGCATGAGGGGCAGTCTGCCGCTCTGTCGCAGCAACAGACTGGACGTCAGGCTTGAGCCACGTACGAGGCGCACGACCGAGGTTACCCGCTAAGCCCAGCATAGGCCAGCCGTCCTGCCACGTGATGGGGGCAAGGGTCACCGTCCTACCAATAGAATGGAAATCCATCATTAGCAATGCCCACCACTGTCCGCTTTGGTCTTGCACGATACCGCCCTGATGGATATTCGTACATGCCGTAGCACCTTTATCCACTTCTGGTATACCGAACTTTGTCCCGTCCTGCCCAATGCGATATTTCTCGCCTGGCGGTATCTGCGTAATCGATGCCGCATGATAGCCGAAAGTCTCATCGGCGGTAATGGTAATCGTCTCATACGGTCCCCAGATACTCTTAGAGCGGGAACAGAGTGTACGTCCGTTGGGTTTATAGTCGGTGGAGATAAGGTAGTACATCCCATTGATCTTATAGATGTGGTGCCCTTCCCCTACTGCGTTCCCCTCAGGGATAATGGTACGCTCCGTCTCCTCGATGGGACCGCTCATATCAGGCTTCAGTTCCGTACACTTCACCTCTCCATAGCCATGGATGGCGTATATCTTGCCGTCGTCATCGAAAAGCACAGAGAGATCGTAGATACGTCCCTGCATATTCTGATGCTTCCACGGTCCATGGATATCCTTACTGGTATAGCACTGCAATCCCTTGCCGTTTATATTCGAATAGACATAGAACTGTCCGTTGGCATAGCGGATGCAAGGAGCCCAGATGCCCTGACCATAGATCTCCTGATGGTTCCTCAACGAGAAAGCATCATCGTCGAAGTCAAAACGGTCAAAACAATAACTGATATTCTCCCAGTTCACCAAATCCTTTGAGTGCAGGATGACCAGCCCCGGCACCGTATGCATCGTTGTGCCAGCAAGATAATAGTCGTCACCGACACGCAGGATGTCGGGGTCAGAGAACTCATCATAGAACAAAGGGTTCGTATACGTCCCATTGCCATTATCCGCTGTCCAACTCTGTGCTGACGAAGTAAGAGGAATGAGGTAAGAGGCAAGAAGTAATATGAGGAACTTTCGCATAACTATAAACTATGAACTAAACTAAATCTCAGGCCATCCATCAGCCGTCCAGCGGATGGGTTTCTGTATCAGGATAGAGGCGCCTTGGTGGGCGACGCTATAGCCATGGCAGATGAAGATATCCTCTCCATTCAGATGATAGGCGGCACAATGCCCTGCTGCCTCATACGCCTGCTTGTCACCTTCCAGGAACAAGTTACCACCGCCATAGCGCATGTCAATACCTTTTGCGTCAAGATAAGGACCTGTCACTGATCTGCTGCGTCCTACGGCTACCCGATAATTGCTTTTACTACCCTGACAGCAGTAGTCCCATGACACGAAGAGATAGTAATAACCGTCATGCTTGAAGATGAACGGAGCCTCTATCGCATTAGGTCCCGCATAGTCTGAGGTCGGGTTCTTTGGTGGATTGGGATTTATCGGGAGGGCAGCCTTGCTGTCCTCATTGGACAGATTATATCGACGGGCTATCGTACGGGGCTTTTCCCCTTGGGCGATATGCATGGTCGTGTCTAACCGGGCGAGTTGGATGCCATCCCAGAAAGAGCCCCATACCAGCCAAGGCTGGTCTTTCTCATCAATGACGAAGTTCGGGTCAATAGCGTTCCAGTTGTCTCGTCCCTCCCGAGAGGTCACGATACAGCCTTCGTCTTCCCAGAACGGAAAGGCAAGGGAGCGGTTGCTCAACAGACCGATAGCGGAGCCGTTCCTTCCAAAGGTCGAGCAACTATAGGCAAGCCACCAGCGTCCATGCCACTGGATGACATCCGGAGCCCACACATGATGGGAGAAGCCTGGCACAGAGTCTCGTGTCCATTGTGGCAGCACCGTCATCAGGGGTTGTGGCAGCACCCTCCATGTCTTACGGTCCTTGGAGGTCATCTGCTGGATACCCATTCCCGTAGCATAGATATAATAGGTACTATCCTCATACGCCATCACCGGGTCGTGCACCATGGGTGTCTCTGTCGTGAAGACCTCCCCTTGGAACGGTCTGCGATGAGATTGGGAGTATAGTGTGGTGCTCAGTGTGAGCACCACTACTATAGTCATAAAACGTTTCATAAAATCAGTTACTTTTTCTTGCCCCAATAACTCTTGGCCCCGTTGAGACCAGCGTAAACCAGCGTATGCTTACGGGGCGAAGCCTCCCAGTCGCACTCACGCTGCACTTTCAGTTCTACGCCATTTGCCGTCAGGGTGTTTGTGGTAGCGTTAAAACTCCACTTTCCACCCTTCCAGACACCATCAGTAATCGTACCGTCGGCTGCGAAAGTCATGGTAGACGACTCCTTCATCTCGCCATACTTATATCCCAGGTCAATATGCTCCCAGGTTCCGGCAATCTCATCAGCAGTAATAGCGACCTTCGGCACTGCGGCATAACGCTCTGGCATCACGACGGGCCAACCATTAGACAGCCACTGGATGCTACGCACACCACCCAGCATCACGGCATTCGGTGCATTGCCACCTGCCGTTGTCGGGAAGCGTTGCTGCGAGGCATAGAAATAGTTGCCCTGTCCGTCATCAAAGACAGCGCAGTGGGCAATACCTACCCACCCCTGGCTGTTTGCGAATTTATAGGGATGCGTGAGTACGGTCTCTTGTCCTGTGTAGGTACCATCAATAGTCTGTGAGCGAGCAATACGGGTATTGTAGGGCACGTCCAAGCCATCGTAGGCCATGAACAAATAGTAGTAACCGTCATGGTAAACAATCTCAGGTGCCTCAGAACCCTGCCAACGACTGCCATCAGTACGCGTCCAGATACGCTTACCGTAACCGTTCTCTGCAAGCCCTGCTGCGGAAGAAGCCCATGGATCGCCCAACTCAGTAATGGTCTTACCTGTCTCAGGATTCAACTGCACAGCGGCAAAACCACTATGCCAAGAGCCGTATATCAGCCAATGTTGTCCTTCGGGAGTAATCACAAAGGTCGGGTCGATAGCGTTGAAGTAGAAGTAGCCGTCCCAGTTGTTAGCATTGCTTCGTGTCCATCCATCCTTTCCCTTGTCTGAGGAAGAGCAAATCACAAAGCCTTTGTCCTGCCAGTTGTTAGAACCAGGATCGCTGGTCTCCATCATACCGATGAAAGCACGCTCCGTCCAGGAATTATCGAAATTAGCAGTAGTATTGGCTTTACCCGTCTTGATATAGTTATCCACAACGATACTATAGTACATACGATAGAGTCCGTTCTTAACCTTACGCACACAAGGAGCCCAGAAGCCATATTGCGGATTAGCGATAGGATCCAGTCCTTGCTTGTTACGAATCTCATTCAACTTATCTTTCACCCATGAAGGTGCGGATGGCATGGTGCCACCTAAATACTCCCAATTGACAAGGTCAGTGGAGCGACGACAATGGAAATGACCACCAGCCTCATGAGCGTTACCATACGAGGCATCCGTCTGGTACATATAATAATAGCCATCCTCCGCCTTCATCACTGACGGATCGTGGACATTCGCCAAGTTCCATTTTGCCCGCTGCGACCAGGCTGCAATGCTGCGATAATCGTCATTATACGTCGGAGCCGTCCAACTGTCTAAGTCAGAAGTCGTCGTTGCCGCCGTCGTGAAAGTAACATCATCAGAATATTTCACCGTAGCACTGGTCTGTGCATAAGCACGGACATGATAGGTCGTGCTTGCCTGTAACGAGGCAAGTGTAATAGTCATATTTGCCGATGTACCAGTCACCTTCGTGTCATTGATAGTAGGATTAGCCGATGTGCTGTAGACAACACCACGGCTGGTAATTCCTGCTCCTGTTGCCGTTGCCGACACTTGCGCTGACGATGAGGTAACGGCTGACACCACAGGATTAGTGACATTCAAGGCGGAGCCTCCTCCGCCACCTCCATCATCGCTGGCATCATCGCCACCACAGGCAACCAATGTCACTGCCATCATCAGACAGGATATCCATCCTAAAAATTTATTCATTCGTTTCATAGTAAGTTTATTTACTTTTATTAACAATGTGTTATCTCCATGTAACACTTTTCACCTAAAAGTGTTATCTCTATGTTACACTTTTCTCAATCTTGCCTATTTTGCAATTCCAGTATCACCTCATCTACAATATACAAATCACCAAATAAATATAATTTGGAGTCAGACTGGTGCAGACGACTACAAGTTTCACTATTGTAAAAGATATCAAAAGCCTTTTCTGGTGAAACATTCAACCGTTCAGACAACTTAGCGATAATTCGTCCTATTTTTGTCCAAAGTAAAGAATCCTGCAACATAACTACTTTGCTAAATCATTAAGTGGTTCGCTACTTACAAAATGCAGACACTTATCAATAACTCTTTGATTTAAGATACATATCTGATTATTGGGTTGATGCAAGGACAACCTTTTAAGAGCCATCTCTTCAGTAATATCGCCATTCAAAAAGAACTCAATGGTATCCACCACACGATCATCAGCGACACCTCCTTCAATGACATCGTACTTGCTCCACGGCATCATTCCCTTCCGGCTTTGTGCAATGAAATGTAGCCACTCAACATCATAGGCTTTAAAAAACTTTTGACGAAATCCGTCTAAGTCATCATCTAATTCATAGATATTTAACCATTGAGGGAGACCAATATTGGCTATACGGGTAGCCCAATCGGTTGCTTGCGATTTCATATCAGTCAGATAGAATCCCTTTCCAAAATCGAGATTATCACGTCCGACAGCACAGAGAGGTTGCTTTACAACAGAAGTTCCACCATGATACACAATTCTCATCAATCAACTCTCCTTTCTATTGTGGCTTCCAGCCTGAGCAAAGTATGCAAAATCTCATCAGTAACATAATCACGACTCTGAGTGTGGACTGGATCAAGCCTTTTCACATACTCTTGAATTAATCCAACCCGCTTCATGCGATCGAACATCTCTTTATAAGATATTCCCGCTTTCTTAGCAGTAGCCTCCACACAAAGTGAAGCAAAAGCCATTCGTGCTTCTAACTCTGAAAGTCCAATCTGTTGCATATACTTCAAACTTTCTGCAAATATAGCAAATTTGTCACTTATACAGAACGGATTCATCCGAAAACTAACCCTTATTAGATATAATTAACGGACAGCACACAGCAATTTCAGTCTTTGAATAAAATTGCCCACGGACAAGCACGAAGCCGTCCGCAGGCAATTATTAACATCATAACATTATTCGAATACTAAGTAAGAGCCGTCAACCGTAAAGCGGAAATAGAGGTCGTCAGGATCAACCATATTGATGCCGATGTAATCCTGGATGTAATCCACTCCGTCCGTACCATGCATCACAGCCTTGACGTCTGCTGTGCCGTCACCATTATTAGCGATCTGGACAGTACACTTCGCACCATTCATGGCAGCGAGCCACACGCCCCAGTCTGCCTGACCGCCACTTGGTGTACATGCTGCATAGCCATCACCCCAACCGAAATTGTCGGCACGAACCACCGCATACTCCTTCGCTGTCGTAGCGTCGTTCAGAACAACCACGAAGTTATTCCAGTTGTTGGCTAACGAACTGTAGTTGGTGAAGTTCACTGTACATATTGTATGAGAAGGCACCTGGACATTCGCTGTGTGAGTAGTCCACCAGCCTGCCGAGCAGTCAGCAGTTCCCAACTCAGAGTCGAACACCATATGGCAGCCATCCACCGTAAAGCGGAAGTACATATCGTCTGGATCAACGGTATTGATGCCATTGTACTCCTGCACATAATCGACACCATTCGTACCATGCATCACAGCCTTCACATCAGCAGTACCATCGCCATTATTGGTGATATAAGCCGTCACCTTGGCACCATTCATTGCTTCCAACCAAGTAGCCCACTCCTCATCAGAGCCGAAACCACCAACAGGCTTACAAGCCGCATAGCCGTCACCCCATCCGAAGTTGTCTGCACGGACCACGGCATACTCAGCCAAGTTGGCCCTATTCAGCACAATCACGAAATTGTTCCAGTTAGCACCACCTGAACTGTAGTTGGTGAAGTTCACTACCTTTGTCTCCTTCGGCTCCACTTTGATATTGTCGGTATGAGCAGTCCACCAGCCAGAGGAGTTATCTTCCGCACCCAGAATGGTCGGGTTGGGCACGACAACGGTCTCAGTGAATGCGGAGAGTTCCTTCACTACGCTGAACGTCTTAGTGGCAACGATGGGTTTATCAGCATTAGCACCCTTGAATGTCTTATTATAAAGGACAACGAGTGTCTTCTGTCCTAAGTCTTCCATATTGGGGATAGGCTCAAACTGAAGGTCTTCAGCGGTCACATTCGCAGATACTCCCTGTTCGAAATCAACAACGGCAGTTACGTTGGCGAAAGCCTCCTCCACAGAAGTACCAACAAGCACCTCACTGGGCACGCCAGTCAGCGTCAAGGCAAGAGGCTGCTTATCCTCAGCGGAGGTGCATCCACCAATAGGCTCGATGTTCGTAGAGATGAAACTAACCAAAGCACCTTCTATACCGATACGGCAGGCGATGGGGGCATCTGCACCTGTTGAAGGGAACGAGGTGGTCTGGGTATAAGTCTTTGTCAATGTACCATTGGTCATCTTAATAAAGAGACCACCATCTGTACGGTCGACCGTCAACGTAATCTTACCATTCATCTTCTGTACTGAAGCATCAGTATCATCCTCACCAGAAGAGTTCGTGAAGTTACCACCGATCAGACCACGGTCAATCTCAGTACCATCAGTATTCCACTCTGAGTTCTTCGAGGGGTCATTATCATAACGGATAACACCAAATTCATCACCAAGTGCTCCTGTTGCTGCATCAGTGCATGCATTCAGAACCAGATAGAAATTTTTGTAATACTTATTATCTGGATTGACAGTCAGATTAAACTGCGCCTGCCATTTTGCACCAGCAGGAACGACATAAGTCTTACCCAAAGTCCAGAAGCCAGAAGAGAGATCTTCCTTACCGATATTATACACATCTTCCATCTGCCCAACCAGTTCTTCCTCTTCCTCTGGTTCTGGCTCTTCACCACCTCCCATCTCTGAGAGCCAGTCAGGAGCATTCACATTGAAAAGGTCACCGCCTTCACAACTCGTCAATGTCATCACACCAAGAGCGGCAATGAAAAAGACGGATGCTAATTTATTGATATATTTCATAATCTTATTTACTTTTATCGTTTACAAACTTATTTGCTAAGACTAACTACAGGATGTACTGTCCAACCATTCTGAGAGAAGTAGTAAGAGTTATCTTTACTATAATTGGCTGAGTTTCCTACAAGATTAGGATTGTTATTCAAAGCCAACTGATAAATTGGCAGGAACTCATGTCCAGGATTATAGAAGTCAAATGAACTGAGGACTCCAATGCCACCATACTGCACATTCTCCTTGAGCCTTGCTGGATCATTAGAGAGAATGTATACAGAATGCTCTTTCAACTGCTGCAAACGATCGGCACTATAGAAGAAGCCCCAACGCAGCAAATCAAATCCACGACCATACTCACATCCGAACTCCTTTGGACGCTCTACATTGGCAATTTGCTCGAAGAGTTTGTCTGCATTATTGAAATCAGCGAGTGCCAAATCCTTCAGATGGGCACGACGACGTACCACATTAATCCACTCAATAGCCTGTGCGGTAGGACCATTCACCTCATTCTCGCACTCAGCAGCACGTAACAGAACGTCAGAATAACGCATCAGACGTATATTAATACCACATCGTAAGTTCTGCACAACACTGGTGTAAAGATTGGTGCGCAGATTAGTATGCTTGGCAATGGGCAGTCCGCCTTCATCAGGACGCATCATGACAGGATCATCTTCAGTCATTGGCTCACCATAGCAAACATTTCCATTGGCGTAGCCTTCCCACTCCTGCTCATAAGAGCAAATAGTCCAATAGAGACGTGGGTCAAGAGAACTTGGAAGGTCTGTGGTACGCTCTTCTTTAAACAGATTGTACAACCAAGGTGCTGCGGCAAGGTCACCCCAGCCACCCTTAGACATTGGACCGCAGTTTGCCTCTAAGGCATTTCCTTGACTGGCATCCTTACTAATATTAACCTGAGTCCACTCATCAACTGAACCCTGACTTCCATCATCTAAATATTGGATTTCAAACAAACTTTCAGCATTATTCTCATAAGACCCCTCTTGGAAATTATCTCCATAATTCTCCATCAGTTTGTATGTTCCGTACTTCTGATTACCGCCTTCCGCACTGTTCAGGATATCCTTCAGCACAGCAAGAGCCTCACTATACTTATGACGCTGCATCAATGCACGAGCATAGAAGCCTGCTGCTGCACCACTGGTAGCACGACCTTTCGCCCACTCACCACCTGCATCACGAGTAGGAAGGAGTGTCATTGCCTCAGCAAGGTCCGCCTCTACCTGATCCATTACTCTGTCAAATTGAGCAAACTCATTCTCATCATCCTCAGCCTTATTGGCAGGATGAAGACCTGCTTCGTTAGAATAATCATTATAATTCAAAATCAGTGGAGGATTCTGATAATAGCAAGCAAGATTGTAATATGCTAAGCCACGAACAAACAAAGCCTGACCCTTAATTTTCTCCAATGCGTCAGTCATCGTCTCAAAATTCTCCTCGCACTTAGTTAACACATAATTACTAATATTTATTACAAAATACCAGTCACGGTAAACCCACTGAGCCATAGCCTCATTGGTAGGAGTCACATTCCAGTGGTCTGCCTCCAAATACCACGCATTTTGTGGATTCCACATATCCTCACCACGAACAGCATCAATCGTATAACCTACACGAGCGTAAGTTCCCTCCATGCGCATGTGGTGATAACATGCGACTACCGCTTCTTCTAAATCACCGACCGAGTTCCCGAAAGTTCCAGTGGAAGGCTCATTAGGGTTTGCCAATTCCAACTTGTCGCCACAAGAAGTCAGCGTTCCGATGCCCAATATCAGGGCAAGTGCAATTTTATATAGTTTCATAATTAAACTTCAATTTTTCAATTTTTCTAATCGTTTCTTTAGTACGCTTTGCTTGCAAAGAATCTTTCAATTCTTTAGAACGAGAAGAGAACACCAGCCATGAAACTGCGGGCACTGGGGTAAGAACACCAGTTGAAACCTGGAGTGAACGTGCCACCAGCATAGTCCACATTATATCCCTTATAGCCAGTGAAGGTATAGAGATTCTGTGCCGACACATAGATGCGGGCACCAGAGATTACCCCCTTGAATACCTTGTCAGGAATATTGTAACCCAACTCGATATTGGCAATCTTCCAATAAGCGGCATTCTGGATATAACGCTCACTGAAAAGGTCATTCCAAGCCCATCCATTAGCAGCATAATAGGTACGGGGAGCGTTAGAGATATAGGTCAAGCCATCCTCTGACCAACGATTTGCCTCCAATACCTCAACACCTCTGTTTAATATACCATAAGAGGATCTAAGACCATTGTACAAGCCATCGGACACATGGTAATTAAGCGCTCCAAATGTAGAAATGCTCAAGTCAAAGTGCTTGTATTCAAAATGAGCGCTCAAACCGAAGTTAACCTTTGGAATACCACTGCCAAGAACGACACGGTCATCAGCATTGATAACACCATCCTCATTGACATCCTTATAAAGGCAGTCACCCACATTTGCATTCTCTTGGATAGCATGATCATCCAAGTCTGCCTGTGTGCGGGCAATTCCCTCATAGACATAACCATAGAACTGACCAACTTCCTCACCCACGATGGTAATATAATCACCACTAATGTAAGGCTCATCTGTGAAGCCAAGAGAATTTACCTTATTCTTCAAAGTACTCAGGTTAGCACTAACTTGCCATTTGAAAGGATGATCCATATTGCGATAAGTGGCAGAGAATTCGAAACCACTGTTCTGCATCGTAGCGGCATTCATTTTAACTGTATATTCAGGAGCATTTAAAGCACCTGCACCTACATTATCAGGTACTGGCACAGAATAAAGCAAGTCCGTTGACTTATTCTTGTACCACTCAGCAGTGAACTCCAAGCGGTTATTGAACATGGCGAGATCGATACCGACGTTAGTGGTGGTCTTCTTCTCCCATGAAAGTTGGTCATTTACGTATCTTTCAATAGATGAACCTGATACCACATTATTGCCGAAACTGTATGTCATAAAGCCACGACGCATCGTTGCCTGAAACATATACTCACCAATGTTCTCATTACCGAGTTCACCATAACTGGCACGAATCTTGAACATATTCACGATGTTGCGGTCAATGGGGAAGAACTTCTCCTTATCGAAACGCCAACCTACAGATACAGAGGGGAACGTTCCCCAACGGATATCTTTGGTCAGACGGGAACTACCATCACGACGAAGAATGAAAGAAAGCAGATATCTGCCATCGTAATCATAAATCAATCGACCGAGTAAAGAGGTCAATGCATGCTTGCTCTCGTATGAAGAGGCATCTCTGGATTCTCCGTTACCCACTTGTAAGAAATATGGTTCAGTTAAATTATGACCTAATCCTACTAAAGTATTATACCCTTCTTCCTGATAAGTGATACCTGCTAACAAATTGAAATGGTGTAAACCAAAGTTTGCATCATAAGTAAGCGTATTCTCTACCAAGAAATCAGACCATGTACGCTTTTCTTTTGTCAGAGTCTCATCGTTCTTTGACAAATATTTCTTTGTACTCTCGATAAAAGAAGGAAGCCAAGTATGATAGGTACCATAGGTCTTGCTATAAGAGAGGTTAAGTTTATAGTTCAACTTATGATTCTTAGAATCAACACCAATCATCTTCAACAGGTTGACATCAGCAGAACCTGTGGCTACTACACGGTCAACTATCGTATTACGATTAAACAAGTTATTAATCATTAAAGGATTATCACGATCTATGGCACCATGAACAGACTCATAGAATGTGCCATAACCAAATGCGTCATATCGATAGTTTTTAGCCGCTGGCACTTCATCGTCCAAATACCAAGTGGATGGGTCATACGCCTTAACAGTTGGAGGCATGAACAGAGCATTACTCAACACGTTAGCACCATCCATACCATACAAGCCCTGTATGAATTCCTGTGCATTTGAGATACCAATACCATCTTGATTCGAATGAGAATATACGAGACTGGTACGGAAATTGATAAACTTGGTCTCCATCGTGTTGTTGACACGAGCGGTGAAACGCTGGAAATTAGGACCTGCGCCCTCCAAGGTTCCTTTCTGCTGGAAGTAGTCCAGACCTATATTATATGTATTGTGCGCACCACCACCGCTCAGATTAATGTTGTGATTCTGGCGGATACCCGTCTTGAACACTTCATCAACCCAATTAGTATTGGTGGCATCCATAAACTGATATTTACCAGTCTCTGGATTCAAACTATAGCCACTAGGCAAAGACAAAGTAGAACCTGTTGTAGCATTATAGTTAGTATAAGCCTGACCCATATAATTGCTATACTGGTCTGCGTTCATGATGTCATATTCTCCCGTAGGAATCCAGTCAACACCGAAGTAACCTTTATAGTCCACCTTCAGAGGCTGCTCTTTCTTACCACCTTTCGTCGTGATGATAACCACACCATTAGCGGCACGTGAACCGTAGATAGCACCTGCGGATGCGTCTTTCAACACCTGAATGGTCTCGATATCGTTTGGTGAGAAGTCACGGATAGAGGTACCCATGGGCACACCATCAATCACATAAAGAGGTGAGGTGTCACCAAACGTACCCAAACCACGAATCTTTACCGATGGGTCGGCACCTGGCTGTCCGTCAGAGGTAATCTGCACACCAGCGACCTTACCTTCGAGCATGGAGGAGATGTTAGAATGTGAAACACGCTTCAGTTCGTCAGCGTTGACGATTGAAACAGATCCTGTCAGGTCTGCCTTCTTCTGTGTACCGTAACCCACAACGACTACCTGGTCCAGAATCTGAGAGTCAGACTCCAACTGGATAGCGTCGATGACGGCACGACCACGGACCGCTACCTCACGATCCTTGTAGCCGACGTAACTAATCACGAGGGTTGCGTTAGAGGCTGCATCAATCTGGAAGTTACCATCCATGTCGGTAATACTTCCCGTCTGAGCACCCTTCACTTTCACTGTTGCACCAATCAGGGGTTCCCCATCCTGGTCTACAACCTGACCCTTGACCTTGATGGTCTGCTGAGTCACTGCCGCATTGGCTGACACAGGACAGACTGTCAGTCCACCCGTGATACCCAAGGCAAGCATCAAAGAGAATAATACTTGTTTTCTCATTTGTTAATTGTTTTTAGGTTAGAAATTAATTAATAATCGTTTCGATTTGACGGCAAAGATAGTTGAAACGCGCACGTAAGAGGTGGACAAAATGATATAAAAGGTGGACAAAACGGATTAGTCCTCCATATAGGCGCTGGGACTGCACCCATACTCACGGGTAAAGCAACGGGTGAAGTACTTCGGATCGTTGAAACCGACCTTGTAAGCAATCTCTGTGATATTGCGATTGCTGACATTCTCCATCAACAGCCGCTTGGCAATCGTCAAGCGATAGTTACGGATAAACTGACCAGTGCTCACACCAGCCTCCGCATTGAGGCGCTTTGACAGTAGCGGTTTGCTCATACCGATCGCCTCGGCAAACTCCGTCACACCGAACTCGCTATTGGTATAATGCTGCTCCAGAATCTCCATGGCACGGTCCATAAAGGGCTTTGTGGTGCGCAGCACCTCCTGCTTGTCCGCCTCCACGCTCTTATGGTAACTCTTCTTGAGTTTCTCATGGTTGTCGAGGATATTCTGGATGCGTGACTGCAACTGCTGGGGCTCGTCTGCCTCCTCCAACACCTTACGGATAGGAATCAGCAATTTCTCCGCCTCCTGTCGCTTCCACTCTTTTTCCCTGTAGCGATAGAACCATACGACAAAGGCCATCAGAGCGGCGATTACCAACAGGGTAAACCACCAACTCCTCCAGAAATAAGGTGCTACATGGATGTGCACGGAGATGGTCTGCTCCTCGTCATCCTCACTAATCTCCGTTCCATATTTCACCTCAAAGGTGTAGTTGCCGGGCTTCAGACTGGTATAGCGGACGGCATGCTCGCCTGGCTTCAGTTGGATCCACTCGTCCTCAAAGCCTTTCAACCTGTAACTGTAATGACCAGTCGCCTCTCCTGCGTAGGTCAGTGCCGAGAACTCGATGCCAAACGACTTGTTGGACTCGTGCAAACGGATGACTTCCGCCTGTGAGATATCGGCATCCACCACGTCACTATGACCTGCAGTCACCACTTGGTTGTCGACCATCAGACGAGTAAAGGTGAGGTGGACAGGATAGATGGCGTCCTTATTTTCGTCCACCAACTCTATCAAGCCATTCATACTGCCCAGATAGATGGTGCCGTCAGTTCCCTTGACAGCGGAGTTCCAATAGAAATGCTGGCAGAGGAGTCCGTTCTTCTCGCTATAATTAATAAAGGTACGCGCGAGGGGGTCATAGACCGAGAGACCATTTGCCGTGGTGATCCACAACCGCCCTTTGGCATCCTCCACGATGCCGTGAACAGTGTTATTGGCAAGTCCATCGTCCGTGGTCAGCACTTGGAACGTCTCCTTGCCTGTCTTCTCGTCGACCAAACGCTGGTAAAGCCCATAGCCATTTGAGCCTAACCATAGGGTTCCATCCTTGGTCTCGCAGAAACAACAGAGTTTATCGACGATATTGGACTCAGGATGATCGAGTTTGTATTGCAGACTCCTGACACGAAACCTGCCCCCCCCACTTCGACGGGAATGCAAATCGATGATACGCACTCCCGTGATACAACCTATCCATAACTGCCCGTCCCTATCAACCAAGGAACCGATACAGCCTCTGACAATACGGTTATCCTCGAAGGGATCGCTCAACACACCTGTCTTCAGGTCGTAATAGAAGACACCATCGTTGGAGCCTATCCACAGGGCATCATTATACTTGTCGTAGGCAAGAGCACCGATATAGTTGGTCTGCGCCACCATCTCAGCAGGCATGTCGACATGCTGTAACTGCTTATCATGCAAGGATATCCTGTTCAGTCCACCACCCCACGTGCCAATCCATAGTTGCCCGTGGGCATCCGCCTCCAGCACGGAGACGGAGTTATGCGAGAGGGCGGAGTTCTGAACCGTCCAATGCTCAAAGTCCTGACTGCCAACGGCTTTCCTGTTCAGTCCACCCTCTACCGTGCCTGCCCACAGTGTCCCATTAGGCTCTACGTACATCGCATTGACAGGACGGGGCGACAACGAGGACGGTTGGCGAGGGTCGCAGACGTAATTACGCAGTAACAAAGGACGGGGCGATAGTTTGACGACACCAGCCGTCTCCGTTCCTATCCACACCTGACCGTCCCGTACCATCAGACAATGGACGAAATCGCTGGGCAGGGGATGCCCTGCTGTCGCATTGTCCCAGTGCGCAAAGGCGTCTTGCTGGTCGGAAAGGACGTTGAGGCCTCGTAGTGTTCCCACCAACAGCCTGCCATCGGGCGACTCGGCAAGCGAGGTAGCGAAGTCGTGCGACAGGGAGCCTGCCTCCGAGGTATGGCGAAAAGCCTGTAGGGAATGGGCATATTGGTCGTAGGCATAAAGTCCCATATTGGTGGAGATCCATATCCTGCTGCCTTGTTTCAGCACATCCGTCACATAGAGTCCTCGCAACTGACTCATGACAGCGGCGATATCCTCCCGTTCCAGTTTCCCGTTACGCTCTTTCAGGCGATAAAGACCGCCATCCACACAGACCCATACGGAGCCGTCCTGCTCCACGTCCTTGATACATACATCGGGGGTGTTCCCCACATAATGGTAACGTCCGATATGGCGCACGGTACCGTCGTCATTGAAGGTGTAGCGGAAAATGCTGTCGCTACAGACTTGCCACATCGCCCCTTTCGAGTCGTTGTAGACTGAGACGGAAGGGTGCTCCAGCATGCTACCGACATCGCCATTGCCATAACGAGGGGTGGTACGACTCAGGGTGCGCATATCAATCACGTCGGTACGCTCATCGTAGGCTATCCACAAACGATGATGCTTGTCTTCCGTGATACGCTTACACGAGTTACTGCTCCACCCCTGCGGACTGGCAATGCCGATGGTCATAAAAGAGTAGCCATCATAGCGGACGGCTCCACCGCCATAGGTGGATATCCACACAAAGCCCTGGCTGTCGACGAAAAACTGATTGACATTGTTATGGGGAAGCCCTGCGGAGAGGTCGAGATGAGATATCTGATAGTGCTCCGTCAGCAGATTCTGCGCTAACAGAGGACTTGCCAAAAGGACAAGCAACGACAGAAGGAGGTAGACTCTACGCATCATATAGATGGCAAAGGTACGAAAAAAAGGAAAAAGAGCAAAATTATATCCTATTTTTCACACCTTTTCCCCGTATCTTCCTGCCACGCCTGCAGGCTGTTCCTAAAAGTTTCTTGGCAAGAAACTGATAGTTTCTACGGCAGAAACTGGCAGTTCCCAAGTAGGAAACTGACAGTTTCCACGTAAGAAACTGTTAGTTCCCACCGTGGGAACTTTCTGGAAACTCCTATTAATAGTTGCCTAATGCCTGAATACTCTGGGGCATCCAGACCTCCATCAAACCAGGTCCACGGTGGTTCCAAGCATAGTAAGGTATCATCGTCAGGGTGGCAGGCTTGACGACAGCCTCCCCTTGAGCGTTCTGCTCTACCGCCTGACCCGCTACGCTGATAGACTTCACGTTGAAATTCACCTCACGATTGCCACGAATCTGGCGGTCTGCCACTTGGAACTTCGGCTGACGGGGCATCAGGAAATCGAAGAGATTGAACGCCTGATTGTCGGCATCCTCCGCACAATATACTAACGGTCCACGCTCAACGGCAATGCGGCCACGATCGTCAGCGACACGATGGTTAGCCTTGACGGTGCGTACTGGCATGTCGAGATGGACAGTCACCACATCACCCTTCTTCCAAGTGCGGTTGATGACACAGTAACCTTTCTCTAATTGACCATTGACTGCCTCGCCATTCACCTTCACCTGATAACCAGAAAGCACGTCGTCGCTAAAGCGATAGAGGTCACTGGGCACGGGTCCTGCGATTGCCCAACCAGGAATGCGGATGGCAAGACCAAATGCCTTTGCCTGGTTCTTCTGTATCTTGATGGTGATATCGCTGTCCCACGGGTAGTTCGTCTGCTGCTCCAGCGTGACATCCTTGCCCTCCACCTGCGTCGTCGCCGTATTCCCCGTGAAGAGGTTGACATAGAGGTTGCGGTCCTTCACGGCATAGATATAGCCAGGGAACGAGGGGATGAAACGGCAGAGGTTCGATGGGCAGCAGGCGCAACCGAACCAAGGCTGACGCTCTACGGTATTGTCGGCATTGAAAGCGTATTTGCCATCACTCGACAACGGATTAGGATAGAAGAAGCGTCCACCGTCTACGGACATGCCACTGATGACCCCATTATACAAGGTGCGCTCCATGCAGTCGATATACTTCGCATCGCCATGCAAGAGGAACATACGATGGAAGAGGTAGACCATCGAGATAGCGGCACAGGTCTCGTTATAGGCTGTCAGGTTGGGCAACTCATAGTCGGCACCAAATGCCTCGCCCTCATGGCGGGCTCCCACGCCACCTGTGATATAGTATTTCCTCGACACGATATTGTCGTAGATGGTGTCAATCGCCTTGATATAGGCAGAGTCGCCTGTGATAGCGGCGACATCCGCCATACCGGCATACATATAGCCAGCACGGACGGCATGCCCCCAAGCCTCCGTCTGTGCCACCACGGGCTTGTCGCTCTGGGAGTAGATGTCATGTCGCTGGGTCTTGCCACGATAGTCTAACAGGAACTTCGCCTCGTCGAGATACCTCTTCTCTCCTGTAAGGATATACAGACGAGCCAATGCCATCTCCGCAATCTGGTGACCAGGTACGACACAGGCCTGTCCGGGGTTAGGTCCCACCTCACGAATCACACAGTCAGCATACCGTTTGGCGATATTCAGGAACTTGGTAGAGCCCGTCGCCTGATAGTGGGCACAGGCGGCATCCACCATGTGTCCGAGGTTGTAGAGTTCATGACTCAGGATCTCCTCCACCTCCCAACGCTTCTTGCCAGACCACTGATGCGGGTGCGCCGGATTGATGGTACGAGCGGTATAGAGGTAGCCGTCAGGCTCCTGAGCGGCACCCACCACGTCAAGCACGGAGTCGATGTAAGCCTTCAGTTTGTCGTCGGGATAGGTCTGCAGCACATAACTGGCTCCCTCGATGGTCTTATAGACATCCGTGTCATCAAAGGAGAAACCCATAAACTTGCTCACGTCCCATTTGGGGGTGTTCAGCCCCTCATGCCCTGGGTGCTGCAACGTATAGGCGGCCATCGAGAAATTCTCGTAGCGATGCTCGCTCTCGCATTTCGAGAAAGCGAGGGGTATCGTCACCTCACGAGCCGCCTTGATGCGGTCTCCCCAGAAAGTGTTAGGAGTGACTTTCACTGCTGTGAAAGGTACTTGGCTAATAGGATAGCCGTTACTACGGTTCTCAGATCTGGCTTTCGCCATGCTGCTTGCCGCCACCAGCAATGCAAGCATTGTGATAGTTAGAAATTTCTTCATATTATATGACGGAAAAGTGTTCCATACGCTCCGTAAGGCTGTCTCTGCAATGCAAAAGTACAATATTTATCTGGAACGACCAAACAATCTGAGGAAAAACAAAATCGGGAGAGCCTGACAGCCCTCCCGATATAGAGATCATATCATCCAAAGGATTACTTATTCACGTACTTTTTGCCGTTCTTGATAACCAATCCCTTATAGTCGCTACCTACACGCTGACCTGCCATGTTGTACATCACACCATCCTCCGTTTTGGAAGCCTTGATGTTGTTGAGGCCAGACGCAGGTTTCTCACCAATCACTAAACCACTTTGGAAGAATGCCTCGGGATTGAGGGAATTCTTGAAGCGAGTCAGGATAACGGCATTAACAGCCTCGTAGTAGTTGCTCTCTGCATTGTAGGCGAAAATCACATTGCCCGCTGAGCCTGTATCCTCACCCGTCTCACTGGGAGCATAGCCTGTCAGGTAAGCGCTCAAGCCGTTGCTCAGATTACCGACATACTGGTTCACAGGGAATACGATATACTCCTCACCCTCAATCGTGGTAGCAGTACCCTTGATCCAGCCTTCAGGAACCTCTGAGAACAAGCCCTGGATATAGACGTCATTACCGTCACGACCCACCTTTGCGGTACCAGTAGCCTCTGTAGGCTCCTCTGCATTACGAACAAACTTGTTGCCTTTGAATGGCATATCGGTAGTCACCAGACCCTCAGGAGCGGTCGTTGGAGTAGGCTTTGTGCCGATGAAGAAACCGTTGTAGAAATAGTTATAAGAGGTAGACTCAGAGCCTTTGTAAATCATCACGGTAGCACTATAGTCATAGGTGTCAGCATCCGCATCATAATCAACTACCAGTTCATCCGGTCCATCCTCACCACCATATGCGGCAAAGAAGTGGGCAGCGCTATTGAACTCACCTGTGTAGGTAACAGGGAAGGTAATAACACCTTTTGAAGCATCATAACTACCCTTAATCCACGCACTGGTCAGGTCTTTGTCGAGTCCCTGAACGTAAACATCAGTACCGTCCCACCCGACTTTTACCGTAGCGGTATAGTCCGAGGGTGTGCCTCCCTGATACAAGGTGGCAGCGAAAGGATAGTCTTTTGTCACCAGACTGCTCGGAGGAGTCACCAGTTCGCCCTTCTCGGTTTCGGGAACAATAAACGAAGAGCCGTCAGTCAGTGTGATAGTGAATGGACTCTGGGCAAATCTCCAATATCCCGCATAAGAGTAGAGTGTCCAGTAATCGTCCGACTTAAGCGTCGTAGATGTTACCGTTCCTGGAATGTCAAGTGACAAACTACCTGCTGCGGTGCTTCCCACAGGATAATAATATCCCGTCGAGGACCCACCGTAATCAACAGCCTGATCTGAACTGATCTCAAAGGTATTGTCACTGGAGATAGTGATGTCGACACCAAGTCCCCAATGTCCGAAGTTATACACCGTCACATTCTCGGGCGTGTCCTCATCTTGAATAATCAAGACATTCAGTGCCTGAGGCTGATATTCACCACCATTAGCCGGATTAGTCAGCATAGCCTGATACTCCATGATACCGTTAGCGGGCGCAATGGTTGAGTAATGATAGTAATTACTCCATGTATAGTTAGTACCCTGAAAGACGAGTTCGTCAATCCACACATCGTTCAAGGCAATAACACCGCCCTCGTAGATGGTACCTGTAATATCGCCCTCACTGGTGACGTTTGCCAAAGTGATAGCACCATAATCCTCTGATGTGAACAATGTCTGTCCTACAGGAATAGTAATGGTACTCTTCTCTATGTCAACGGTAGCAGTGATGGGAGCATCTGTTTCTGTAGCGTCAACGGAGAAACCGTAAATCGCAATAGTATTCTCACCAGTCACCTCAATGGTTACAGCATTGCCTGAGTAAGCGACATCCGCAGGAACCAATCTGTTGTCTTCGTCAACATCATATTCCTGATTGGCAATAACGAAGTCACCTTGCAGTTCATCAATACTTGCAATTGCTGCTCTGCGAGGAGCCTTTTTGCCAAGAATTTTCGTTCTGGTTGGTGCAGGGATATTCGCAACGGCAGAACGTGGAGTCAGTTTCTTTTCCACTGCTCCTACACGCAAGTTGTCAACTGGACCTAATTGCCTTGTCAGCCCAGTTTGCGCAAATGCGATGACAGCGATAAAGGCTGCCACTAATGTAAGTAAATACTTTTTCATACGTCCATTTAGTTTAATTTGTTAATAATATGTTTATTTGGATGTTATCTTCAGATTCAAGAACTCATAGGCGATACCCTTACGTGCCGCAGCGGCGGCGGTGTTGGTATTGGTGAACTTGCAGACGATAATGCCGTCAGTGGTGTATGTTGCGCTGAGCGCATCATTGCGCACGAAGTTGAACGAGGGATTCGCATCCTCATCCGTCATCCATTCGAACGCCATGCGATAAGCACTGGTGGCAACAGTTGTCACCTGCGTAGGATAATAGCGGCTACCCGTGTTCACATTGTAGACACTAAGTAGGCAGCGCAACGTATAGGTCGTTCCGTCCTCTATGAGCGTACCAGGAGAATATCCCGCAGAGACATAATACTCCACCGCATCGGTATTCCTGGTATTCAGCGTAAGAAGGAGGTCGCCCTCATCCATCAGTCCCTTGACCAGATAGGAATCACCCTCCGCATCTGTCTCGTCGGCTACGACAGAGACCGTCTTTGTGTAACTGTTACCCTCCGCATCTTCGTAGGTTGCCGTGTTAAGTCCTGCAAAGGGGAAAGTATCACCCCACTGTCCGATATTGATGACCTGCGTGAAGTCTGAGGCAGGGAACGACAACCGGATGGTGCCATGACGGTATTCTCCCGTATTGTCGTCAACGGTGATGGCATAGCCCTCCTCCGTTTTCTCCAGATGAATCCAATCGTCGGAGACCACCTGCTCGAAGTCCACATTACTCTTGTCGTAGATGATGCCTGGCTCATTGCCATTGCTCGAGAACAGATAGGAGGTCCTTGCATTCAGGGCAAGGAGCAAACCATGCTGGGTGGCTATCACATTTGCCGTGGTACCATCGGAGGCAGTAACCACGATTTTCGCCGAGCGAGCCTCCAAGGAGGTGTTTGGCTGTGAGGTCACCGTCACCGTATTCCCGTTGACAGCGAGGCTCAGCCAGTCGGCATTCGTCGTTGCAGTGAGTGTTGCTGTAGTATTGGCAACGATGCTGCCGTCGCCACCACCTGCGCCAAACAGCACATCGGCAAGAGTGATAGACAGGGGGTCTGTAGCACTATATGTGGCATCATTGTCGCTACACGACGTGAACGTAGTCACACCAGCAAGCAATAGGAGAAAACTTAATATCTTTTTCATCAGTTCAAAGTTTCTTGGTTATACAATTATTCAACTCTTACGAATGTCATCGGGTTGCTGTACTGCTCCCAATAGCCGGCATAGGAGTCGCCCGTAGGGGGATCCTCCTCGAAGGCACCAGCCCAGAAGGTATCATATCCTGCACAACTGAAGGTAATCGTCAATGGCTCGGTAGCGCTGTTGTGTCCCTTGAACTTGATGGAGGTGTCCCAAGTGAGATCGCCCTCTGGTGAATGGGCAAGCAGCCAGATATAGTAACGGGAAGAGTACGGACCAATGTACTGCGGCGACAGCACGAAAGAGCCTGTGGTATACTTATAAGTAGCGGTGATGTCGCCTGTGATGCCGTCCGCCATGCCGGAGATAGTGTAGGTCTCACCGTCACCATTAGCCTTCACCGTGATGTTATGGTCGCCCACGGAGTATGTCCCCGCCAGGTCCTCATACGACTGCCATCCGTCAGGCAGGGTACCCGTGAGCACCAAACCCGCATTATCGTCAGACGTATAAGTATTGTTTGCGCTATCGTAGGAGAACGAGTCGAAAGTCTTACCTCCCACGGTAACAGGCTGGTAGAATCTCAGACCTTTGTCTGTCAGGATAAACGACTGGTCCTCACTCTCCTCTCCAACAGCCATCGTCACCTGCTGCGTCTCCAAGTCGAGCGTCATGGACACATCGCCATTGACAAAGACCTCATAGAGTTGTGTGTCTATAATAGCCTTATTACGGGTGATATACTCCTCTGGTGTCATCGTGTTGCGATAGAGTTTCACCTCATTGCCCGAGCGGTTGCCTTTGAGTGTGATGGTGTTCTCGTCCTCACTGATATTGAGGATGATAAAGATAAAGTCACCGCCCTTTGCCTCATAGGCACCTGCCGATGGTGTCGCAAAATAATGGAGATAGTTACTGTAGGTGTCGAAAGCGATCACAGGACCGTCCTCGTTGGTGAGCGAGTAGGTACTGGTCTCTGGGACAGGCACGCTGACGACACTTCCGTCGCCTTGTGCCTTTGACTCATACTCACCATTGATGAAGTATGTGGTCACATTACTTTCGTTAAACTTCAGCACGTAACTATAGCCTCCGTAACTTTGCAGGTTGTCAGGATAATAATTCATCACCCAGCCGTTCTCTGCGCCTGTCAGTATGTTTCTCGCATTCTCGAGGTATTCAGCGGAACGGATAGATGCTGATTTCTCGAACACATCTTCCTGATCTTTCAAGCACGATGTCAACAGCAGTGCCGACAGCATCAGGAAAAGGTATGTGAATATATTCTTGTTCATAGTGAGCCCTCCTTTTTTATTTGGTTCCATTGATTGTCAGGTCGGTCAGGTCAATTTTACCATTGATAATATCTGCCTGACGGCGGAGAATGCACTCACGGAGTTCATCAAGGTCGATGCTCCAAGTGCTGTACATATAGTCTCGGGTGATGTCAAGTTTCTGCTCAATGAGCACACGACCCGTCTGTGTCTGGTCCGGATCGTCCTCCCACTTGGTGTCGGCAGCCTTCATCTGATCCTCCCACCACTCAGGAGAGTGGGTGACATACTCAGACACCATCTCGGCAAAGTCCTCCGTGGTATTGGTCTGGGCATAGGCTGAGATAAAGCCACGCTTCAGATAAGCCGTGTTGTAGGGTGCGGAGAACTGGCTGTCACTAACATAGGAACTTGGTGTCACCTGACGGAATGCCGTAGGATAGTCCTTCGTCTGGTTCAGGATATGCGTGAACTCATGGTGGATTGTCTTGATATAATAGTGATTCAGGTTCTCCGCAATATCCGTCCCAAACTCAAAGGGGAAGTCGTTATACCCCGACAAGCCCGCAAGGATTGGATTCAGGTAGGTCATACCCGACAGCAGGATCTTACGACCGCCCTCGGCAGTACCAAGGATAAACGAGCCGTTGTTACGATACTCCCACTCACCGATAAGGAAGAACATCTTCGGGAACTGTGAGCGTGTGAACTCAATACCAGCGACCTCGTTATAGGTCTCTACGCAGAGGTATTTCACCAAGTGCGCCATCTTGACCGACTCCTCGTAGGAGGCAGGGACGGTATAGTAGTTCAAGTCACTCTCTATCTCCTCATAGCGATACTTGAAATCGATGTTATAAGGATTGCGGAAGTTCTCCTCCAGCCAGAGGTCGAACTCGTTCGGCACATAGGTGGTGACAGAGATGACGCTCTGGGCCTCCATCTCGTCGCTGGAGCAAGAGGTCAACCCTTGTGCCAGCACCATGACAGACAACAATAATAATATATTCTTTTTCATAATTGCTTCTTGTTAAAGGTGATTTACTGCTGCGTCGCCAGAATCGTCAACAACCGCACGTGGGTTTGGCGTATAACCCGCCTCACGGACTTTCTGAGGAATCTGGACAGCACGGCGTGGGTCGTCAACGGTCAGCCAGTCGTTAATATGGTCGGGCGTTCCTCCGGCATTCATCACACGACGAGGAATCTCGATACCCCAGCGTTTGATATCAAACCACCGCTTACCCTCATGGAGGGTCTCATAACGACGTGCGGCAAGAACCAACTGGATGATATTCTCCTGTGTGGACCCCTCTGCGTCAATGGAGAACTTTGGATGCAGGTGTTTTTTCAAGGAAGAGTAGATATCGCCCTTGGGCGTACCATCAGAGTTATCGTAAGCATAGGTGATCCCATTCATGAACTCGTTCACATGGTCTATCGTCAGGGTATAGGTCTTCTGGGTACTGGTATTACGTATCCATATCTGCAGGTCAGCGATAGCCTTGTCATAGTCCCCCAGCATGGCGTAAGCCTCCGCACGGTTAAGAAGGACCTCATCACCCGTGAAGGCATTATAGACAGTATGGCGGTAGCCAATCTGTGCCACAGGGTCGGTATACTCGAAAAGGAAAGGCATACGCCATTGTGACCATGCATCCATATTAGAGCCGGAATAGCGCTTCACACTCATGGCAAATGAGGTATAGTCCCCTCCCCAGACTCTTGCCAGTGCGGAGATCGTCTCCGTCTGTCCGAGGTATGCACAATGTGAGTAGCGGTGCCATGTGGAGAAGCCACCGAAGTAGAGTCCCTGCCCCGAGTAAGAGGTCAGCAGCAGGAGGTTACAGTTCAGTGTAGGCTCAATGACATGGTTGGTAGTCGGATCCTGCTGGTAGTTAGAACCGTCAGGCATATTGTTCAGCACCGCCCAGTCACGCAACATGGAGGCAGGATTGGTGCCAAGCACCTTATTGGCATACTCTATCGCCTTGTCGTACTTCTCATAATAGAGATAGAAACGGGTGGCGAAGGCATAGGCGGCATTCTTGTTGAAATGATACTTCGGAACATCGTAGTAACTGTCGCCCACGTTAGGCAAAGCAATCTCCAAGTCTTCCGCAATATGCTGGTAGTTCTCATGAACCGTCTCACGCTCATATTGTGGATTGAGTTCCGTCTCCGTGGCTGTGACATAAGAGACTCCTAATGCCTCGGCATCGCCAGCGTCATAATGCGTGGCAAACACATTGACCAGCATAAAGTGGGCGTAGGCACGGCACAGGAGAGCCTCAGCCTGTGCCTCTCTCAGGGAGGTGGTAGTAGCACCTCCCATTGACTCAATACCCTCCAAAGCCATGTTGGCGGTCTCGATACACTGATAGAGATCCATCCAATAACTCTCAGGGTCTTGATTGTCTGTCTCGGTGACATCCATCCAACCGTATATCTCATCGAGGAAACGCTCCGTATTGGGGTTATTGGCACCCATATCATCCACATTGTCGGAAGCGTACTCTGTGAATGCCATGTGGTCGTGTGTCGGATAGGCTGACACCAGTAACTTCTGTATCTTCTCCTCTGTGTTTGCCTCAGTACGATTGTCGGGCAGTTGGTCAAGGAAGTCATCGCATGATGCCAGTCCCATGCTCAGCACAAGGAGGGAAATTCCAATATATTTCTTCATAATCGTATCTCTTTTTTACCTGTTTTCTTTTGCACCTTAATCATCTATTAGATTCCCAAACGGAGTGTCAGTGTGAACTGCTTCGGCAGTGGTACTGCGACACCACCCGTGTTAAAGAACTCCGGGTCTTGTCCGTTCAACTTCTTGTCAGCATAGAAGAGGAAGAGGTTAGTGGCCTGCAACTTCAGTGAGAGACTGTTGAGTTTGAGTGGACTGATGAGACTTGCAGGGAAATCGTAACCGAAGGAGATCTCCTTCATGCGGATGAAGTCTCCCTTGGCGATACGCTCTGTAGAGTAATTGTATGCGTTGTAAGCATAACTCAGGCTCGTATCATTGCGGTTCTGACGAGAAGAGGCAATGACGGGGATCGTGGTATAGTTCTCGTCACCAGGTACCATCCAACGGTTGGCAAACTCCTTGGACATAGAGTTCAGATCGTTGTAGGCATTCTTGAAGATGGGATCCAGGCGAACGACATTACCAAAACTATAGGTGATGAACACATTCAGGGAGAATCCCTTGTACTTAAACATGTTGCCCAAAGAGCCCACATCGGTGGGGTCAACGCTACCGCTATACTCCAGGAAACTGAGTTTCTCCTTGTCCTGTGTCTGGAAATAGATACCTGTTGTCGTGATATTTCCGTCCTGATCGAGGAAGGTCGGCAGACCCTCGTTGTTCAGTCCCCGGAAAGGAATAGAGAACAGTGAGCGTACGGGATAGCCCTCAAGAGCGAATCCTGAACCGCTGATAAGGTCGATGACACGCTGGTTGTTCTCCAGTTCCGTCACCTCATTATGCGTATGCGAGTAAATGAAATTGGTGCTCCAAGTGAAGTCCTTGGTCTTGATATTGGTGGTGTTGATGCTCAACTCGACACCGTTAGACTTCATGGAGGCAACGTTACCGTATTTCATGCCGCCCATCTGGGTGTTCACGATACCAATCAAGTCATAGTTATTACGCTTATACCAATCGAACTCCACGTTGATGCGGTTATTGAGGAAACCCAACTGAACACCAATATTGAACTCATGCTTCTTCTCGAAAGTCAAATCGCCATTGGCACGGTCGGACTCCTCCAGTCCGCTCTCTCGCAGACCTGCCGACGGGCGCCAAGGGTTGTAACTGCGGATCACAGGCATGGAGTTTGTCACCCATGACGGACCGCTCTCCGCTGTCAGTGAGTAAGACGCTTTCAGCGTAGCATGGGAAAGAGCCTCTTTGAAGATTTTCTTAAACCAAGGCTCTTCGTGGGCATTCCATGCCGCAGACACGTTCCACGTAGGCAGCCAGCGTGCAGAACGGCTCTTACCAAGTTTGTTGGTTCCCTCATAACGGATGGTTCCGTTGACGGTATAGCGTCCCTTATAGGAATAGGTCGCTGTCCCGAAATAAGCAGCGCGACGCTCATGGGTATTGGTCAAGGTGAAGTAGTCGGAATTGTCCTCTGCACCTTTCTTGAATACCTGATAGGCATAGTTGGCGATCTCGCCTAAGGAGTATTGCATACCCCAACCACGGAACCAATCGGACGAGCGGTCGATATTGTTGACCTCAACACCGCCATATAAGTTGACGATATGGGTATCGTTGTGGAATGCGTCGTTGTAGCCCGCCGTAAAACGGAAGTCCCAAGCATTCATACTATTGGTGGTCTTGTTGTAGATACCACCATAGGGAAGCACGGTGACAGGCATCGCAAAGATGTCATCAGGATCCGTGTAAAGGAAAGTGTTCGAGTTACGGATGGTCGTTGTGGCCATCGAGCGATATGCTTGAGCCTGGTTAGACTCATCCAGGATATGATGGTTCTGGGTGGCCTGATTGAACTTATAGGCACCTAATACGGCTATCTCCACCTGACGAATGGGCTTGTACTTCAACTCACCCTGAACACGCATGTCGAAGACGCCAAGGTCGATATAGTTATTCTCCAATTCGTGCAAGATATTGAAAGGAGCGTAGTTGCGGGTATAAAATGTATTCGCATCAAGGGCACGAGACGTGTTCAACGCATAAGAATAGGGATTGATGTCGAAAGAGCGGTGAACCTCACCAGACACCACGTCAACCTCAGACGACAGGGTGCCGGGAGCACGCTGCTTACGGTAACTGGCGTTGGCAATCATATTGAACGTCAGTTTCTTCGATATATTAAACGTATTGTTCAGATTAGCAGTATAACGTTCCACCTTTGACTGCTTGGTCCACCCCGGGTCAAACATTGCCGAGATAGAGGCATAGGTCTGGGAGCGGTCTGTACCCGTCGAGATACTGACAGAGTGGTTGTGCTGAATAGCATTGGTGAACAACTCGTCAAACCAGTTGGTGTTACGGTACTCTGCCTGACGAAGATAGTCGGCACGTGCCTCCGCCGTGTTGGCAAGCCCATACTGTCCAGAAGTGGCATCGTACTGGGAAATCAACTGGTACATCTTACCATAGACACCACTACTTGCGGCATTAGAGGTCTCCGCATAGTTCAGATAACCCTTCTGCTGCATCTCCTGATAAACAGACATCTGATCCTGCGAGTTCATGATGTTGAAAGTAGAGTAACTGGGTTTCAGGCGCATGGTGTACTCACCCGTATAGTTGATGCGAGCCTGTCCTGTACGCCCCTTCTTGGTGGTGATAACAATCACACCAGCCATCGCACGGGCACCATAGATAGAGGTGGCGCTTCCGTCCTTCAGGATATCGAAAGTCTCGATATCGTCCGAGTTCAGACCAGCAATAGCACTGGATATCAAGGTGTTGGCATCACCAGAGGAAAGGTCGTCGGCACTGACATCTGTCACGTCCTCCATGATGACTCCATCAACCACCCACAAAGGCTTGGAGTTACCATAAATGGATGTAGCACCACGGACACGGATCTTCGGAGCCGTACCAAAGGTACCCGACACATTCTGCACTGACACACCTGCGGCACGCCCCTCCAAAGAACGGGAGATATCTGCCATACCGTCAATCTTGGCATCCTTGGCGTTAATCTTAGTGGATGCACCTGTAAACAGGCGCTTATCGACCTTCTGCATACCAGTTACGACAACTTCTTCGAGGGAGGCACTATTACGTAAGACGATGCGCATGCCGTCTTTTGCCACCAAGGTCTGGCTTTCCATACCAATAAAACTTACTGTAATCTTCTTCCCTGCAGGTATATCAACTGTAAATTTTCCATCCACATCGGTAATGACACCAGTTTTAGTTCCTTGGACTATCACTGAGGCTCCAATGATGGGCTCATTGTCTTCTGCAGAGATCACGGTTCCTGTAACTTTAGTTTGTGCCATGACAAATCCTATGCTTAGGAAAAGGCAGGCAAAAAACATTGTTAGTCGTTTTTCCATATACTCTCTCTTATAGATAATTATTAAATGCTATCTTCTTACATTCTTTAGCATGCCCTATCCACCTCTTGTGGAGAGGTGGATATTTTAAGCCAATTCTCTCGCGCGTACATTTATATATAATAGTAGTTTACATCCTGTCTTTTATATTCGCAGAATTAACAAAACGGAAGTCGTTTAGCACGTTATCACATAAAATGGGTAGAAAAATGACGATTTTATTAAATTATTGCACAAAAAGGAGTAATTTTTATAATTTTGCTTGCCATTTGTAAAAAAATGTTGTAACTTTGCAAAATCTTTGCTTTATTCCTCTCCACAAGAGGCGGATAGGGCATGCTAAAGAATGTAAGAAGATAGCATTTAATAATTATCTATAAGAGAGAGTATATGGAAAAAAGATTAACGATGTTTCTCGCCTGTCTTTTCATGGGTCTTGGCTTTGCCTTTGCCCAGCAAAAGATTACAGGAACCGTTATTTCTGCCGAGGACAACGAACCTGTCATCGGCGCGACAGTTACGGTAGCAGGAACGAAGACTGCCACAGTCACTGATTATGACGGAAATTTCACCATCACCGTACCTGCTGGCAAGAAACTTGTGATAAGTTATGTCGGGATGATAACGGAGACCGTTACGCCCAAAAATGGCATGAAGGTCGTACTTGAGCCTAATGCCACCCAGTTGCAGGAGGTCGTTGCTGTTGGTATGATGAAACAGGACAAGCGCCTGTTTACGGGTGCCTCGTCAAAGATTGACGCCGAGAAGACCAAACTTGCCGGTATGGCGGATGTCAGCCGCTCACTGGAAGGCCGTGTCGCAGGTGTGCAGGTAACCAACGTGTCTGGAACGTTCGGTGCCTCGCCGAAGATCCGTGTCCGTGGTGCCACGTCTATCTATGGTAACTCCAAGCCCCTGTGGGTCATCGATGGCGTGATCTATGAGGATAACGTGGACGTGACTGCCGACGAACTTGCGTCAGGTGATGCCAAGACACTGATATCCAGTGCCGTGGCTGGTCTGAACTCGGACGATATCGAGTCGTTCACCATCCTGAAGGACGGTAGCGCCACCTCTATCTATGGTGCCCGTGCGATGGCTGGTGTGATCGTTATCACCACCAAGAAGGGAACGGCAGGACGTGCGTCTGTCAACTATACTGGTGAGTTCACCACCCGTCTGAAGCCCAGTTACCGTGACTATAACATCATGAACTCACAGGAGATCATGGGTGTCTATCAGGAGATGGAGAACAAGGGATGGCTGTCACTGGAGAATCTTGCCAATGCGGAGGATACGGGTATCTATGGTCATATGTATCAGCAGTTGCGCAGATACGACCCGTCTACAGGTACCTTCGGGCTGGAGAACACCCAGGCTGCCCGCAATGCCTATCTGCAGGCCGCCGAGTTCCGCAATACCGACTGGTTCGACCTGCTCTTCTCCAATAGTTTCCAGCAGAACCACTCTGTCAGCATCTCTGGTGGTACGGAGCGCATGCAGAGTTATTTCTCCATGTCATTGATGAACGACCCAGGACAGTATATCAGTGCCTCTAAGGTGCGCCGTTATACTTTCAACGGCAACACGTCGTATGACATCCTGAAGAACCTGACCGTCCGCCTTGCCGCTCAGGGCAGTTACCGTAACCAGGAGGCTCCCGGCTCTCTGAACCAGAGTGTCGATGTGGTAACGGGTGAGGTGAAGCGTGACTTCGACATCAACCCGTTCAGTTTCGCCATGAATACCAGCCGCTGTCTGGACCCCAATATCAATTACACCCGTTTCTACTCGCCGTTCAATATCTTCGACGAGTTGAGAAACAACTATAACGATATCGACGTCAATGAGTTGATGTTCCGTGCTGAGTTGGAGTACAAGCCTATCAAGACCGTCACGCTGACGGGACTGATCTCTACTCGTATGTCGAGCACACGTCGTCAGCACAATGTGATGGACAACTCCAACCAGGCTAACGCCTACCGTGCCGGTACGGACGCTCAGGACGACAACTCTACCGTCCGTTACAGCAACCCCCTGCTGTACACAGACCCGGACAATGAACTTGCCATTCCTGAGACGGTACTCCCCAATGGCGGTATCAAGTATGAGTATAGCGACAAGATGCGCTCCAACAACTACCGTTTCATGGCTGAGTACCGTGATGTGTATAACGAGAAGCACGTCGTGAACGCCCTGTTAGGCTCTGAGTTGTCTACCGTACGCCGCACATCCACCAACTGGACAGGTTGGGGATACCAGTTCAACAACGGTGGTATCGTCTATACCCCATACCTGTGGCTGAAGCAGATGAACGAGGAGAACACCGACTATTTCGGGGAGTCGTTCACACAGACCAATACCCTTGCCTACTATGCACAGGCTGTATACAGTTTTGACCAGCGTTACACCATCAACGGAACCTTCCGCTACGAGGGTACCAACCGTTTGGGTAAGAGCCGCCAGAGCCGCTGGTTGCCTACTTGGAACATCTCCGGCTCCTACGATATCACCAACGAGCCGTTCATGAAGAAGACCGAGAACTGGCTGTCACAGTTGAAACTGCGTGCCTCCTACTCTCTGACGGCAGACACAGGTCCCTCGTATGTGACCAATGCCATGGCTATCTACAAGACCAAGAACACATGGCGTCCCTTCACCTCCGCCGCTGAGACGGAGATCTACATCTCTGACCTTGCCAACAGCGAGTTGACCTACGAGAAGAAGCATGAGTTCAACATCGGTGTCGACATGGGCTTCCTGCACAACCGTATCGCCTTTAACTTCGACGCTTACTGGCGTAACAACTACGACCTGATCGGTGCGGTGTTCACACAGGGTTCCGGTGGTCAGATCCAGAAGATGGCGAACGTCGCCGACATGAGTTCCCACGGTATTGAGATTGGTCTGTCCACGGTCAACATCCAGACTCCGAAGTTCCAGTGGACCAGCGACCTCATCTACTCTCTTGCCAAGAACAAGATCACGACGCTGGAGACCTCCAGCCGTGCCGTCGACTTGGTAAGCGGTCAGGGATATGCCCTTGAGGGTTATCCAGTACGCTCCATCTTCAGTTACAAGTTTGCCGGTCTGAATGAGGAGGGACTGCCAATGGTGTATAATGAGAAAGGTGAGAAGACCGTAGGTGATGTCAACTTCCAGGAGACAGAGAACCTGGAGGACTTCCTGATCTACGAGGGTCCATCAGACCCGACGTGGTACGGCTCGCTCAACAACACCTTTACTTTCACTGACAACAAATTCGGTAAACTGAACCTCGACGTGTTCATCACCTATAGTGGCGGCAACGTCGTACGCCTTGACCCTGTATTCTCTTACGCATACAGCGACCTGTCGGCACTCCCACGTGAGTTCAAGAACCGCTGGATGATGTCTGGCGACGAGAACATGACCAATATTCCTACCATTGCGTCACGCAACCAGGTAGACCGCTACGGCTCCACGACCTTGCGTACCGCTTATAATGCGTACAACTACTCAGAGGCTCGTATCGCCAAGGGTAATTTCATCCGCTTGAAGGAGATCTCACTCGTCTATACTTTCCCGCAGGGACTGCTCAGGAAGACCCATCTGCTGAACACTGCCTCCATCAAGTTGGCGGCTACCAACCTCTGCCTGCTCTATGCCGACAAGAAGTTGAACGGTCAGGACCCTGAGTTCATCAACTCCGGTGGTGTCGCCTCGCCTATCACGAAGCAACTGACAGCAACCGTCCGTCTGGGATTCTAAGAAAGGTAAACATGTAAAACGGTAAAAAAGAAAAGAATGATGAAGAAATATATTTTCGGATTGGCACTGATGACACTGGGACTGGTGTTCGCCTCCTGTGAGGACAAACTCGACGAGGTGCCCGACAACCGTACCGAGATAGACACTCCGGAGAAAGTGCAGTTGCTGCTTGTCTCCGGCTATCCACAGGCGGTGCCTGCCGTCATCTGTGAGTTGAGTGGCGATAACTATGTCGACAACAACGTCGTGAAGCCAGGCATCCACCGTGCCCCCTATAAGGACTTCCATGAGGAAGCCTACGCATGGAAAGACATCAACAACTACGGTACTGGTGAGGATGACACTCCCTATGATGTCTGGGAGAAATACTATCAGGGTATCGCCGTGGCGAACCACGCCATCGCCGCTATGAAGGAGATGGACCGTGACCCTGCCAATAATCTGGAACTTGCCCACTCATGGGGTGAGGCTCACGTGCTGCGCGCCTATCTGCACTTCGTGCTGGTCAACGTCTTCGCCGAGGCTTACAAGGACGAGACACAGAGCCGACAGGATCCTGGCATCCCCTACGTGACAGAGCCAGAGACCAAGGTGAGTGTCAACTATGGTGATGACGAATACCGCCATAGCGTCGCTGAGACCTACGACTTGATAGAGAAGGACCTCTTGGAGGGTATCAACCTGATTGACGACTCCAAGTACAAGGTTCCCGCCTACCACTTCAACACGAATGCCGCTCATGCCTTTGCCGCACGCTTCTACCTTTACAAACGCGAGTATGAGAAAGTCATCGAGCACGCTGACGCAGCCTTAGGCAGCAATGCCGCCTCCTCACTGCGTAAGTGGCAGAACATCAGCACCAATACCATTGATGCGATGCTCAACTCATACAATGACGAGACGGCTCCCTGCAACTTCCTGTTGCAGAGCACCTATTCGCTTCAGGACCGTCTGCTCTCCGCCATCCGCTTTGTGATTAATGACGGCAACAAGGCTGAGAATGTGAAGTCGTCGAAGAATGTCATCTACGGTGGCGGTCCTAACTGGAGCAACCGCCTGCCTGCCTACGACGGTAAGATCTACCGCTATGGTGAGAACGACGATGGCTCATGGCTGTTCCGTGTCTACGAATACTTTGAGTATGACGACAAGATTGCGGGAATCGGTTGGGTACATATCATCTACCAGCCCTTCACCGCTGAGGAGACCCTGCTCTGCCGTGCTGAGGCAAAACTCTATCTCGGGCAGACGGCTTCCGCTATCGACGACCTGAACACTTGGTCTGCCTCCAAACTGGCACCTAATGAGTTGACACAGGATCGTATCAACCGCTTCTATGCCGGTGATGCCGCCAGCAACGACTACGTGGAGGAACTGAATCCTCAGAAGATGTCGTCTGAGTTCAAGGAACTGACTGGCGACGACCTGTACGTGCTGCACTGCATCCTGCACTTCCGTCGTGTAGAGACCATGTTCGAGGGACTGCGCTGGTTTGACATCAAGCGTTATGGTATCACTGTACACCATGCTTACCGTGGTCCGCTGGACAAGACCATCACGCACGACTACCTGCAATGGAACGACAAGCGTCGTGTGCTGCAGATTCCTAACAACGTGATCTCGGCCGGCTATCCAAGCACCGACCGTTCCACGCATGTTGACCAGACGACACCGATGATGTCGCAGCCCCTACTTGCAAATTAACCAAAGAAAGGCAAACAGATATGAAAAAGATACTATATATCATGAGTGCGGCAGCCCTGCTGCTGACCCTCGCCTCCTGCGGTAAGGATGATGATTTTACCGAATCTATCTTCGATACCACCACGCCTACGGTAGACCCCAACCAGTCGACCTACGAGTTCGACCAGTGGCTCTATGACAATTTCGGCAAACCTTATAATGTGGAGATTCAGTATAAGTTCGACCTGCCTGCGTCAGACTACAGTTTCCAGTTGGCTCCTGCTGAGTACAAACGCTCACAGTTGCTCGCCCACTTCATCAAGTACCTGTTCTACGACGTGTACACCAAGTATGCCGGTGAGGACTTCATGAAGCAGTACGGTCCCCGTATCTTCCACTTCATCGGCTCGTCAGGCTACAGCCCCCGTACAGGTACTGAGGTGCTCGGACTGGCGTCGGGCGGTGTGAAGATCACGCTGTATAACGTCAATGAGATGAAGCCTTATTCGGACGACTTGACCTATGATGCCAAGGATATTGAGACCATCAACGAGCGTTGCTTCCATACGATGCACCACGAGTTCTCACATATCATGCACCAGACGAAGACCTACCCTGTTACCTTCGGACAGGTCACCTCTGGAACCTATGACCCTATCGACTGGCATGAGCGTGACTCCGTGTCTACCCACCAGATGGGCTACGTCACCCACTATGCCTCCTCGGCAACCTACGAGGACTTCGTGGAGACCCTCTCGTGTATCATCACCGACAACGACTACCGCTGGATGATGCGTATCATCAACGCCTGCGCTCCTGGCTTCCGTCAGGGCGACAAGGAGGAGGTGCTGGAGTTCATCCAGAAGTTAGGCATCGACAAGGACAAGGCAGGTACTCACTGGAACAACTTCACGCTTTATTCTGAGACGGAGTACAGCAGTGAGACAGGTACTTACGAGCCTTCTGGGCGTACCGTGCTTGACGTACATCGTAGCAGTGAGACTGTCATCAATAAGGAATATACCGCTTACGTGAGCAGATTCAAATATACGGAGTTAAAGAAGTTCACTTCTTTTGATGAATTCCTCAATTGGGTGACCGTGACAAGCAACGAGTCTATCACTGGCATCAATGCCCTGCTGAAGAAAGTCTCTATTGCTACCGCTTGGCATAAGGAGAAATGGGGTCTGGACACCTTCACCATCCGTGAGGAGGTGCGCCAGCGCCAGAACGCTATCAATGACTACCTCAAGAACGAGGTGACTATCTACGAACTTAAATGATGTGAACACGATGAAGAAGATACAATTATACCGTTTCATGCTCCTCGCCATGCTGCCAGCCTTGGTGCTGACATCCTGCCGTTTCGAGGACGATGACTATTTCGGAGAGTCCGCCGCACTGCGTATTGAGCACGAGAGTCAGGAACTTCAAAACCTGCTGGTCAGTGCGCCCAACGGATGGGTGATGCAGTATTTCTGTGGCACTGGTGTCGCACAGTTTGAGGGATTCAACCTCTTCGCCCGTTTCGAGGACAGCAACAAGGTAACCCTGGCAGGTAACCACCGTTTCCTGCGTGACGGCAACCAGAACAAATACACCGAGGCTACCAGTGTCTATGAGATGCTGAAGGAAGACGGCTTGGTGCTTGCCTTCAATGTATGGAACGACGTGCTGACTCCCTTTGTAGACCCCGTTTCCTATGGTTACGCCCCCAGAAACATCGTCAAGGATGGTGTGGGCATGGAGGGCGACCATAACTTTGTCGTCGTCTCCAGCAACGAGGACGAGGTCATCCTGCGTGGTGAGCGTCACAGTGCCGAGGTGCGTCTCGTGAAGTGCGACCGCTCTTGGGAAGACTATATCGCTGATACCGATGAGTTGAAGAATAGCATTACTAACACGAGCATCAACGACTACTATGTAGTCAATGCTGACAATGACACGCTTTACTTCCAAGGATTGCGCAATGGTCGCTTCCTGTATACCGACAACCTCGACAAGACGAAATCTGTCAAGGTTGACTCCCTTGCCTGTGTCTTCACTCCTAACGGTTTCCGCACGGAGAGAGAAGACAGTATCGAGGCGTATAAGTTCCATGAGTTCACACTTGCCGAAGACAAGACCTGCCTGACGAACGAGGACGGCAATGTGAAAGTCATCGCCCGTTGGGATGCGTATATCGCCAACCATACTGCTGTATGGAAGATGGATCCATCACTGTTCACTGCTGAGCAAACCTCTCTCTTCAACCAGATTGACGCAGAACTGAAGAAGAATAATGCCAATTGGTCTTTGGAGAGCATCGGTATTGGAAAATCCACTGGTAGCGGATCTGTCATTGGTTTAGTGCTGACCTTCTACACCAACACCGCAAAGACAAGGACAAACACCGCTGGTCTTGCTTTGACGATGAATCGTCCTGAATACGGTCAGATAGCCATCAATTGCACTACAGAAGATAAGATTGACAAGAACATGGAGACTATCTTGAAGAAAGCCACTGACATTGAGTCGCTTTGTCGTAGTTTTGCCGCTCTGCTTAACGGCACTTATCAGATGACTCCTGACGATTATTTCCTGCCAACCAGCGTACAGTTTGAGGCAATTAGTGGAGGAACAACATTTAAATTGAATTAAAATTAAATATAGTACTAACTAAAAAGAATGATTATGAGAAAGTTTTTACTTTTTGCTGCTGCGGCAATCGTGACTGTATCAGCAAGTGCGCAGAATGTCAAGAAACATATGGCAGGCAAACCTGTAGCAAAAAACCAAGTTGCACAACCAACTAACTTCAAAAAGTATGAGGTTGCTGGTGCTAAATTCGGTGTAAGTCCTGTTCTTGACAAGACTACCAAGCAGTTCAGACAACTCTCCGCAAAAGAGATGAACTCTTTAAAACCTATTAAGAAGGAGTTTAAGGCTGCACGTGCAGGTGCTGTACAAGAACTCTATAATGGTAGCGGTACACTTCGTTCCACCAGTGAAGAAACGCAGTGGGACATGGCTGCAGGTACAGGTACAATAGATGGAGAAACTGTAACCCTATTACAAAATGTTATTCCTGACATCTTTGGATTCGAGGGTGGCGTAGTCGTTGAGTATACTCTTAACGAGGGGAATATCGTTATTCAGCCTCAACTTATTGCCTCTTTCCCTTCATCCCAAGCACCATCAGGAACATACTACCTTTTCTTGGAGTCTGCAACATCTAACGATGGTTCTATCACATTGACATTAGACGATGAAGGAAATATTACTGGCACATACTATATCATATACAGTGTTTATCCTAACGAAGTTTATAACTATGACGAGTGGGTTGCCACCTATGATGGAATTCAGAACGCACAGTATGTTGTTCCTGGCAAAGAGGTGGCTCCTATTGTAAGTTTTGAACCCTCAACTCTCGTGCTTTTCAATGGCTTAGGCTTGAATGGATATTCATTCAATAGCAACCTTGCCATTACAGGAGCAAATTCCAATACCGTATTTGCTAATCGCACTACCAATCCCGCAACAGCATGGGACTGGATTGCTTATGATGCAACCCAAGAGACTGACGAGAATCCTGAAGTAGTTCTTACAACTGGTACGGATAAAGACTTTAGTTTAGCCCTCAGTAGTGGTGATATGGCAAGAAATATCACTTTGATTGGTAAGCAGGGGGAAAAAGCATCTGATCCTTTCACCTTTGGCATTGGTAAATCCTTGAACTCTGATGGAACTGATTATAGGTATTCCGATTGCTATCTCTATGGTGGTGGAGGTGAGAGACTGCTGAACAATGAGACTCCTGCTATCTTAACCCGTCAGGATCCTGATGGTGGCTTGAAGTTCTACACCAACTGGGCAACACCAGACAAGACAACAACTGAGATGAGTAAGATTTATGTTTACCACGAGAAGCCTGCTACTCCTTTGTATATCACTGGTGTAACACTGCCTCTGGTTTCTTTCACTGCTCAGGAAGATTTCAATCTGCACATTAAGTTGGTAAAAGTTACTTATCCCGCCAATGCAAACAGACCTACCTTGGGTGAGGTGATCGCAGAAGGTGATGCAACTACTGATAATATCAATGCTGATTTTGATATGGGTCTTACCGGTATCGAGATTCCTCTTTATAGATCTGATGAGTCTGGTCTTAGTGAAGACCTTGACTACCTCTTCATCGAGGATGAGTTTGTTATTGTCATTGAAGGATGGAACAATGGAACTTTCTCAGGTGTTCTTGGTTCTCAAGATGCTCCTTTAGACAATGCCAGAACATCAACATGGTTTGAAATGGCTGGTGAAGATGGTACCATGTACTCATATACCACATGGAAGACTTCTCTATTTGTTGGTCTCATGGAGGCAACCTATGGTTACCTCGACACAGAGGATTCTAAGGATATTACCATTCCTGAGACTGGTGGCACTGCATCAATTAAGGTTCGTCCGATGTACTGCAACAACGAGGCAGATGAAACTGGCTCAAAGACCCGTCTGTGGTTGGATGAGTATGTAGAGGACAACGACATCCCTGAGTGGCTGCAGGTTGGTTTTGCTAATGAGGATTATGAGGAGAACTTCACCTTCGACTTGGTATTCCAGGCTGAGGCTCTGCCCGCTGGCACTGAGGGTCGTCAGGCTACACTCGTATTCATGCAGGAAGGTGCCAAGTTAGAGGTAACTGTTACTCAAGGTACAGTATCTGGTATCAACGTAACAACCAAGACTGTGAAGACTGGTAACACTCCTGCATACAACCTCGCAGGTCAGCGTGTTAACAAGAACTTCAAGGGTATCGTTGTGAAGGACGGTAAAAAGTTCGTGGTTAAATAATCTACTGATTACAGCATATCTAAATCGGGCAGGAATAGAAAATCCTGCCCGATTTTGTTTGCATATTACGAAATAATGATTATCTTTGCCGTAATCATACGGCGAAAATACTCACACTCGACAAAAAAAGAAAGGATTTCTTTTGTTTTGTGCTCGTTTAATCGTATCTTTGCAACCAAGATATATAATAAGGAGAAGATTATGACGACAACTCAATTACGTGCGGAGTTATTCCGTGAAATGAATCCATTGCTTGACAGTGAGAAAGCAATGAAGGAAATCCTCACGTTCGTAAGGTCACTGATCCCTGCAAAGAAGGAGGATGAAAAGACGGCTCCAAAATCATATAAGGTGATGCCTCTATCACCAGAGATAAAAAAATGGAATGGTTGCGTCTCCCTCACAGAGAAAGAAATTGAAAGTGACCCTAGACTTAAAGCCATTCTGAGTAAATGATGAAAGTTTTCTTAGTACCAGTGTGCCATAGAAGGTGGTTGTGATGTTATCATAACAAATAATGGAAAGGATTTTACGGAATTCTGCAATCTCCCTATTATGACCGCAGCCCAGTTCCTTGCCAAATATGAGTAAAATCGCTGTTTAAGAATAACACTCCTGCTTACAACCTCGCAGATCGGCGTGTTAACAAGAACTTCAAGGGTATCGTCGTGAAAGACGGAAACGAATTCGACAAACGTCAAATTCGTGATTAAGTAATCACTGATTACAGCATATCTAAATCGGACAGGAATAGAAAATCCTGCCCGATTTTGTTTGTAGATTACGAAATAATGATTATCTTTGCCGTAATCATACGGCGAAAATACTCACACTCGACAAAAAAAGAAAGGATTTCTTTTGTTTTGTGCTCGTTTAATCGTATCTTTGCAACCAAGATATATAATAAATATGGCAAAAACAGAAAAGAAACGTACACGCAAAGAGGTCTTAGCGTGGTTACAGCGTGCCAGAGAACGCAAGCAGGCATGGCAAGAACAAACAGAACTTGAATTGAAGGCCCTGGTTGAGGAAAGCCAACGTGCTAAAGAATCACACTATTTTGACTTTGCCGAATAGTATGAATGCATTAAATCTGGAAATGATTAATGCCCATGCTGATTATCAAGTTTATTTGGGTCAGACGGGTAAATACTTGTTTAAGACAGACCATAATATACTATACGCCATAGATTTTGAGTTAGATTCAAATCCATACTACACCGCCTATTGGTTTAACCTAACAAATCTTGAACACACGAAATCTCCTGGAGATATTAAGATTGCTCAAACCGTTATTTGTATCATTGAGGAATTCTTTAGGCTTAACCCTAATGTATTACTTTATATGTGTAGTACCGACAATAACCAACAAGCACAAAGAGCAAGACTTTTTTTGCGTTGGTTTAATGGTTACGAGCAACAACTCAAATATGCCATAAAAGCGACTGACATAAGAACTATCGATGCAGAAGGGAAACCTTCCAAAGATTATATTGCATTAATAGTACAACGTAATCATCCCCAGTTTGATAGTATCATTCGTCGTTTTGATGATGAGATTGCAATGTTCAACGAGTTCAAACCATAACTTTTCCCTCCAAACATTTGGAAATTCGGAGAATAATGATTATCTTTGCCGTAATTATACGGCGAAAATACTCACACTCGACAAAAAAAGAAAGGATTTCTTTTGTTCTCATTTAATCGAAATTTTCGTATCTTTGCAGGCGATATATATCAAACAATTATTGCAATGGATACACCAGAAGTTCTAACAAGAGACGAAGCCCTAAAACTTGTCAGGGACTACAAAAGAGTAATATCACATAGATTCCCAACAGAACCTCTCGTATATATGTTCGGCTCATATTCAAAGGGGCATCAAACTCCTTTGAGCGATATTGACGTGGCTGTCATTGTACCATCTCTTAAAGACGCAGACTGGTTAGAGCAATCAGCAGATTTATGGCATGACATTGATCAAGTAAGCCTTCTGATTGAGCCGGTCCTAATGTCTGCTGAAGAAGACACACTACTCTACCGTGATGTTATTCGCACTGGTATCGCTGTTTAAGAATAACACTCCTGCATTAATCACTGATTACAGCATATTTAAATCGGGCAGGAATAGAAAATCCTGTCCGATTTTATTTGTAGATTACGAAATAGTTTGTATCTTTGCCGTAATCATACGGCGAAAATACTCACACTCGACAAAAAAAGAAAGGATTTCTTTTGTTTTGTGCTCGTTTAATCGTATCTTTGCAATCGAGAATCAAAAAGTGGTTTATTATGACAACAAACAAATCTAAGGCTAGGACTCGTGAAGAAGTACTTGCGTGGTGGCGTCAGGCTAGAGAACGTAAAGAGGCTTTTCAAAGAGAAACTAACGAATGGTGGCAGGCTCGACAACAGGGACTGAAAGCAGCGGAAGATTCTGGCTATTACAGAATAGAACCTGTGCAATGATGAAAAGTTTAAACATTGAAGCCATCAATCTTCATTCCCCATACATTGTGGGTTATGATGGGAAGGCTTTTATCTTCGTAACCGATAGTGGAATCACTTATAGAGTAGATTTCGAACAAGATAATAATCCATTTTTTGTAGCGTATTGGTTCAATCTTGCCAATCCTGACAATATGAAATCTCCCAATGATATAAAGATTGCCCAGACAGTCATTTGTATCATAGAAGAGTTCTTCAGCGTCAATCCAGAGGTTTTGCTCTACATGTGTAGTACAGACAATTCTCAACAAGCGCAGCGTGCACGTTTGTTTCTTCGTTGGTTCAATGGTTATGAACAACAGAAGAGATATGTAATTAAGTCTTCTGAGGTTAGGGGAGAAGATGCAAACGGAAAACCGATTACAGAATATGTTGCACTTATTGTGCAGCGCACACATCCCCAGTTAGAAGAGATTGTATATCATTTTAACTGTGAGATTGCAATGTTCAACGAGTTCAAACCATAACTTTTCCCTCCAAACATTTGGAAATTCGGAGAATAATGATTATCTTTGCCGTAATCATACGGCGAAAATACTCACACTCGACAAAAAAAAGAAAGGATTTCTTTTGTTTTGTGCTCGTTTAATCGTATCTTTGCAATCGAGAATCAAAAAGTGGTTTATTATGACAACAATCGAGTTAAGAACATCCATTGCAGCAGAACTCGATCAGATGAGTACTGAGATGTTGGAAAGCGTGTCACGCTATGTGAAGAGGCTTCGCCATCATTCACGTACCGTACAGAGTCACCGTACAGAGAACGCCGATGCTGTGCCCTCTGGGCTGTCACCCCGTGTGCTGCAGTTCCAGCGTGGCAACCCCTGGTATGCCACCGATGAGGATGAGTACACAGGACATCTTTGACAGTATCGATCTGCTGTGCCAGATGTGTACGCCTACCATTGTTGATGCTTCGGTTGTCAGGTGTGCCCTTGCCTCTGGCTACACAGACTTTGAGGATGCGCTCCAGTATTGTTCGGCTCTTACTGTGGATGTCGATTGTATCATAACCCGTAATAAGAAAGACTTTCTTGCCTCCGAGATTCCCGTCTATGAGTTAGACGAGTTTCTAGAACTAATCGATAAGTCGTAATCCCTCCTTACACATATCTATCCTATCGGGAGAGCCACACAGCCCTCCCGATTTTTGTTTTTCCTAAGATTGTTTGGAAGATTACGAAATAATGATTATCTTTGCAGGCGATATATATCAAACAATTATTGCAATGGATACACCAGAAGTTCTAACAAGGGAAGAGGCTTTGGAAATTGTGAGAGATTATAAGAAAACTATCTCACATCGATTTAGTTCAACGCCAAGAGTGTATCTATATGGATCATACTCAAAAGGAACACCACATACATGGAGTGACATTGATGTGGCTGTTATTGTACCCAAACTTGAAGGAAACTGGCTAGAGAAATCAGCCGACCTTGCTGGTGACGGTCGTAAAATAAGTTTTCTCATTGAGCCAATACTAATGGAGGAGCCAAACGGCTACTATTCTCCATTATATGAAGATATCATGAATACTGGTATCGCTGTTTAAGTGTTAGTAAGTCTCCACCACAAGACTGTCATGCCTCCGATTGAAGAGCGGGCAGTCTCCTATGGCTGATGGGAGACTCTCGTGTCAAGGATGGGAGGCTCTTGTCTTTACTATCGGAGGCTTTAGTGACGGAAATACTCACACTCAACATCATAAATTCATTTCTTTTCTTCTCATTTAATCGAAATTTTCGTATCTTTGCAACCTAATTACCAAAGATTTCATGAAAAAAATAGCATTTATCCTTTATATGCTGGCACTGGTGATAGGCAAAAGCATAGCGGTGCCCGCTTATCGTGGGACAGTAAAAATCACACAGCCTGACGGCAGTCAAGTCACCCTCCAACTGCATGGCGACGAATGGTCGCACTTCAGCACAACCACCGATGGTTTTTCTGTAGTAAAGAACCAACAGGGCTACTATGTCTATGCGGAACTGAGAGACGGCAAGTTGGAGCCTACCGCCCAGATTGCCCATGACGCAGAGACACGTGAGACGGCAGAGCAGACTTTCCTTGCCAGGGTGGAGAAATACCAGGCTCCTGAGATGTCGGAGAAAACGGCAATGATGAGAGAAAAGGTCATCAAGCGACAGCAACAGACCCTTGAAAAGCGGAGAGCCGCAGGCGCTCGTGCCGCACAGTATGACTATAACAACTTCAAGGGACTGGTCATTCTGGTGCAGTTCAACGACAAGTCGTTCTCCAGAGATGACTATGCCGACCTTGCCAATGACATGTTCAACCAAGAGAACTACACGGGCTATTACGATACGAACGGCAAGAAGCAGACCTATACGGGCAGTGTACGCGACTATTTCTCCGACAACTCTGGGGGTAAGTTCAAGCCCGAGTTCGACGTCTATGGTCCTTATACCATCGACTACAGCCAGTACGAGGCAAACGGCACTGAGAATGCCGCCTCACTGATCTATGCCGCTGTCAATGCCGCCGACAACGACATCAACTACGAGAACTATGACCGTGACAGTGACGGGACTGTGGACATGATATACTTTATCTTTGCGGGCAACGGAGCCAATTATGGCGGTAATGACGAACGCCTTTACTGGCCACACCGCTCTGTGATCTACAACCCTAATGCCACCAGTTGGAACAATTGGCAGGTGAGAAAAGACGGTGTAGCACTTGGCGACTATGCCAGTTCCGTGGAGTTATATGGCTATACGTCTTACCCCATCAGCATCACTATCGACGGTATCGGAACAATCTGCCATGAGTTCAGCCATGTGTTAGGACTGCCCGACTTCTACGATACCGACTATGGGCAAAGTGGTGGCGAGAGCAACCACCCTGGGTTGTGGTCAATCATGGCCGGAGGCAGTTACGAGAACACCGGACGTACCCCTGTAGGCTACTCGCTCTATGAGCGTTACTCGGTGGGCTTTACGGATGAGCCACAGAAGATTGAGGCGGAGGGCAGTTTCACGCTGAATCCGCTATACACCAGTCAGACTGGCTACCGCATCGACTCACCTGTGGCCAACGAGTTCTTCCTGCTGGAGAATCGCCAGAAGAACGCCTTCAAGTGGGACGCCTACCTGCCAGGTAGCGGTATGTTGGTACATCGGGTTGACCTCACGAACACAAGTGTATGGAATTACAACACCATCAACTGCAATCCCAAACATAACTACTATGAAGTGATACGTGCTGGTGGCAATAGTTATAGCAATACTGCAGCAGACGTATTTCCAGGAACAAGTCACGTGACCTCGCTGAATAATGCGACCAGTCCCGCCAACCTCAAGAGTTGGAGCGGTGAGTCCACCAAATGGGGATTGAAGAACATCACGATGAGCGGCAGCGGCATCGTCACCTTCGACATCGAGAACACCTACGTACTGAAGAGTATTAGTTTGCCTGCCACCGTAGAGACATTCGTCGGAGGCAGCATCACACTGACCCCAACGGCTGATCCTGAATATGCGGAATACACCTTGACATGGGAAAGCGACAATCCAAGCGTCGCCACTGTCAGCGAGAAGGGTGTGGTGACAGGCATCGGTGTGGGAACATGCACTATCACGGCAAAGAGCGACCAAGGTCCTTCGGCTTCCTGTCAGGTAACCGTGTCGGAGGCGGTATTGTATTCTGTCTCTGACTTCAAGCAGCAGCCTGTGGGCGAGAATTTCCTGCTCGAACTGACGAACGCACAGGTGTTGTTTGCCTATAAAGACAAGAACAACGTGCAGACAGCCTATCTACGTGATGCCACGGGAAATATCATGCTGTATAACGCCAACCTGCCCATCGAGACCAACGATATCCTGAACGGTACCCTGTATGTCAAGACAGGACTGAGCAACAATATCCCACAGGCTGTCGGACTGGGTGATGAGACCAACGAACTGGGACTCACCATCACTGCTGGCAGTGCCGCCGAGCCACGTGCCGTCCGCTTTGAGGACCTGACAGAGGCAGACTACTGCGACTTGGTAGTGGTCAAGGCTGTCAAACTGAAGAGGGACAATGGTATCTGGGCTTACAGCGATGACAACAGCGCACGAATCTGGGCTGGCAACTTTGGTGTCTCTGCTGGCATCAAGTCTTCTGACACCTTTGACGGAAAGTATTATGATGTCACTGCGGTCTACAGCACAGACGTGAAAGACGGTCAGATCATCAATGAACTCAACGTCACGAAAGCCGTCGAGCAAGTCTCGGCACCCTCTGCAATCAATGCCGCCCGCATGGATAACGGCAAGAAGGAGAGTCAGCAAGGCTATAACCTCCAGGGACAGCGAGTAGACGACAACTATAAGGGACTTGTCATCAAGAACAGGAAAAAGATAATCGTTAAATAACCTTGAATGACAATAAAACAAAAGCGGTAAGGAATCTCACACTCCTTACCGCTTTTGTTATTATATACTATGTATTAGCGTGAGCCACCTGCCCACCATACATTCTCTGTGAAGACATACATACCGGCGTCGTTGCCAGAACCGAAAGCAGCGGCTACGTTAGGATTAGAAACCACGTCGCTGTCACCATAAGGCAGGCGGAGCGGCCAGCGGTTACCTACGCTTGAACTGTTGTTGGGGTTCGTCATCGCAACAGGGTATGAGCCCTCTGCATAGATGATACGGCGCATATCGTTGTAAGTCTCGATAACCTCACCACGAGTCTGGGCAAGATACTTCTGGATGCGGATCTCCTTCAGTTGATCAGCCGTGAAGAGAGGCTGGATGCCTGCGATATAGTCAGCGACATCAGCATCGTCAATCTCATCGTCACAGATATTGAAATACTCTTTGAGGTTGCTTGCTACAGCCGTCTCGAAAGCGTCTGTGGCATCCTGTCCTGCCAAAGCCTGAGCCTCAGCAAGGATAAAGTATATCTCAGACTCACTGAAGATAGCAAGGTTGGCGGCACCATTCTCAAGCCACAATGGCTCGTTGAGTTCCTCGACCAAAGAGGCAAGGCTCTGGTCACCAGGGATACCAGCCTGACTGCCACCGATATCGAAGTTGTAGTAGAAGACACGTGGATCATCACGCTCTTCCATCAGGTCGATAACTGTCTGGCTTGAGCCGATGTAGTAGCGGCTCCACTGGTAGGCAGACCATGCGTTATCGGCAGTCACACCATTGAAGATATCAAGATAGAAGCCTGCGAAGCCACCGTCGATAGCAGCCTGTGCCTCGCTGATTACCTGAGAGAGCACACTCTTGTTGCGTCCATAGGTGTGGAGCAGGTAACGTGCCTTGACAGCATGACCAAGGGCAGCCCAAGCATCTGTGTCACCACCATAGATGATATCCTGCTCGCCAGCGTTTTTACCACCCTTGGCAAGGTTCACCTGGGCAGCGTCAAGCAAATCGAAGATGGCATTATAGATGGTCTCCTGTGACTCCACTTTCGGAGCACTGACTTCTGTGAAGCACTCGCTGAAAGGAATGTCTCCGTGGAGGTCAGTCAGCACACCCCAGTTGAGGGCATACAGAATCTGAGCCATACCCAGCAGGTCGTCCTTACCCTCATCGATACCACCCTCAGAGCATTTCTCAATCATCTGATAGATGTTGTTGAGGTTTGAGTAAGTAGAGTTCCACTCGTTGTTGAACGTAGCGGCACTTGCTGTCTCAGAGGGATTACGCGTCTCAGCCTTCATCATCTGGTTGTTACCAGTACCGAACATCTGCTCAGTGTATGAAGACACGTACCATGCGTAGGCACCATTTACTGTAGAATAGGCAGTTGCCACCTCTGCATCGGTGAGTTGGAACTTAGCGCCTACCTTGTCTGCCGTCTTGCTGGTCTCGTCCTCATTGATTCTGTCGAGCATGTCCTCAGAACAAGAGACGAAGAGCATAGAGGCAAGTGCGATACCAAATAAATATTTGATTTTCATATTTCTTTCTGTTTACTTGTTGTTAATCTAATTACGCTTATGATTAGAACGTGATCTTCAGACCACCACCGAAACTGGATGTGCTTGGTGTAGAGAAACGCTCGAAATATCCGCTCATGTTACCATTACCCTGTGAGTTCTCAGGATCGAGGTCTGGCATCTTAGCCCAGATGAGCACGTTGCGTGCGAAAGCGAATATATTCAGGTCGATACCCCAGAACTTGGGCACCTGATAACTCAGAGTCACGTCACGGAGTTTCCAGAAACTGGTGTCGAAGATACCTGCCTCAGTAATGTCGTTGTAAGCCATATACCAGTCAGCCTTGTCCACCTCGATGGTGTTCTTCTGACCTGTAGCCTCGTCGATACCCTCACCAATCATCGTACCCTCACGGTAGTTGAGAGACTCTGTGGAAGCACCGAACCAGTTCATGGTCAGGATAGTACCTGCATACATCTTACCGCCCTTCTGCCAATCAAGTGTAGCAGAGAGTGAGAGGCGCTTGTAGTTGGCCTTCAGGTTGAAGCCCATATTGAAGTCAGGAGCACACTCACCGATATTCTCGCTGGAGGAAGTACCTTGGGGCAGACCATCGGCAAGCAGCAACTGTCCATCCTCTGTGCGCTTGAAAGCGACACCATAGATGTTAGGATAACTATAACCTGCCTGAGCACGAACCTGTGGCTCCACGAAACCACCCAGCATGATACTCTCCACGCCAGGAGCAAGTTCCTTCACCTTATTAGATATCTTGGTAAAGTTGATGCCCAAATCCAAATTATAGTCTCTGTGCTGCAGGATAGCGGCATTCAGAGAGAACTCATGAGCCCATGTGGTCATGCGACCAGCGTTGGTACGCAGATACTGCACGCCAGTAGAGCCTGCGGTAGGAACATCGAAGATCTGATCCTTCACATCCTGATAACTGGCGGTATACTCTAAGCGCAGACGATTCTTGAAGAAGTTCAGGTCAACACCGAACTCATAGTTGGTGGTGTTCTGTGGCTTCAAGTTGGGATCGTAAGACACATAGTAAGGCACATAACTCTTGGCACCACCCATAGGATAAGCGATAGGAGTGTAGACATACATACCACTTCCATAAGAAGGTGTATAGTAGAAGTTGTCGTGATAACTACCTGCCTGTCCTACCTGAGCGTAAGAGGCACGCAGTTTACCATAGGAAAGGATGTCGTTGTTCTTCAAGGCGTCCAACTCAGTGAATATCCATCCGAGAGATACAGAGGGATAGAAGAACGAACGGTTGCCACGGGGCATGGTAGATACCACGTCGTTACGACCAGTGATAGTCAGATACAATTGGTTCTTCCATGTGGCAGTGATCTGACCGAAGAAACCAACGGTACGGTCCTGACCGTGAGACATGCTCCAGTAGTCCATGCTGGCGGCATTCTCAAGCACGGGCTGTCCATACCAGGAGAGACTTGACGCATCATAGTCCCAAACACGGCTATAGTCATGGTTGAACTCATTACCGAGCAACAAGCCCAAATCCCACTCATTCTCCTTGCCCAACTTGGCATTGAAATTGATGGTGAACAGGTTGTTGAAGATATTGCGCTGCAAACCGAAGTCCTCTACCTCACCTTTGGTGTTATAAGCAGAGCCCACCTCAGCGATGGTCATGTTGTCAGTGGTATACACGTCGATACCAGCCTGCTCACGGAAGGTCAGTTTATAGTTATCACCCCAGTTGAGTTTTGGGCTATACTCGAAGTAAGCGCTACCGAACACACGGTTGGTGTGCTGCTTGAAGGCATCATTGTCAGACCACCAGTATGGGTTGTTGAAGTTGGTGGCACGATAAGAGATCTGTGTGGTGGGATCACCAGGAGCATGTGTGGGAGTTCCTTTCAGGTTATACTCCGCAGGAGCACCGTAAACGACGTTAACCACACCATTGTTAGCACCAGGTGCGGAATTAATGGTTGTGGAACTGTAGTTTGCAGAGAAACCAGTCTTCCACTCATCGTTAATCTCATAGTCAACAGCACCACGGGCACCAGTACGCTTCAAGCCTGTAGAGGCGATGATACCTTCCTGATAAGTGTTGTTCACACCGAAAGAGTAACTGATCTGATTCTTACGCTGAGAGATGTTGAAAGTCGCATTCTCAGTGAAGCCAGTATTGAAGAAGTCACCTACGTTGTCGTAAGTCTGAGGAGTAACCCACCCATCAAGACCTGCGGCAGCATACTTGGGATTGTAGTACTGTCCAGGATGTCCCTGACTGTTTCCACCATAGGTGGGATCATCAGGAAGATCAGTGATCTTGGGACCCCATGCAGTAGAAGCGCTGGGGTTATAGGCTGCGGGAGTTGATCCCTGTGCATATACATCCTGATGCTTGTACTTGCGGCTCAGAGTCTGGGCGCTCAAGTCTGTTGTGAAGGTGACAACAGGCTTCTGAGTTGCCTTGCTACCACGCTTGGTGGTGATGACAATAACACCGTTAGAGGCACGAATACCATACAGGGCAGAGGCTGCCTGACCTTTCAGGACGTTGATGCTCTCAATGTCCTCGGGGTTGATATCAATGCTACGGTTGGTAAAGTCCGCACCAGTTACAGAACTACCAGTGGAGAAGTCTGGCGTAGAAGCGATAGGCATACCGTCGACCACATAGAGTGGTGCGTTGTTGCCGTCGAAGGAACGGGCGCCACGAATCACGATCTGAGCAGAAGCACCAGGAGCGCCAGATGAGGGGCGAATGCTGACACCAGTCAACTTACCCTGCAGGGCGCTTGCCAGTGAGGTGGTACCTGAGATATTCAGGTCCTCAGCGTTCAGTTCCTGTGTCGCAAAGCCTACAGCCTTCTTATCACGGCTAATACCCAAGGCTGTCACCACAATCTCGTCAATGTTTGTGGCGTTACTACGAAGCACAATGCGCATGTTAGGACGGGCACTTACCTCCAGCGGCTCCATGCCCACATAAGTGAAACGCAAGGTATTCTTACCGGCAGGAACTGTCAGTGAGAATTTACCATTAGGATCCGTTACTGTACCTACGTTCGTTCCTACGACCTGGACAGAAGCGCCGATAACGGGCTCGTTATCCTCTTCGTAAACGACCGTACCATTAACTTTAGTTTGAGCAGTCACTCCTCCCAAGAACAGGAAAAGGCCTGCCAAAAACATCATTAGTCTTTTTTTCATAAACTCTCTCTTGTTAATTATAAAAATAATGATTTAAATAACTTTTTACCGTAAAACTCTTCTCCTATGTCCACCTCCCCCGACGAGGTGGACATTTTTTAGGAATTTGGGGTGGAGAAAATACCTTATACGTGCGCGTACCTTAATTATATATTATATACGAGCGAGAAGTGTTGTTGTACACTTTATGACAAATCGAAAGATTTTGGCAAAAAATCACATTAATTAGGTATAAAAAGCGCCCAAAATGTTAAAAAACGACAGAAAAAGACGCTTTTTCATAAAAATTATTTGCCAATTGTGAATAATTGTTGTAATTTTGCAGAATCTTCAATGAAAGTGCCATAGTTAGCATATATATTAGGAAAAGAAAACCTCGTCGGGGGAGGTGGACATAAAAGATGAGTTTTTTACGGTAAAAAGTTATTTAAATCATTATTTTTATAATTAACAAGAGAGAGTTTATGAAAAAAAGACTAATGATGTTTTTGGCAGGCCTTTTCCTGTTCTTGGGGGGGGGTAACTGCTCAAACTAAAGTTAATGGTACGGTCGTTACTCAAGTGGACAACGAGCCCGTTATCGGTGCCTCTGTCCAAGTCATTGGAACGAACGTAGGTACAGTAACCGACGCAAACGGTCGCTTTGAGTTGACTCTTCCTGAAGGCAAGAAAATCTTACGCATCACTTACGTAGGTATGGAGCCACTGGAAGTTAGTGCTCGTGCTAACATGCGTATCGTGTTGGCAGACGACGAGAATGCGCTTAGTGAGATTGTCGTAACTGGTTATGGTGTGACACGTAAGGCTGCCTTCACTGGTGCTGCTTCAACAGTCAGTTCAAAAACTATTGCCAATAAGACAGATGCCAACCCCATCAAGGCTTTGGAGGGTTCTGTTTCTGGTTTACAGTTGACAATGGAGTCTGGTCAGCCTGGTGCTCCTGCTACAGTCTTCATCCGTGGTCGTAACTCACTGAACTCAGGCACACAGCCTTTGTATGTAATAGACGGTGTCGCTTTCTCTTCTGACGTAGTAGGTATTCGTGCTGACGAGGGACAGGAGATATCTCCCCTTGCCAACCTGAATGCCAATGATATCGAGTCCATTACCGTCCTGAAAGACGCAACTGCCACCTCTATCTATGGTGCCCGTGCTGCCAATGGTGTTATCGTCATCACCACTAAAAAAGGTAAAAGTGGAAAGGCAAAGGTAAATTTCAATGCAAAGGTTGGTTGGCAGTTCATGCCTGCCTACAAGCACTTCAAGTCTTATCCTGTAACTGCGGATAAGTATAATGAATTGTGGGCTGAGGCTTGTGCCAACGAAAAAACTGATCTGGGAGAAGATGGTGCTGTTCAATACTATATGGATGCACTGGGTCTGAACTACGACGCTGAGGGCTACAAGGATTTCATGGTATGGGGCGCAGAGTTATACACAGAGGAAGGCAAGACAACCAACTGGTTGGATGCCATCACCCGCAACGGACTCACTCAGAACTATTCTGTAGATGTTCAGGGTGGCGGTGCTGTTGCAGGCACACCTTCTTATTACCTGTCATTAGACTATTTGAGAGATGAGGCTGTCGTCATCGGTAAGGATCTGACACGTTACTCCTTCCGTTTCAATTTTGAGCATGCCCCTTCTAAGATTGTGAAGTTTGGTTTCAACACCAACCTTGTCTATTCTGAGACTAACATGGGCTCTGGTGGTGGTTACTTTACCGATCCCATTACCCAGGCATATATGCAGAGTCCATTGTCACCTGTCAAAAAGGAAGACGGCACATGGAACTTCTATACTGTCAACGGTTATAACCCTGTTGCCATCCGTAGCGACCTCGGTGACCAAAGCCTCGCCAAGCAGTATCGCGTATTATTCTCTCCTTGGGCACAAATAAACTTCACGCCAGAACTCTATTTCTTGACCCGCGGAAGCATTGATGCCCACATCGTAGACGAATTTGGTTTCTGGTCATTCTTGCAACCTCAGGGAGAAGAGATGCGCGGTATGGGTGAGAATTCCAATAGTTACAACATCCACCTGTCTGTCACTAACACTTTGAACTACATCAAAACCTTCAATAAGGTTCACAACTTGAATGTGATGTTAGGTCAGGAGGCTCAGAAGACTATTTTAAAGCAGGCTTATCTTGCTGGATCCAATTATCCTGTCGAGGACATGCCACAGGTGCAACTTGCTGCTACTCCAGGGTCTGCTGCTACTCAGATGGATCGCTTAACATTAGCCTCTTTCTTCGGAAACGTAGAATATGACTATGCTAACAAATACTATCTCTCTGCAAGTCTCCGTGCCGATGGTTCTTCCCGCTTCGCCAGCGGTAATCGCTGGGGTGTATTTGCATCAGTAGGTGCAAAGTATCGCATTTCTTCCGAGAAGTTTATGGAGAGTACCAAGAACTGGCTTGACAACTTGACCATACGTGCTTCTTATGGCTCATCTGGTAACTCTGAGGTTGGCAATTCATGGTATGCATCTAAAGACTTGTATGGTTTTGGCTGGAACTACAACAGCCAGCCAGGTATGGCTTATGAGCAGATGGGTAACGATGACTTGAAATGGGAGCGTACCAAGAAGTTCAATATCGGTTTCGATGCTACGCTCTTCAAGCGCTTCAACATTGAGTTCGACTACTATGTCCATAACACAACTGACATGGTATTCGCCGTTCCTGCTTCCTATGCAATGGGACTGACCTCTTTCTATAAGAATATTGGTGAGTTACAGAATAAGGGTATTGAGTTTACCATTGGTGCCAATATCATCAAGAATAAGGACTGGAACTGGAATGTGTCATTCACAGGCTCTCACAACAAGAACGAGGTGAAGAAACTCTCTACCGACATGCCTATTGAGGGAACCTATCAGATTACAGAGGTTGGTCGTCCTATCTATCAGTTCAAGATGAAGGAATATGCAGGCGTTGATCCACAAACTGGTGATGCCCTGTGGTATCTGAATGAAGAGGGTGACGAGACCACTACAAACTACAATGCTGCCGCTAAGCGCTATGTAGGCGATGCCAACCCAAGTTTCTATGGCGCTTTCACCAACAACCTGAATTGGAAGGGTATTGACTTCTCATTCCAGTTGAACTACTCGTTCGGTCGTAAGATTTATGGTAACAACCTGCGCTATGACGAGCAGATTGGTGGATCCTTTGGTGAGAACTTCACGGAATATGTATATGAGAACCGTTGGCAGAAGCCGGGTGACATCACAGACGTACCTCGTCTGAATGTCGGTTACGGACTTGGAACTGAAAGTTCATTGGCTAACTCCGCATCTTCGCGTTTCTTGATGAACGGAAACTATGTAAAACTACGCAACATCACTTTAGGTTACACCTTCCCATCATCTTTGACAGAGAAGATTTACATCAGCCGCCTGAGAGTCTATGTTCAGGCAGACAACCTCTATACATGGGGCGCAAGCGACTATCGTGGCTTAGATCCTGCCAGTGTCGGTGCCAACGGTGTACAATGGTGGAACTTCCCACAGTCACGTAACGTCGTATTCGGTTTGAACGTAAGTTTTTAATGAAACCAGAAAAATAAGATAACAATGAAAAATATTAAAGTATTTGCAATAGGTGCTGCTTTGACCATGGGACTTGTCTCTTGTAATGATTCCTACTTCGATGTCGAAATGGATCAGAACAAAACATCAGAGACCGCTTTCAATACAGCACAGGATGTGAAGAACGGCATGATTGGTGCCTACTATGCACTTGGAAGTTACCGTTTCTATGGGAACTACGTGGTAGCCTTAGGTGATATGGCTTCTGACATAGCCACAGCAAGTTCTTCTACTGGACATTTCTTTGCCATCAACTCATACGGTATCACAGACACCAATGGTGAGTTGGATGATATCTGGAACTACGGATACAAAGTGATTGACCGCTCTGTACGTACGATCAATGGTGCTGAGAAAATCCTGGAGGCAGGAGTGACAGAGGAAGACGAATACGCTATCCATTCCTACCTCTCACAATGCTATGCACTGCGTGCCCTTGCCACCTTCACTTTAACTAACATCTTTGGTCTTCCTTATCAGGCTGGTCAGACAAACAGCCAGTTGGGTGTTATTCTTGTAAAAGACGAGCCTTATACTATCAACGATGAGGTACATCGCTCCAGCGTTGCCGACTGCTATGCTCAAATTCTTAGCGATATTGAGAAAGCGAAGGATTTCTATACTGGTGAGGACGAGATGAACGGTGCCCCCCAGTTCTACTTCAACCTCGCTGCCATCTATGCTTTGGAGGCTCGTGTCAATCTCTATATGGGTAACTACGCTGCTGCCAAGGCTGCTGCTGAGAATGCTATTGAGGAGCGTGGGTCTGATGGCGCTACCGCTGCCAATTATGTATCTATGTGGTCATCTAATGCTATTTCGGCTGAGGATATTCTCACCATCAATAAAACCAATGACGACAACTTGTCTGCTAACGCACTGAACACTTTGTATGGCTCATACAAAGGTAACATTACAGACTTCACTGTCTCATTGTTTGGCGATAACGACTATCGTGCCGGCGTGTTAGACAACTATGCTTACAAATATTGTGGTCTTCCTACTGCTCAGGCTGTTAGCAACATCCCCATCTTCCGTGTATCGGAAATGTATCTGATTCTTGCAGAGTGTGAGGCAAATCTGGGTAATCTTGACGACGCAAAGGACGCTTTGTTCTTCACGGCTCAGCGTGACGCAGATATTGCCAGCACAGATGACCTGCCCTCAACAAAGGCTGATCTCATCTCATTCATCAATGATGAGCGAGTTCGTGAACTCTACTTAGAGGGACACCGTTGGTATGACGCTCGTCGTCAAGGTCTGAAGATTACCGTTGCCACCACATCAACGAACTTCGACGTGGCAAAGTTCGTTTATCCTATCCCTGCTGCTGAGATTAACGCAGGATATGGCACGGAACAGAACGAGGGCTGGTCAGATAACCTGCCTAAGTAAGAAATATCACATACTCACTCCATAAGAAATCGGGATGCCTTTGTCGAGGCATCCCGATTTTATTCTGATTTTTAATTGCTTTTGTTTGGAAGTTACAAAAGAAATCTCTATCTTTGCGAGGATATGACAGCACAGCAGTTACGGAGTTGGTTCCAGCAATTCAACAGGCAATACTTTGGCGAGGAACTGCCAGAGCCACGCTTTGTGGTGAATCATGCACGACGGATGCTGGGACAGTTCTCGTGTCACAGGGTGCGCAAAGGACTGTTCAGGGGATATCAGAACGTGGGGTATACCATCAAGGTCAGCGATTTCTATCAGATGGAGGAGCATGACTACCAGTCGACTCTCCTCCATGAGATGATACATTATTATATTACATACAAAGGACTGCGTGACACCTCCACCCATGGAACACTGTTCCGCCAGTGGATGGCACGACTGAACCGGGACGGATGGCATATCACCATCTCCTCCCGTACCGATGGTCTGACCGTCAATCAGCAGACAGAACAGCAATACCTGTTGCTACTCGCCAGACTGGCAGACGGGCGTTGCTTCCAGTCGGTAGTCAATCCCGCCTACAGGAAATATATCGACAAACAGGCGAATGCCTCGCCATTGATTGCCGAGCACCACTGGAAAGTAAGTAGGGATATGCGTTATGCCATCTGGAGCAAGACACGCTCACTACGTGGACAACGCATATCCCTGCAAGAGTATCAGCAGTTGCTGGATACAGACGTATTGCCTGAAGCCCTTAGTTGACCTGGATGACCAGATACTTGCTGGTAGACCAGAAGATCTGCGGGTTGGTGATGCGCAGCACATACTGCTTGTTGGCATCACGCTCCAAGACATAACTGGATGCAGGATGGGTGGTTAGCAACTTCGCTGAGCGGGAATAGAGTTTTATTTCCTTGTCGACACGAATATCAATCTTGGTAAAGTACTCACGATTGAAGTTCGACTGCAGCACCTTGCCGTTCTCGATGATATGCTGCTCTTTCAACTCCTTCTTCGTTCCGAACACGAACCAGGCGGTGTTCAACTGCTTGTCCTGCGCTGAGATCGTCTCAGCCTTCTGATTGATCTCCGCTTTCTGCTGAGAGTTCTCAACCGTCATGTCGGCAAGTTCACTACCCAACTCCGACAGACGGATGTCACGTGCCTTCAGATCCAGACGCAACTGGTTGATCTCCTTGTCTTTCTCCTCTAACTGGGCCACCAGCCCCTCAACAGTCTTACGCAACTCATCACCCTTCACAGAACTCTGACGCAACTGGTTTTTCAACTTATTGATCAGTTCACGGTTGCGCTGCATCGTCTCCTGAATCTGAGCGATATTGTCACGAATACTCTGAGCACGGTTGGCTCCCTCACCGTCCTTGGCAAGGGTCACACGGTCCTGAGCGGCATTGATAGCACGGAAGCCTTCCTCAATCTCATTGAAGGTCCCCATCATGTCGTTAATCTCATTGTCTTTCTGCTGGATAATACGGTTCAGCGAGTCAGCCTGCTGGGCAAGCATCAACTCCTCTGCCTTTGGTCCCTGCTGCTTGCAGGCTACCAGTGCTACGGCCCCAAGTGCCAAAATCAATAACTTTTTCATATCTATTTCTTAACTTCTATTACTCCATCACTCCTTCATCTTCCCCGCCAGGACAATCACGAACTCCCCTCGCGGCTCATGCTCGGTGAAATGGGCGATAACCTCCTGTAACGTGCCACGGACACTTTCCTCATGCACCTTACTAATCTCACGGCATACACTCACCTGACGGTCGGCACCCATCACCTCCGCAAACTGCTGAAGCGTCTTCAGTACCCGATAGGGCGACTCATAGAACACCATCGTACGCTCCTCGCCCGCCAGACTCTGTATCTTCGTCTGCCGTCCCTTCTTCTGAGGCAGGAATCCCTCGAAACAGAAACGGTCACAGGGCAGTCCGCTACTCACCAAGGCAGGTACGAAAGCGGTGGCACCAGGCAGTGTCTGAACCTCGATGCCCGCACGGACAGCCTCACGAACCAGGAAGAAACCCGGGTCGGAGATGCCTGGGGTTCCCGCATCACTGATCAAGGCGATGGTCTGCCCCGCCCGCAATCGCTCTACGATAGCGGCACTGGTACCATGCTCATTGAACTTATGATGGGAAAGGAGACGCTGCTGAATCTGGAAATGCTTCAGCAGAATACCTGATGTCCGAGTATCCTCCGCCAACACAAGGTCGGCTTCTTTCAGGATTCGGATGGCTCGAAGAGTCATATCTTCCATGTTGCCCACAGGCGTGGGTACAATATATAATATGCCCATAATTCTGTGCAAAGATAGTGCAAATTGGGAGAAATACAAAATAAAAATAATAAAAGAGATAAAACTATTAAGATTATTTTATATCTTTGCAGATGATTGTGAGGATTATCATAAGCACTAAAAGAAAAAAATCCTAAGAAATTTGGCAGATTCATTTTTTATATGTAATTTTGCACCCGCTTTTAAAGCAATGATCCGCTAGCTCAGTTGGTAGAGCACAACACTTTTAATGTTGGGGTCTTGGGTTCGAGCCCCAAGCGGATCACAAAAAAGACCTTTGGGTCTTTTTTTGTTTTAAAGAGGCTCAAACCCAAGGGTTCTTTCAGTCGCAGGCTTTATGAAAGCGTTTCTGCGAAACGATTACGAGCCCCAAGCGGATCACAAAAAAGAGAGGTTTGTGCCTCTCTTTTTTATATCGATAGTTCTTTTACTATCTCCTCTAACCATTTCTGGTCGATTTCATCAAAGGTATTGAGGTCACGGCTGTCTATATCAAGGACTGCCCTAACAGTACCTGCGGTATCGAAGACGGGAACAACAATCTCTGAACGGGAAAGACTGCTGCAAGCGATATGCCCTGGAAACTCCTCGACATCAGGAACAATGACGGTAGCCTTACGCTGCCATGCCGTACCACAGACGCCACGTCCATAAGGAATATGCATACAAGCAACACTACCTTGGAAAGGTCCTAAGCGCAACTCATCGCCATGGACGATATAGAAACCTGTCCAGAAGAAGCCCATCTCCTCATGGATAGCGGCACTGACATTCGCCATGACGGAGATAGGATCTGTCTCACCTGCTATCAATGACTTGACCTGTGCGGTCAGCAATCTGTATTTCTCGTCCTTTTTCATTGTTTCCCTTTTCTTTTATCATATTGTTGGAAAAGCCCAGCAAGGATGGTACCGCTGATGCTATGCCAAGCACACGAGATGGCACAGGGCAGGACGGCAAGAGGCTGAGCAGCAAAGAAAGTGCCGGCAAGAACTGTGGCAAGTCCAGCATTCTGCATACCCACCTCAATAGAGATGGTTCGTTTCTTTGCAGTATTAAATCCCGCCAAACGTCCTGATGTCCATCCAAACAGATAACCTAAGGTGTTATGACAGAACACCACCGCAAAGGTCCATAGGAACAGTAATAAGCCACGAGCCACCAAGTCATCATGGACCGTAGATATCACGCCACCCACAATACAGGAAAGACACGTAACACTCAATCCCGGCATCAAAGACTGGATAGTGGGAAACACTTCTTTCTTGGAATAGGTGTAATTAAGGAAGCAGCCGATACCCACAGGGATAATCGTCACTATCAGGATATTCAGGAACATGCCGATAGCGTCAATCTCTATGATCTCCCCTGCCGTCAGTTCCATCAACAAGGGGGTCATCACCGGTGCCAGTAAGGTGGAGGCACAAGTCATTCCGACAGAGAAGGCAACATCACCATGACAGAGATAAGACATGATGTTGCTTGACACACCTCCAGGGCAACAGCCCACCAACAAGATACCCAAGGCAAGAGCAGGCTCCAGACGGAACACATGCACCAACAGATAGGCGACACAAGGCATGATGACAAACTGTGCACAGGCTCCGATGAAGATGTCCATGGGACGACGGGCGAGAATACGGAAATCCTCTATTGTCAGTGTCAATCCCATTGTCAACATGATAATACCCAAGATAATGGTCTGCGTATTCCCCCTCACCCAGTTGAAAGTATCGGGCACGAAGAAGGTAAACACAGCAACGGCTATCACCGTCAGTGATGCATTTGCCGACAGCCAACGACTGATGTTCTGTATGATTTTCAATTTCATGGTGCAAAATTACGAAAATTCTCAATATTTTCGTACCTTTGCACACAAATTATAAATAAGGAAGAAATAATGGCTGAAAAGAAGTTTAAGCGAACGACCGTGACATCCGCACTGCCCTACGCTAATGGCGGTGTGCATATCGGTCACTTGGCTGGTGTGTATGTACCTGCAGACATCTATGTACGTTATCTGAGACTGAAGAAAGAAGAGGTACTTTTTATTGGCGGTAGCGATGAGCATGGTGTGCCCATCACCGTCCGTGCCCGTAAGGAAGGTATCACCCCACAGGATGTGGTAGACCGCTATCACAAGATGATCAAGGACTCCTTCAAGGAGTTCGGTATCTCTTTCGACATCTATAGTCGCACCACCAGTGCGACACACCATCAGTTTGCCGCCGAGTGGTTTCGCAAACTCTATGATGATGGAAAACTGGTGGAGGAAACCACCGAGCAACTCTACGACGAGGAGGCGAAGCAGTTCCTCGCCGACCGTTATGTGACGGGTGAGTGCCCCCATTGCCATAACGAGGGTGCTTATGGTGACCAGTGCGAGAAATGCGGACGTGACCTGAGTCCTACGGAACTCATCAACCCCAAGTCGACCATCAGCGGTTCTACCCCTGTACTGAAGAAGACCAAGAACTGGTATCTGCCCCTGAACGAGTATCAGGACTGGTTGAGGCAATGGATCCTTGAGAGCCATAAGGAATGGCGTCCGAACGTCTACGGACAGTGTAAGTCATGGCTCGATATGGACTTGCAGCCCCGTGCCATGACCCGTGACTTGGACTGGGGAATCCCCGTTCCTGTGGAGGGAGCCGACGGTAAGGTGCTCTACGTATGGTTCGACGCACCCATTGGCTATGTCAGCAACACCAAGGAACTCTGCGACCGTGAGCCGGAGCGTTGGGGCTCCTGGGAGAAATGGTGGCAGGATGAGGATACCCGTCTGGTACATTTCATCGGAAAGGACAATATCGTGTTCCACTGTATCATCTTTCCCGTGATGATGAAGGCGCACGGCAAGTATATCATGCCGGACAACGTGCCCGCCAATGAGTTCCTGAACCTGGAGAACGACAAGATCTCCACCTCTCGCAACTGGGCGGTGTGGTTGCACGAATACCTCGTGGACATGCCTGGCAAACAGGACGTGCTGCGTTATGTGCTGACGGCGAATGCCCCTGAGACGAAAGACAACAACTTCACTTGGAAGGACTTCCAAGACCGTAATAACAACGAACTGGTTGCTATCTATGGCAACTTCGTCAACCGTGCCCTGCAACTGACCAAGAAATACTGGAACGGTGTCGTTCCTACCTGTGGGGAACTACAGGAGATTGACCGCCAGACACTCGGAGAGTTTAAGGACGTGAAGAGTCGTGTGGAGGCACTCCTCGACCAGTTTAAGTTCCGTGAGGCACAGAAGGAGGCGATGAACCTCGCCCGTATCGGCAACAAATACATCACTGACTGTGAGCCATGGAAGGTGGCAAAGACGGACATGAAACGTGTGGAGACGATTCTGAATATCTCCCTGCAACTGGTGGCAAACCTTGCCATTGCCTTCGAGCCGTTCCTGCCTTTCTCAAGTCAGAAACTGCGTGAGATGCTGAATATCCAGTCGTTCGACTGGGAGCAACTGGGTAGCACCGACCTGTTGAAGGCTGGTCACCAGTTGGGTGAGCCCAGTCTGCTCTTCGAGAAGATTGAGGATGAGGTTATTCAGAAGCAACTCGATAAACTGGAGGCGACGAAGAAACAGAATGAGGCAGCACAATACAAGGCTGCTCCCATCAAGGACACTGTCAGTTTCGAGGACTTCGAGAAACTCGATATCCGTGTGGGACTTATCAAAGACTGCCAGAAAGTGAAGAAGTCGAAGAAACTCCTGCAGTTCACCATCGACGACGGCACCGGTACCGACCGTACCATCCTCAGTGGTATCGCCGCCTTCTATGAGACCCCCGCCGACCTTATCGGCAAGCGCATCCTCTTTGTCGCCAACTTCGCTCCCCGTCAGATGATGGGCATTGAGAGTCAGGGCATGATTCTCTCTGCTGTCGACTTCGACGAGAGCCTTAGTGTGGTAACGACGACAAAAGACGTAAAGCCAGGTAGCGTGGTGGGATAATAAAAAATTGAAGTTATGCAGGCAATTATCTTGGCGGCAGGTATGGGTCGCAGACTCGGTGAACTGACCAAGGACCAGACGAAATGCATGGTCCCAGTGAATGGTGTACGACTGATAGACCGGCTGTTAGGGCAGTTGTCGCAACTCTCCCTCAGCCGTGTCATCATCGTGGTCGGCTATAAGGGCCAGGAACTCCGTGACTATATCGGTGACCGCTATCATGACCGTTTGAGGATAGAGTTTGCCGAGAACCCCATCTACGACAAGACGAATAATATCTACTCGTTGTCGCTGGTGAAACAGCAATTCCAGGAGGACGACACGCTATTGATAGAGAGTGACCTTATCTTCAGCGACCGCTTGTTTCAGATGCTGGTAGAGAATCCCTACCCCAACCTTGCCCTCGTCGCCAAATACGAGTCATGGATGGACGGCACGATGGTGCGCATCGACGCAGACAATCATATCGTCAACTTTGTTCCGAAGAAGGCTTTCAAATATGCGGATGTCGACCAATATTACAAGACTGTCAATATCTACAAGTTCTCACGTGATTTTGCACAGCATAAATACGTGCCCTTCTTAGAGGCATATTGCGCCGCCTTGGGCAACAACGAGTATTACGAGCAGGTGCTGCGTGTCATCACTCTGATCGACCATGCCGACCTGAAAGCACTGCCTATCGGTAATGAGAAATGGTATGAGATAGACGATATCCAAGACTTGGATATCGCAGAGACGATCTTCGCCGAGGGCGAGGAGATGCTGCACCGCTTCAACTACCGCTATGGCGGACACTGGCGATTCCCCAAGATGCTTGACTATTGCTATCTGGTAAATCCCTACTTCCCTCCCCAGCGGATGAAGGATGAGTTGCGTGCCAACTTCGACACCCTATTGACAGAGTATCCCTCCGGGATGTTTGTCAACTCCCTCCTTGCCGGCAAGTATTTTGGTATCAAGCAAGACTATGTGGTGGCAGGCAATGGAGCCGCAGAACTGATCAAGAGCCTGATGGAAGGGACACAGGGGAGAATCGGTGTCATCTATCCTACTTTTGAGGAATATCCCCATCGCCTGCGCCCAGACCAGATTGTCGCATTCCAACCAGACAACGACGATCTGAGTTACACGGCAGACGACCTCATCCACTTCTTTGGCGAGAGACAAATTGACAGTTTGCTGCTTATCAACCCAGACAACCCCTCTGGCAACTTTATCCCCATGGAGGGACTGCGAAGCCTCATCACCTGGAGCCGCCAACAAGGTATCCGCCTCATCGTCGATGAGTCGTTTGTGGACTTCAGCGAGGACTTTGAGCACAATAGTCTGTTACACAACGATATCTTAGAGTCATATAAGGGACTGGTCGTGATGAAGAGCATCTCCAAGTCGTATGGCGTTCCCGGACTACGCTTAGGCATCCTTGCCTCTGCCGACACCGACACCATCTGTCGTATCAAGGAAGACGTGAGTATCTGGAATATCAACTCTTTCGGTGAGTTCTATATGCAGATCTTCGGCAAATACGAGAAAGACTACGTACAAGCGTGTCACCGTTTCATCGCCGAGCGTGACCGCTTTGGCAAGTTGCTACGTACCATCCCCTATCTGAAGGTACTGCCCACCCAGGCAAACTATTTCTGCTGTCAGGTCATCGACAAATACACCTCCGCAGAACTGACCTTGCTTTTATTGGAGCGTTTCAATATCATGGCAAAAGACTGCGACTCGAAGAACGGACTGAGAGGCGGCAACTATATCCGCCTGTCAGTGCGAGACACTGAGGACAACGACCATCTGATTGAAGCGTTAAGGTCATTATGAATATCTGTATCTGCGGAGGGGGCAACCTCGGACATGTCATCACCGGCTATCTTGCCAATAAGGGCTATGAGGTCAGTCTGCTGACCCGTCATCCGGAGCAATGGGACAAGACCTTGCATATCACGACTCCAGAGGGCAAGACCCTTGAGGGCACTATCTCCCGCCTTTCGGCAAATCCTGCCGAACTGATTCCACAAGCAGACCTTATCCTCCTCTGCCTTCCTGGCTATGGTATCGCAGACACCCTGCAAGCGATTCTTCCATATCTGCCCCCCCATACTGCCGTGGGTAGTGTGGTCAGCAGTACGGGGTTCTTCTTCGAGGCAATGGGAATACTCCCTGAGACCACCCCTTTGTATGGTTTCCAACGTGTCCCCTTTATCGCCCGTGTGGAGGACTATGGCAAATCCGCTCACCTGTTAGGCTATAAGTCCTCCCTAAGTATTGCCGTAGAGAGGGGAGAAGGTCTTTCACTTGCTGAGACACTCGGCAAGATGTTCGACACCCCTGTTCATCTGCTTGCCAGTCACTATGAGGTCAGTCTGACGAATAGTAACCCTTTATTGCATACCTCCCGCCTCTATGACATGTGGCATGACTGGCACGAGGGCGTTACATATCCCATACAGAGCCAGTTCTATAGCGATTGGACGGACGAGGCTTCCCAACTGCTCATCGACATGGACAAGGAGTTTTTCCTTTTACTCGATATACTACCCGTTACTCCTGGCGCTATTCCCACTGTCCTCGACTATTACGAGAGCACTAATGCCGCCACACTAACCCAGAAACTGCACTCCATTGAGGCTTTCAAAGGCATCCTCTCGCCCATGAAGAAAATAGGGAACGCTTTCGTTCCTGACTTCCAGAGCCGTTATTTCACAGAGGATTTTCCTTACGGTCTTGCCATCATTCATCGTTTGATGCACGAGCATCACATCCACTGCCCTTATATTAATAAGGTGTATGAATGGGGTAAAACCATGTTAACTATTAATACCTAAATCCAGTACGCCTCAAACTGGTGGGTAGTCCGCTGGTCTTCGGGAGGCAGTTGCATATAGTCGCCATACGTCCTCGTCAGATGGTCGTCATAGCCTACCATCGCCTTGTAGATACGATCCTCAAAAGGCAAGTCGATATACGTCTCCATATCCTTAGCGGGGAAACAGCCCTTGATAGCAGGTCCTGCCTCTGTCATGTGGCAGAGTGTCCGGGTAGGCTCTTTCCGCACAATTATTTTCTCAATCCAACGGTTCAGCATCCCTACCGTAACAGGCAGACTGCGATAGCACCAATAGGCAAGACGGGAACGCAAGGGGTTGCTATGGGATATCTTACAGCGACGAATCTTGTAGAGGAGTCTCTTCAGGCGGAAGATACGCTCACGCTCCTGCATGTCCTCTGTCACATAGTCGACAGGGAATACATCAATATAGACACCAATCTCATAGCCTTCTGTCTCTTTCTCAATCATCCGTGTGCGCAGGTCGACCACCTTGGCAAAAGTATAATAATAATGGGACTCCTTTTGGGGGTTCAACACACGATAGTGTCCCGTCTGGTCACAATAATCTTGCAAAAAACGCTCGTAGTCGCCTCGGGGCATATAAATATCGATATCATCGTCCCAAGGGATATAGCCCTTGTGGCGCACGGCACCTATCAGTGTACCACTGCTGAGGGAGTAGCGCAGTCCCTGCTCCTCACAAAAGCGATGCACGTCATCCAAGATTCCCATCTGGATACTACGCAGTTCCTGTATATCCGTAATCTTCCTCACTCCACCGCTCTCCACACTCTGATACCAATATGCTTAGGTTGTCTCGCCTCATACGCATAGAAAGTCTCCTTGCTCATCAGCACCTTCTTATAGAGGCTGGAGGCATGGAGCAGATGCAGTTTCCCGTTCTGCCAGAAGGCAATACCGATATGGCGAGTGTCTAAACCGTCCTTATCTGTCAGCATGGCGACGATATCCCCGTCCCGAACCATCGCCAACGGTGTCGACGGAGACCATCCCAAATTACTCTTGGGAATATAAGGATATTGCTTGCCATTGGTCTCCTCCTCGTAGGCTTTGATGACAGGCACAAAATCTGGATGGTTCCTCAGTTGCTTATACAGGTTAGGGTGTGCTGACATATAATTGACATGAACGGTTTGCATAGCGGTAAAAAGATTGTCCATGATACCGATGTCCTTCACCAGACCCAATGCGACATTATCATCTCCCCACCAAGTGAAATAGTGCAGGCGGGAGGTATAGTCCGTCATCTTCCCATGACGATAGCGAATCCTCATCAAGTTATTGCAATAGTCGTCAAACGTACGGTTGTCGTCCCTGTCACAAAGGGTCAAGGCAAGTACCGTCTCTACGAAAGTGGTACAATCGAGTTCACGCAGATTGACGATCAGGTGTTCCTCGTCACCATTCTCCAGGGTATGCCCCACGTAAGGCAACCCTAAGAATTTCTTGCCGAAGTACATCATCCGATTCTCCTTGCCTCGCTTTGTCTTTGCCTCTTCTAACAGTCTCACCACCAAGGCACTATCCTCCTTGGTGTACTCCCTATTGTATGTAAAGGCACGATCCGCCTGAGGAACTTCTCGCTCCTCCTGCTCTACCTGCTGTGGAGACTGTGCTCCGCAACCCAAGGCTAAAAGCCAACTGCTAAGCGCCAACAGCCAATTTCTCATCATTTTTCATCTACTATTTATCCCAATACCGATAGGGATGCTGTCGTAACTGACTATTGTAATAACGGCGGTCTCCTGTCACTTCCTTACCAATAAAACTGGGTATTCTTGCACTCTCATCAACCGATGAGAGTTCCACTTCCGCCATCACCAGCCCCTCGTTATCACCCAAAAACTCATCGACCTCAAAGACATGCGCACCACTCCTGATAAGCCAACGTGTCTTGTCGATGATGCCTGGCTCACAAAGACGCATGAGTTGTTTGCCGTCTTCCAGGGGAATCTCCTGCTCAAACTCATAGCGGGAGAGACCGCCATCCATGCTGGGACCCTTGATGGTGATAAAGGCGTGGTCGTCACGGATACGGACTCGCACAGTCCTGCCACGCTCACTGCAGATATATCCTTGCAGGATATGACTATGGCTGAATGACTCCTGTTTGTAGGAGTCATCCAGTACCAAGAATTTACGCTCAATCTCCAGCGCCATTATGCCAACGAGAGACTGGTAGTAATGGCAAAAATCAGACCTAACGCGATTAAGACACCAATAATCCACATAATCAGATTCTTACCTTTTGCTTCCTGCTTCTTAGCGTATGCGTCACGCTTTGCTTGATTTTTCTTGCTCATAATATTTATAAGTTTTAAAGTTACTCTTCATCTGTTACTGGGAATTCCATCAGGTAAGCCTTGATGAAATCGTCGATTTTTCCATCCATCACCCCATCGACATCTGAGGTCTGGTAGTTGGTGCGATGGTCTTTCACACGACGGTCGTCGAAGACATAAGAGCGAATCTGCGAGCCCCATTCAATCTTCTTCTTACCTGCCTCTATCTTCGCCTGTGCCTCCATGCGTTTTTTCATCGCACGGTCGTAGAGTTGCGATCGCAGCAGTGCCATGGCACGCTCCTTGTTCTTCGGTTGGTCGCGCGTCTCCGTATTCTCGATGAGGATCTCCTCTTCCTCACCTGTATCTGGGTCGGTATACCAATATCGCAGACGGACACCCGACTCCACCTTATTGACATTCTGACCTCCTGCGCCACTGGAGCGGAACGTGTCCCACGAGAGTTTGGCGGGGTCGACATACACCTCTATCGTGTCGTCCACCAACGGAGTGACGAAGACGGAGGCGAAAGAGGTCATGCGCTTACCCTGTGCATTGAAAGGAGAGACACGCACCAGACGGTGTACACCGTTCTCACTCTTCAGAAAGCCATAGGCATACTCGCCACCCTCTATCTGCATGGTGACGCTCTTAATACCAGCCTCATCGCCGTCTTGCAGGTTAGAGATGCTGACCTTATAGCCATGAGCCTCTGCCCATCGCTGGTACATACGCATCAGCATGGAAGCCCAGTCCTGGCTCTCCGTGCCGCCTGCCCCCGAGTTAATCTTGAGCACACACTCCATCGGGTCCTCTTTCTGGCGAAGCATGTTCTTGAGTTCTAAGGACTCTATCAGTTCGATGGCTCTGGCGTAGTCGGCATCCACCTCCTCTTCCGTTACCATCTCCTCCTTATAGAAGTCAAAGGCGAGTTGGAGTTCGTCAGCGGCACTGCGAACCTCCTGATAGCCGTCAATCCATTTCTTGATTGCCTTCACCTTCTTCATCTGCTCCTCAGCACGCTTCTGGTCTTCCCAGAAGTCGGGAGCCTGTGTGCGAAGGTCCTCCTCCTCGAACTCTATCTTCTTCTCGTCAATCTTGAGATAGTGGTGCAATTTCTCCACCCTATCCAAGACATCCTTCAACTGGTCTTGTGTTATCATTAGTCTTCGTACATCTTATCAATCTCCGCCTTATAGTTCTCATAAAGCACACGGCGGCGGATCTTCAACGTGTTAGTCAATTCTCCCTTCTCCATAGAGAGGTGGTGAGGCAGGAGCGTGAAACGTTTCACCTGCTCATAGTGGGCAAGTTGCTGCTGGAGGGTATCAATACGCTCTTTCATCATCTCATAGATTTGCGGAGCATCACAAAGTTGCCCACGGCTCTCAAACGGGATATTATGCTCACGGGCATACTCCTCCAAAAGCGGATAGACAGGGACGATGAGCGCAGAGACGAACTTACGCTGATCGGCAATGATACAAATCTGGTCGATATACTTATCCACCAACAGTTTCGACTCAATCATCTGAGGAGCGATATACTTACCATTGCTGGTCTTAAAGAGATCTTTGATACGCTCTTTCAAGAACAACTCACCATCCTTCAGATAGCCGGCGTCACCCGTCTTGAAATAGCCATCCTCCGTGAACGACTGTTTTGTGAGATCCTCACGGTTGTAATAGCCTGGCGTTATCGTCGGACCCTTCAGCAGAATCTCGCCTTCCTCGCTGATCTTGATATCGATACCCTCGATAGGACGACCCACTGAGCCTACGGTGAACGACTCCCCAAGATGGTCGCAGGAAACGGTGGCAAGAGACTCGGTCAAGCCATAGCCCACAATCATATTAATGCCGATGGAATGGACAAATTCCTCCACATGGGCACTCACCGCAGCACCTGCCGTGGGGAAGAAATGGGCATTCTCCAAGCCCAACTCCTTACGTACTAAGGAGAAGACGGTACGATTGAGCATCTCATACTCTAAATGGAGAGCCATAGGGGGCTTCTTGCCCAACGAGAGATATTCGATATTGTGCTTACGTCCTACGGCGAGCGCGTGTTTGAAGAGTTTGCGTTGCATCGCACTGGAGTGCTCTATCTTATCCATGACTCCCATATATACCTTCTCCCAGAAGCGGGGAACGCTCGACATACAGGTGGGATGTGTCTCACGCATCGACTGCTGCACCTCCTGCGGATGGGTATTGACGATCATCCGCGCGCCCTTGGTGAGGGCGAGGATAGCCCATCCACGCTCAAAGATATGCGTATAGGGGAGGAAGTTCATCACACGGTCATTCTCGTTCACTGGTACACACTTGTTGTTAGCCTCAAAGGCGGCATGGAACATGGAATGCGGAAGGATAACGCCCTTGGAATCACCCGTCGTACCACTGGTGTAAAGGATATTAGCGATATCATCAAACGAAGCCTCTTGCTGACGAGCCTCCACCTCCGTCTGACGGGGCAGGTTGTCGCCTAACTTCAGGAAATCGCTGAAATAAAGGGCGTTGGGGTCGTGGGATGAGATATGCACAAGCGGGTCGAAAACGATAATACGCTCCAAAGTAGGACAGAGTGACACCACTCGACGAGCACGGTCGTACTGCTCCTGCTCACCGACAAAGAGGAAACGCACCTTCGCATCATTGATCATAAACTGGATCTGCTGCTCCGAACTGGTTGCATAGAAAGGTATCGTGACGGCACGGACGCCCCAGGCTCCGAAGTCACATTCCAGATACTGCACAGAGTTCTGAGAGAAGATACCGATATTCTCCTGGACTTTCACCCCAAGGTTCAACAGGGCATTACTGACCTGTTTGACAGTCTGCGACACTTGATTAAACGATAACGATTTCCACTCCTTACCGCCGAAATCCTGATAAATCAGCATCTCACGGTCACCATAGTGTTTGGCTAAGTCGTGTATCAACACTGACATGTGGCTGTTTATCTGCATATGCTCTCCTTGTTTTATTTGCTGCAAAGATACAACATTTTTATTAAAAAAGAAGAGGGTTTGAGATTTTTCTGTATCTTTGCAATCGAAATGGCATATAAGAAATACACCAACGAAGCGGTAGCACTGCTGAGCAGACTCATCAGTACTCCTTCCATTAGCCGTGACGAGCAGGCGGCCGCAGACCTCTTACAACAGCAAATCAAGGAGTGGGGACTACCCTGCAAACGGGTAGGCAACAACCTTGTCGTTGCAGAGCGGCTCAGCAAGAGGAAACCTACCCTATTACTCAACGCGCACATCGACACCGTAAAGCCTGTTGCCACTTGGACTCGTGACCCCTACACACCCACTATCGAAGACGGCAAACTCTATGGACTGGGAGCAAATGACTGTGGGGGCGGACTGGTCAGTCTGCTACAGGCATTCCGAATTCTCCGTGAGGAAAAGGACATACCTTATAATATAATATATGTGGCTTCCTGTGAGGAGGAAATCAGTGGACAGAACGGGTTCTCACTGGTCCTGCCAACCCTGCCCTCAATCGATGTCGCCATCGTAGGCGAGCCTACGGGTATGCAACCCGCTATTGCAGAGAAAGGACTGATGGTCATCGACGGTGTGGCTCACGGAAAGAGCGGACACGCAGCCCGTAACGAAGGAGTGAATGCCATCTATGAGGTCTTAGACGATCTGCGATGGCTACGTGACTACCGATTCCGCAAGGTCAGTCCGCTATTAGGTGAGACGAAGGCGACGGTCACTATGATCCATGCCGGCACACAGCATAACGTCATTCCTGACAAACTGGAGTTTGTCATCGACGTACGCACCAACGAATACTATCAGAACGAATACCTCTTTGCTTTCCTGCAAAAGCATATGAAGAGTGAGTTGAAGGCACGCTCTTTCCGCTTGCACTCCTCTTCCATTCCGGAAAGTCACCCTTTGATCAAGCAATGCAAGAAGATGAGGATGAAGCCCTTTGGTAGCCCTACACTCTCTGACCAGGCACTGATGCCCTTCCCCTCCCTCAAGTTAGGGCCTGGGGAGTCAAGCCGCAGTCACTCTGCCGATGAGTTCATCGGTATTGACGAGATTCATCATGCCATCAATACCTATGTAAGACTTATCATCTCCCAAGCCAAGACTCAGGATTGAGTTTCGCTGTCTCTTTACGCAACTGGAACTGGAGGATATCGTCTTGTCCGACTTTTCCCAACACCTGACGGGTAGTAACCTTTTGTCCTTTATGCACATTGACAGAGACCAGATTGCAGTAGACGGAGATATAACTACCATGGCGAACCATCACCACCATGGTACCTCCGAAACTAAACACCGCACTAACCTCACCATCAAAGATGGAGCGAGCCTGTGCGCCCGACTGTCCCTTGATGTTAATACCCTTATTGTCAAGAGTGACATTGTGCAGTCCCTCCACATTATACTGACCGAAATGACTCACGATACGGTAAGGACCAGTGATAGGCATCGGCAAACGACCACGGTTGCTCTCAAAATTACCACTGATACGACGGTCGTCCGTACTCATCGTATAATCGAGCGTCTCTGTGTTCTTCTTTGCCTCAGCAACCTCCTTGGCATGCTCACGAGCCTCTGACTCTGCGCGACGCTCGGCGGCAAGACGCGTTGCCTCCGCCTCCTTAGCCTTACGCTCTGCCTCCTCACGAGCCTTCTTATTACGAGCGGCACGGGCTTCTGCCTTTGCCTTCTCCTCACGAGCCTTCGCCTCAGCCACACGACGGGCATTCTCTTTCGCCGCCGCCTCGGCTGCGGCCTTCTTGCGTGCCAATTCGGCAGCACGTTTCTTTGCCGCCTCGGCCTCTGCCTTACGCTTTGCCTCTGCGGCAGCACGGGCTTTCTGTCGTGCCACCTCCTCGGCTATCAAACGGTCAATCTGGGCATTGAGTGCCGCATCTTTCTTCTTCTGTTGGGCAATCACATTTTGGATCTCCTTTTGTTGCTTCTGCAGACCAGACACCACATTCTTCTGTTCTGTCTGCTTCCCCTCCAGAGAACGGCGCTCACTCTCACCCCGTGCCAAGAGTTGTGTCTTGTTATCATGGGCGGCAAGCAACTCTACCTGTTTGGCATTCACCTCTGCCTGCTTTACCTTGACATCCTCGCCTTGAGAGCGTTGGTATGAGGCATATTCCCTCATGAACCGCATGCGGCGATACATCTGGGCAAAACTATTGGCACTGAAGATAAACATCAGTTTGCTTTGCATCGACTGGTTGCGATGCATATAACGCATCGACTTTACGTATTTCTCCTTACAGTCATCAAGTTCTGACTTCAGTTGGGCAAGTTCCGTATTAAGAACCTCTATCTCTACTTCGAGTGATGAGAGGTCTTTACGAATAGTGTCTATCGTACGACGCTTGACCGCAATCTCCGTATTGAGTATCATCAGGTTCTCTAAGCGTTTCTTCACATCACGCTCATTAGAACGCAAACGCTGCTCTTGTTCCTTGATCTGCTGCTGAATCTTCTCGCGCTGACTTTGCAGACTCTGCACGGAGACAGGTTGCTTAGACGACTTCGCTGTGGATGTCGTCTTCTTGGTCGTAGTTTTCTTGGTCACCGTCTTTTTCTTGGCAACCGCAGTCGTCTTACCCTTCCCTTTTGCCGGTGTACGCTTCTGTTGAGCATACGGACTCAAGGCAAAAGAGAGCAGGACTAATATAACACCTATTCGCCTCATCTATCCTTTAAAGAGCCATAAAGCGACGAAGAATCTCGTCAATAGTCACCTCACGATACTTCCCTGATATCTCCGTACGAGTCTCCCACTCCTCGTCATTACCCAGGTAGTTAAGATTCATACCCATCTTAATCGCCTTTCCTGGTGTATTAAAAAGTATTTGGTGAGTAAAGGGGAACAGCCGCTTTCCATTATTACGGAAGTCCTCATAGTCCCAGTTCAACTGGTAGTTACCACGGATCTTATCCTCGTACATGATATTTGCCATCTTGATCTGTGCTCCCGCCTTATCAGCAAGCCAACGGTAGGAGAGTTTGCCGTTCTCCATGGAGATGATAGCGTCCTCGCCCATCAGGTCTGTCTGATAGTTCTGCAACAAATCATCGGAGATTTTCGTCTTGCCTGGCTGGAACAACTCATTCCAGAACAAAGCCTGAAGGGAATAGAAGTTCAAACCGCTATTGCGAAGGAAGTCCAACTGATTATAAGGAGCCTTGATAAACTGCTTATTGATGCGGTCCATAATCAGAACATAGTCCTTGGTGAACTCCAAACGTCCTGCCTCTACGAAACCAAATGCCATCAATTGCAGACGAATCACGTCGTCACGTTTCATCTTCAGGTTACCCGTTAGGGTCAACTGCTGGTTGCCCACCTCCACCGAGAACTTCACCTTCGAAGTAATGAACTTAGTGTACTGGGCGTTGTCGTTCACTTGCCGTAAGAACTGCTGTGACTTCAAAGATGTGGATGCAGGAGTCTTTGTGTCATTGACAGCCTTCTTGTTTGTGCCACAGGCAACCAACATCAGTGGTAGTACCAATGCGGCGAATCTCATAATACATGATGGTTTCATTCTTTTAGGTATTTTTTAAGTTTTATCTTTCGGGTTAATACTTGCTTGCGCTCATCTTTGACCTCTGAATTATCCGACGACTTCTCCAGTGCTTGCTGCCAGAGAACCACCGCACGTTCTTTATCGCCAGCATGGTAGTAGATATCGCCTGCATGCTCCAAGAGAACCGCAGAGGAGTCGGAGTCACACTGCAAAGTCTGGTCAATATATATCTTTGCCTCAGCATAGCGTGACTGCTTGAAGAGAATCCACGCATAAGTGTCGAGGAAGGTGGCATTTTTCGGCTCAGCCTTGATGGCACGATATGACATCTGCTCTGCTTTTTCCAGATGAATCTCTTTCTCACTCAGGTAATAGGCATAGTTGTTCAGACAGCCGTAGTTATCGTCTTTCCATACCAGACAGGAGTCATAGGCGGCAAAAGCCTCCTTGTCAAGTCCTTTCTGGTGCAGGATGTCACCCATGACCGCATAGAAATCACTGACAATATCAGGGTCGCTCTGCTGATTAATGACCCCTATACCATTTTGGAACGCATTAAGGGCATGATCCAACTGCTCCTGACGATAGTAGGCAATACCCTGATAATAATAAAAAGCCATTTCATCAGGGTTATATTGTCGGGCATCCTGACAGAGTGTTATGATACGAGACATATCCTCTGCCTGCCAGGCATAACTGACCAGTTGCAGACGAGCCGCCGCATTGTCAGGGGCGACCTGCAGCACTTGCTCCAACACGGCACTGATTGTGTCATTGGGCATTTTCTTGAGGTTCATATAGGTAGCACAGAGAATAGCGACATCAGCATCCATCTGCGGCTGCTCCAACATCTTGTGGAAAAGGTAGAGGACACGGGTAGAGTCGCCTCCCTCCTGCTCACTTTGTCCAATCTCCTGGCGCATCAACAAGATACGGTCTTGAGAGGTGATATTCTTGCTTAACAACACCTGCTCGGTCAGTGCGGCAGCCTTATCAGGGTCTCCCTCATCTTTCTCATAGGCAAGCAAGGCCATTAAGGCATTACGGTTCTCTGGCTCTATCCGCAAGATGTCATTGTATATCTCAAGGGCTTTCTTCTTCTGACCATTGACAAAAAGGGTGTTGGCGTATAATCCTCGATAGTTCTGGTCGTTAGGATACTGATCCGCAAGATGTTTCATCTCGTTGATAGCGGCTTTCTTGTCACCTAACTGGGTATAGAAATTACTCTTCGCATAAGAGAGCCGTTCACTTTTTCCCTCTATTGTCTCTAATTTCGCAAGGGTCTTGATGGCCGCCTCATACTCATGTTGCTCCTCGTAAAGTTGGATGAGGATACCCAGCACGTCGTCACGGTCACGGTGTTTGTCATAGAGATTCTCTAACACCATTGCCGCTTTATCGTACTGGCGCAAATTGATATAGGTGTTTGCCAATGTCTCCTGATAGGTGGAGTTGGCAGGCTCAAGGGCTGCCGCCTTCTCGATACAGGCAACGGCTTGGTCTTTTTTCTTCAAGGCGCCATAATATTGGGCAAGGTAATAATATGCCTCTGACTTGGTAGAGTCGATTTCCACGCAATGACGCAACAAGTCAAAAGCGGCATCATTGTTCCCTTTGGCACGCTCACAGATTGCCTCCAAAAAGAAAGCATCATAGCGACGCTCCGCTTCTACCACCTGTGAGAATGCAGGTAATCCAAGCCATGCCACCAATAGGAATATGAGAATTCTAAGCCTTGTCACCGAGATTAGATATTTATTTCACACCTGTATGTCCATAGCCGCCTTCGCCACGCTCAGTCTGGTCGAGTTCCTCCACCACGACAAAATCCGCCTGTTCATGACGGGCAATAACCATCTGGGCAATACGCTCCCCGTCATTAATGACAAAGTCCTCCTGCGAGAGGTTAATCAGCAGGACTCCGATCTCTCCCCGATAGTCTGCGTCTATGGTTCCTGGAGAGTTCAACACCGTCAGTCCATGCTTCAAGGCGAGACCGCTACGAGGACGCACCTGAGCCTCATATCCTTCAGGCAATGCGATATGTAACCCTGTAGGTATCAAACGACGCTCCATAGGATGGAGAATAATCGGCTCCGCGATATTGGCACGAAGATCCATGCCTGCGCTCTGTGGCGTAGCATATACGGGCAGTTGCTGATGCCCACGATTGACAACTTTTATCTGAATCATTTCGAAATGTTACTATTTATAATGTGCAAAATTAGTCATTTCTCTTCAAATAGCCATATTTTTCTAAAGAAAAAGTAGGTTTTTCGATAAAAAACAAGAATTTCTTGGTTTTCTGCTCACATAATCGTACCTTTGCATCATGATGGATTGGAACAGACTTATATCAAACAAGCGGTTAGGGCAGGAATACCGCCACACGGAACGCCACGACGACCGCACTGAGTTCAAGCGGGACTATGACCGACTGATCTTCTCGGCTCCTTTTCGCCGACTACAAAATAAGACACAGGTATTCCCTTTGCCTGGTAGCATCTTTGTGCATAACCGTCTCACCCACTCTTTGGAAGTGGCGAGTGTGGGCATGTCGTTAGGCAATGATGTGGCACAACGAATTATCAAAGAGAAGCATCCCGAACTTAAAGACACGATGTTTGAGCAGATTGGGCAGATCGTCAGCACCGCATGCCTTGCCCACGACTTGGGCAATCCGCCATTTGGACATAGCGGAGAGAAAGCCATCCAGACATTTTTCACTGAGGGTCCTGGCAACGTCCTGCAAAAGGAGGTCTCTCCCGTCTTCTGGGATGACATCACCCACTTTGAGGGAAACGCCAATGCCTTCCGACTGCTCACCCACCAGTTTAAAGGTCGCCGCCCAGGCGGATTTGTCATGACTTACAGTACGTTGGCAAGTATCGTCAAATATCCCTATGCGTCCTCTGCCGCCAGCAAGAAGGGGAAGTTCGGATTCTTCCATTCTGAGCAGGATTCTTTCCAGAAAATTGCCGATGAAATGGGAATAATTTGCATTTCCAAGGAAGGAGAACCACTACGATATGTGCGCCATCCCTTAGTCTATTTGGTAGAGGCTGCTGACGACATCTGCTATGAGATTATGGACATAGAGGACGCACACAAATTGAAGATCCTCTCCTATGAGGAGACTGAAAATCTTTTATTGAGTTTCTTCGATGAGGAGAATCAGGCAAAGATAAGGAAACGGATCGCTGACGAAGGATTGCAAGATCCTAACGAGAAAGTGGTCTATATGAGGGCATGTGTTATTGGCAAGTTAGAAAACGAATGCGTCAATACTTTTATAGACCATGAGCAGGAGATTTTGGCAGGCACCTTCACGGGGAGTCTTATTGGCAATATCAGCGAGATTCCAGTAAAGGCTTATCGGGAATGTGCGACGCTATCAGTGGAGCGTATCTATCGCAGCCGTCCCGTTTTGGATGTTGAGTTGTCTGGTTACAAGATTATGGCAACACTCATGGAGCAGATGGTGGAAGCCGTCATGCACCCTAAGCGTTTTTATTCCAAGCAGTTAATCGACCGAGTCTCAAGTCAGTACGACATTGACGCGCAAGACTTAGAGACACGCCTGATGGCTGTCATCGACTATATCGCAGGCATGACAGATGTCTACGCTTTGGATGTCTATCAGAAGATCAATGGTATCTCGCTCCCTATTGTCTAAGATTGCTCCCTATCCTTGTAAATCAATTTATTGGCGCCAGAGGTAAGTTGCAACTCATCATGGTGCTCACGGATAAAGGAATCAATATGACGTTTCTTCTTCTCCTCGAAAATCTCATCAATAGAGATAAGGATACCCGTTTCCTCCACGTCACCAAAGCCATAATTAATGGCTGTTCCGAAAAGTTTCATCGTAGGTGAGAGCCCCATATAAGCATTGACCAATGGAGGAATGTTATAACCCAACTTACGTATTTCGCGATTGAGAATACGATAGTCTTCCTTGAAGGAATTCTTGCAGAACAAGTCCTTCAGTTCTTGCTCGTCAGTCTCAATTATTAACGGTTTCATCGGGATAATCAGTTTCTCCTTGTCGTCAAAATACTTCTTAAGGAAGTAGAGGATCATGTCACGACCTTTTCGGATATAAGAAGGATACATCGTCATCTTGCCAAAGTAGTAACGGACGTTAGGACGTATCACCGTAATAGCACCTAACCCGTCCCACAGATTATCAAGGGCAAAAAGACTCTTAGCACCCATACGGGAAGATTGATAAGGCAGCGACACGAAAGAGCGACCTAACTCAACCGTCTTAGGCGCATAATCCTTAATAAATTTCTCGGAGAAATGGAACATATGGCTGGTCGCCAAAATAGGCTGCCCCTTGTCATCATACTCCCAATCGGTACCCAGCAGATACCGATAGCCACCAATGATCTCCTCGGCATCAGGATTCCATACGATCAACTGCTTATAGCAATTGTCGCAAAGGTCGAACTCATCAAGGTCCACTTCCTTTCCTGTACCACCGCCAGCCTCACGGAAAACGATCTCACGCAGGCGTCCTATCTCCTTGAGGACGTTAGGCGCATTATGCGCTGTCACAACATAGATCTCGTTGTTACTCTTATTGGTAAGTCGCAACTGCCTCTCAGGGGTCAACTCACTTTTCAGCAATTCCTTGTCAATAGGCTGGATGATTTCCTGTTCCATTTCTAAAGTAGGTTGTTTATAGTTCGTAGACTTTATCTTGCACAAATTTCGCCCATTCCATCGGCGTTTTACTCTTGTCAAAGGTCTGCCAGGGAATTGGTTTGCCGATTTTCACCTCAAAAGTCTTCCCCACATTCTTGTACATCTCATCGACCAAGAAGAGCATGGCAAGATTGAATTTCAGATGCTTGTCGCTGAAATTAGCAAGCCGATAGAAGAATTTCGAGTTGCAACCACTGAAATGAATGGGTACCACATCACGCTGGCACTCCACACTCTTCGTAATGAATGTTTTCGACCAAGGTATGTCACGAATGCTTCCATCAGGCTGCCGACGAGAACAAATGCCCGCCGGATACATGAGCATATGGTTGTCGCTCTCGAAACCAGCCTTTACCATGGCAGGGAAGTTCCTGCTTTGACTACCTGTCTTGTTGATAGGAATGCAGAGGGGGGCAAGCCCTGGAAGATTCATCAGCAGATCGTTGACCAGATAGCGGAAACGACTATCATAATGACGACCGATGATAGCGCCTAAGGCGACACCATCTTCCCCACCCAATGGGTGGTTAGACACAAAAGTATACAACTTCCCGTCGTTCTTGTCTGGCAAGTTCTCCTTCCCCTTAACCACCAATGTCATCTTGAGGTATTCCACACAAGCCTCCAGCCATTCTGTGCCGACCTTATCACGACTCTCCCACAGGAAAGCATTGACCTCGTCCTGATGGACGATCCGTTTAAGCCAAGATATCATAAAGCCTGGGACCCATTTCGCCTTAGGTCCCATCTTGCTTTTCAGAATCATTTCTATGTCAATCGTTTTCTCCGTGATTTGGTCCATGTTCTCTCAAAAAGTACTAACAGTTTGCAAAAATAACAAATTAGTTTGAGAAAAAATGCACTTTTACCCAAAAAATGTGCAAAAACTTAACGTTTTTTATTCCTACGCCTCCCGACTCCTATTCCCATCCTCCTGTTTTCCCTATAACTTTACATCGCTTTCCTATATACTTTACACTGCTTCCGATAGGGTTTATACCCCCTAAAAAATAAGGGTTTTACCCCCTAAAACTATATCGAAAGCAACGTAAAACATATAGGTTTACTATTCTGGGCATTAAGGCTAGCGTTTTTAGGGGCGAGCAGAGAACAACGTGACACAGATAACAGATAACAGATAGGTTTAGTGTGTAATCTGCACGAAGTGAATATCTTTAGTATAATAATTATTTTATATAGATTATATATAATATATATATAATAAAATTTATATTAGATTTAAATATCCAAAATTACCTAACTGTTATCTGTTATCTGTGTCACGTTGCATCTAAAGCATCTCTGCCAAATTCGCCCCACCATTTTCTCAAAACCGTAAACCACTGTAAACCAAACTAATAAGTTGATTCCGTAAATTTTTAAGGAATATTCACTAAAATATTTGTGGGGAAATGTGGGGGAATGTGGAGAATTTTGTGTAATTTTGCATCCGATATAATTTATAAAGAAGTACGCATGCGATTTTTAGGTAATATAGAGGCAAAAACAGACGCTAAGGGGCGCGCATTCCTTCCAGCCACCTTCCGAAAGGTGTTGCAGGCAGGCGGAGAGGAGCGTCTTATACTCCGCAAGGACATATTCCAACCCTGCCTTGTGCTATATCCTGAGTCCGTATGGAATGAGCAAATGGACGCTATGCGCCAACGCCTGAACAGGTGGAACAAGCAGCACCAGCGAGTTTTCCGCCAGTTCGTCAGCGAGGTTGAACTTGTCACGCTCGACGGCAACGGTCGCCTCCTCATTCCCAAACGCTATCAGCGAATGGCGGACATAGAGCAAGACATCAAATTTGTGGGAATGGGCGACACCATCGAGATATGGGGTATTCAAAAGGCAGAGGAGCAGTTGATGTCCCCAGAGGAGTTCGGCAACGCCCTGGAAGAACTCATGGTGCCAGAAGAATAAAACAAAGAGAGAAAGCAATGGTCACGACAGCAAAGACATACCATGTACCCGTGCTCCTTCATGAGAGCGTCGACGGACTTGACATCAAGTCCGATGGTATCTATGTGGACGTGACCTTCGGAGGAGGCGGGCATAGTAAAGAGATTCTTACCCGACTGGGAGAAAGGGGACACTTATACAGTTTCGATCAAGACGCCGACGCAGAGAACAATATTGTCGATGATCGTCGCTTCACCTTCGTGCGAAGCAATTTCAGATACCTTCGCAATTGGCTGAGATATTATCAGATAGAGGAAATTGACGGGCTGCTTGCTGACCTGGGAGTGTCGTCCCATCACTTTGACGATGAGACCAGAGGATTCTCCTTCCGCTTCGACGCCCCTTTGGATATGCGCATGAACAAGCGCGCTGGCAAGACTGCCGCAGACATCATCAATGAGTATGACGAGGGGAAACTGGCTGACATCTTCTACCTCTACGGGGAGATGAAGAACTCACGCCGTATCGCCAACGCTATCACTACTTACCGCCAGCAACGGCGCATCAACACGACAGGTGACCTCATCGCTGCCACGGAGAAGTTGATGCGCTCAGAGAAAGAGAAAAAAGACCTTGCCCGACTTTTTCAAGCACTTCGGATAGAGGTCAACCACGAGATGGATGCTCTTCGCGACATGCTGAACGAAGCAAGCCAAGTACTAAAAAAAGGAGGACGACTTAGCATCATCACCTACCACTCATTAGAGGACCGTATCGTCAAGAACATGATGAAAGCGGGCAATGCGGAGGGCAAGATAGAACAGGACTTTTTCGGGCGCGTCTCCAGTCCGTTCCGACTGATCAACAACAAGGTCATCACGCCCGATGAGCAGGAACTTCAGAACAACCCACGAAGCAGGAGCGCCAAACTCCGCATCGCAGAAAAGCAATAAGAGGCATGAAAGAAGAAGAGGAAATCATCGTCGAGCCACAAGAAGATGACAGCAAAAAGGCTCTGGAAGAGACTATCAAGAAAATCAAGGAGACCGCAAGCGAGGAAGACCCTCGCCCTTCGCAGCAAGTCAATCTCCGGACTATTCTTGGTGGTGACATCCTCACTGCCGAAATGGTACGCTCACAAATCTGGCTGTTTGTGCTTATCGTTGCCTTCACCATCGTCTATGTCGCCTTCCGCTATCAATGCCAGCAAGACATGCAGGCTATTGACAAACTTGAGACAGAGTTGAAAGACGCCAAGAACAAAGCACTCGCCGCCTCCAGTACCCTTACTGAGAAATGCCGTGAGAGCCACGTTCTTGAGATATTGAAACAAAACAAGGACTCGCTGTTGCATATTGCCGACCAGCCGCCTTATATCATACAAATTCCAGAATAAAAGAACGTCATGAGTAAATTCGACAATGATAAAGTAATGCCGCGCTACATGGCTATAGCCGTAGTGCTCACCATTATAGGACTTGCTGTCATCGGCAAGGCGCTCTATATCATGACGGCTAAGAAGCAATACTGGACAGATGTCGCCGACCGTCTGAAACGCGACAGTGTCAGTGTGAAGCCCAAACGTGGAAATATCCTCAGCAGCGACGGGCAGATTATGGCAAGTTCCATTCCTGAGTATAAGATATATATGGACTTCAAGGCTGGCGGAGAGGAGAAAGACTCCATCTGGCAGGAGAAAGTGGACTCTATCTGCATGGGGCTCCATGAGATTTTCCCGCAGAAGACCGCTGAGGAGTTTAAGAGGGACCTGGAAGAGGGACGGCAGAAGAAATCCCAGCATTGGCCCATCTGGCCGCGCCGTATCGACTATAACACCTATACAGAAGTGAAGCAACTGCCTCTTTTCTGCTTATCGAAATACAAAAGCGGTTTCCATGAGGAGGAATTCAATGCCCGCCGCCATCCCTTCGGCTCACTGGGAGAGCGCACCATAGGCTCTATGTTTGGCGCAAAAGACAGTGCCCGCCTTGGACTGGAACTTGCTTTCGACTCCACCTTACGTGGTACTCCCGGATTAACCAATAGGCGTAAGATCTTAAATAAGTACATGAATATACCCGTCACAATGCCTATCGACGGTTGTGATATCGTGACCACCATAGATGTCAACATGCAGGACCTTGCCGAGCGTGCTGTCATCGACGAGTTGAAACTGATTGGCGGTGACCTCGGCGTTGCCATCCTCATGGAGGTGGAGACGGGTGACATCAAGGCAATTGTCAACATGACCCGCTGTCCGGACGGCGAGTATCGGGAAGTGAAGAATAATGCTGTTGCCGACCTGCGTGAGCCTGGCTCTGTCTTCAAGACCGCCTCCATCCTCGTTGCCCTCGACGACGGTGTCGTTGACACCACCTATCGTGTAGAGACGGGTGGCGGCGTCTGGCCGATGCATGGTCGTGAGATGAAAGACCACAACTGGCGGCGAGGTGGCTATGGGAATATCTCGCTACCCCGTATCCTGGAAGTCAGTTCAAACATCGGTGTGAGCCGTATTATCGATGAGAAATACGGAAATAGACCTGAGAAATTCATTGAGGGCATTTACCGCACAGGACTTGCCGCCGACCTCAAACTCCCCATCAAGGGCTATGCTCGCCCTCACATCCGTATGCCGGAGAAAGACAAATACGGACATTGGACGAACTGGAGTAAGACGGCGCTCCCTTGGATGTCTATTGGCTATGAGACCCAGATTCCACCCATTTCCACCGTCACGTTCTACAACGCCATTGCCAATGATGGAGTCATGATGAGACCCCGTTTCGTGAAATGTGTCATGAAAGACGGGAAAGTTGTCGCAGAATTCCCTCCAGAGAAGGTGATGGAGCGAAGGATTGCCAAGCCACAAACGGTCAAGACGATGCAGACCATTCTGGAGCATGTCGTCAGTCAGGGACTTGGAAGAAAGGCTGGCTCACGCATGTTCAAGGTAGCAGGCAAGACTGGTACGGCACAGATTGCAGAAGGAGGTGGGTATAAAACAGGAACGGTCAAATACTGGCTTTCTTTTGCTGGGTACTTCCCTGCTAACGACCCACGCTACACCTGTATCGTCTGTCTGAAGAAATCAGGACTCCCTGCCTCTGGCGGTGGCATGAGTGGTGTGGTATTCCACCATATTGCGGAGGGTGTGATGGCACGTAACCTGAAATTAAACGTAAAGGACGCTCATGACAGCACCTCTATCAGTATTCCTGATGTGAAGGACGGCAATATTCTGGAAGCCGACTATGTCCTCTCCCATTTAGGCATCAAGACAAATCAGTCGTGGAGCGGATCGTATGCCAACGGCAATCCTATCTGGGGAAAGGCGGAACGCAAGCCTAGCCTTGTTGCCTTGCAACAGGCGAAACTAGAGAAGGACGTTACCCCTAACGTTATTGGCATGGGCGCCAAGGACGCCGTCTACCTGTTAGAAAGCCAAGGGCTAAGGGTAAGACTTCATGGCAGGGGCAAAGTGAGGAGCCAGAGTTATCCTGCGGGCAAGCAAATTGCACCAGGAAGTGAATGTGTGCTGAATTTAGAATAAAATTAATATAAAAGGTATCTATGAGATTAAGTGAACTGCTTAAGTATGTCAAGCCCATTTGCGTCATCGGTGATGAGCATATCAACATCACGGGTGTTAATATTGATTCCCGAAAGATAGAGCAGGGACATCTGTTTGTCGCCATCAAGGGAACCCAGACAGACGGGCATAAATTCATCCCCAAGGCATTGGAGTTAGGAGCCTCTGCCATTCTCTGCGAGGATTTACCTGAAGAGAAGACAGAGGGAGTCACTTACATACAAGTCGCTTCCACAGAGAGCGCCGTGGGACCTGTGGCAACCGTTTTCTTCGGTGAGCCCTCCAAGAAACTCAAGTTGGTAGGTGTGACAGGAACGAATGGAAAGACGACTATTGCTACCTTATTATATAATATGTTCCGTAAGTTCGGACATAAATGCGGTTTACTCTCTACTGTCTGCAACTATATTGAGGACGAGGCTATTCCTGCTGACCACACGACACCTGACCCTATTGAATTGAACCGTCTCCTGGGTAAAATGGTGGAGGCAGGATGTGAATACGCTTTCATGGAGTGCTCCAGCCACGCCATCGCCCAACAGCGCATTGGCGGTCTTGTATTCGCAGGGGGACTTTTCACCAACCTGACCCGCGACCATCTGGACTATCACAAGACTTTCGAGAACTATCGCGATGCCAAGAAAGCATTCTTCGATGGTCTGCCCAAAGAAGCCTTTGCCATCACCAACGCAGACGACAAGAACGGTTCTGTGATGGTACAGAATTGTAAGGCAAGGATCAAGACCTACTCTACCCGATCAATGGCTGACTTCCGTGCCCGCATCATCGAATGCCACTTCGAGGGCATGTATCTGGAGATTGACGGCAGAGAGGTCGGAGTACAGTTTATCGGAAAGTTCAATGTCAGCAACCTGCTTGCTGTCTATGGGGCAGCCGTGATGTTAGGCAAGAATCCAGAGGACATCCTTGTTATCTTAAGCACGCTCAAGAGTGTGGCGGGCAGGTTGGAGCCTATCCGCTCTAAGGAAGGAGTCACTGCCATCGTCGACTATGCCCATACGCCAGATGCCCTGGAGAATGTCCTGAATGCCATCCATGAGGTCTTGGACGGGAAAGGCGGACAGGTCATCACCGTATGTGGCGCTGGCGGAAACCGAGATAAAGGCAAGCGCCCGTTGATGGCGCAGGAAGCGGCAAAACAAAGCGACCGGGTGATCATTACCAGTGACAATCCTCGCTTTGAGGAGCCACAGGACATCATCAACGACATGCTGGCGGGTCTTAACGCCCAACAAAAGAAGAAGACCATCAGTATCACGGACCGTAAGGAGGCTATCCGAACGGCAAGTATGATGGCACAGAAAGGCGACGTGATCCTTATCGCAGGAAAAGGACATGAGGACTATCAGGAGATTAAGGGTGTCAAACATCATTTTGACGACCGTGAAGTGGTACGTGAAATCTTTGAAAACCAATAGACTATGTTATACTATCTGTTTAGATTCCTTGAGCAATTCAACATTCCAGGAGCACATATCTGGTCGTATATCTCTTTCCGTGCCCTACTCGCCCTCATCCTATCGTTGATGATCTCCGCATGGTTTGGAGAGCGGTTTATCAAATGGATGAAACGCCGTAACATCTCTGAGACCGCCCGTGATGCGAGCATCGACCCCTTTGGCGTGGAAAAGAAAGGTGTTCCCACCATGGGAGGCATCATTATCATCGTGTCGATTCTGGTACCTATACTCCTTTTAGGACGCATGCGTAACATCTATTTAATCCTGATGATTGTTACTACCGTCTGGCTGGGATTCCTGGGCTTTATGGATGACTATATCAAGATTTTCAGAAAGAACAAAGAGGGACTGAAAGGTAAATACAAGATTATCGGACAGGTATCTATCGGCTTCATTGTGGGACTCGTCCTATGGCTTAGTCCTGACGCTGTCGTACGAGAGAACATCTCCGTACCCCAACAGAACCGACAGGAGGTCGTCGTCAAGCATAAGGCAGAGAATGTGAAGTCATTACAGACGACCATTCCTTTCTTCAAGAACCACAACCTGAACTATTCTGACATCATGTCGTTCTGCGGGAAATACAAGGTGGCGGCAGGCTGGGTCTTGTTTGTGCTCATGACCATCTTCGTGGTCACCGCTGTCAGCAATGGAGCCAACCTCAACGACGGCATGGACGGTATGTGCGCGGGAAACTCCGCGATCATAGGAGTCGCTTTGGCGATCTTTGCCTATGTGAGCAGCCACATCGTCTACGCAGCCTATTTTGACATCATGTACATTCCCGGCTCTCAGGAACTGGTCGTATTTCTCAGCGCATTCATTGGTGCCATGATAGGATTCCTCTGGTATAACGCATACCCGGCACAGGTGTTTATGGGCGACACAGGGTCTCTGACCATTGGCGGCATTATCGGTGTTTGCGCCGTCATCGTCCATAAGGAACTCTTGCTTCCCATACTCTGTGGCATCTTCTTCGTTGAGAGTCTCAGTGTTATCATACAAACCCAATGGTTTAAGATACAGAAACGCAAGGGTAAGCGTGTAAGGGTATTCCGTGCCACCCCTATCCACGACACCTTCCGCAAGTTAGACTCACAACTTGATCAGACAAGTACGTATATTCTTAAAGGATGGCCTCACCGACCGTTCCATGAGTCAAAGATCACCATCCGTTTCTGGATTACCACCATTATCTTAGTAGCATTAACCATTATAACATTAAAAATAAGATGAGCAGAATCGTCATATTAGGGGCAGGAGAGAGCGGAGCCGGTGCGGCTGTTCTCGCCAAGAAAGAGGGTTTCGACGTGTTTGTCAGTGACATGTCGAAGATTAATGAGAAATACAAGCGACTGTTGAACGACCACCAGATAGAATGGGAGGAAGGTCAACACTCAGAAGAGAAGATTCTCAATGCGGACGAGATCATCAAGAGTCCTGGTATTCCTGACACGGCGCCTATGATCGTGAAGATCAAAGAGAAAGGGATCCATATCATCAGTGAGATAGAATTTGCGGGAAGATACACCAATGCGAAGATGATCTGTATCACAGGCTCGAACGGAAAGACCACCACGACGAGCCTTATCTACCATATTTTCAAAGAGGCTGGCTATGACGCAGGACTCGCAGGAAATATTGGAAACTCCCTTGCTTTGCAGGTGGCAGAAGACCCGCACGAATACTATATCATAGAACTGAGTTCTTTCCAGTTGGATAACATGTATGACTTCCGTGCCAATATTGCCATCTTGCTGAATATCACGCCCGATCATCTGGACCGTTATGACTTCTGTATGCAGAACTATGTAGACTCCAAGATGCGCATCATCCAGAACCAGACGACGCAAGACGCCTTTATCTATTGGAACGACGATCCTATCATCAAGAAAGAACTGGAGAAATACAATATCCAGTCCATCCAGTATCCCTTCTCTGAACTGAAGGAGAAAGGTAGTATTGGTTATATTGAGGAGGGGCAATACAAAATAGAGAAGCCCGAGCCTTTCAATATGGAGCAGGAAGCACTCAGTCTGACGGGTAAGCATAATATCTACAACTCCCTTGCCGCTGGTATCGCCACCAATATCGCTGGTATCAAGAAAGAGATCATCCGCAAGTCTTTGGGCGACTTCCCTGGCGTTGAGCACCGATTAGAGAAAGTATGCACCGTCAGAGGCGTTCAATACATCAACGACTCCAAAGCGACAAACGTGGACGCCTGCTGGTATGCCTTAGAGGCGATGAAGACCAAGACGATACTCATCATTGGCGGTAAGGACAAGGGCAACGACTACGAGCCCATCAAGCCATTGGTGAAAGAGAAGTGTGCAGGATTAGTATATCTCGGTGCGGACAACCAGAAACTGCACGACAATTTCGACGACATGGGAATCCCTGTACGGGACACACACTCCATGAGAGAGTGTGTCGAGGCTTGCTACGAACTTGCCGAGCCTGGTATGACAGTCCTGCTGAGCCCATGCTGTGCCTCCTTTGACCTCTTCAAGAACATGGAAGACAGAGGCGAGCAATTCAAGGAACTGGTTAGAAATCTATAACGTATGAATAAGAAGATAGGCAATATTTTTAAAGGAGACAAGGTCATCTGGATGGTGTTCTTCTTCCTTTGCATGATCAGTATTGTGGAGGTGTTCTCTGCCTCCAGCAACCTGACCTATAAGAGCCATAACTACATCGGTCCTATTGTCTATCACACAGGGACTATCTTTTTCGGTGTACTTGTCGCCATCATCACCCTGAACATCCCTTGCAGGTTCTTTAAGTTGATGACGCCTTTCCTCCTGCTGATCAGCGCAGTCACTCTGCTATGGGTACTCATTGGCGGACAGACCATCAACGGTGCCAACCGCGTCATCTCGCTACTTGGATTCACCTTCCAGCCCTCCGAGATTGCCAAAGGAACCATTGTCCTGGCGACAGCACAGATTCTCAGTGCCATGCAACGGGAGACGGGAGCCGACAAGAAAGCCTTCAAATGGATTCTCTGGATCACGCTGCCCACTTGTTTCCTTATCGGATTGGAGAACCTGTCTACGGCTGCCTTGCTGTTTGCCGTTGTTGTCCTCATGATGTTCATCGGACTCGTTCCGCTCAAGCAACTGGGGAAACTGGTCGGTATTATCGGACTGTTCGTGTTCTTTGCCATCGCCATGGTGATGCTGGTCGGACATGACACAACAGGACAGGAGACAGTACAAACAGAACAGACTGACCAGCCGAGGAAAAAGAGCAAACTGGAGAAAATGCTCCACCGTGCGGACACCTGGAAAGGGCGTATCCTTAAATTCGGCAAGAATGACGTAACGCCTCAGGAGTACGACCTTGACAAAGACGCACAGGTGGCACATGCCAATATCGCTATCGTGTCAAGTAATGTCATCGGAAAAGGTCCCGGACAGTCTGTAGAGCGTGACTTCCTCTCACAGGCGTTCTCCGACTTCATCTACGCCATCGTCATTGAGGAGTTGGGAATCCTCGGGGCGACCTTTGTGGTATTCCTATACATCATCCTGCTATACCGTGCGGCACGTATTGCCAGTCGGTGCGAGAACAACTTCCCTGCTTTCCTGGCCATGGGACTTGCCCTTCTTCTGGTTGTCCAAGCGGCATTCAACATGATGGTTGCCGTAGGACTGGCTCCCGTGACAGGACAGCCACTGCCCTTGATCTCCAAGGGTGGTACGTCGACCATCATCAATTGCGCCTATGTAGGGGCTATCCTTAGCATCAGCCGATCGGCGAAAATGAAGAAAGAAACCGTTGACGCAAAAAATATCGAATAACATTCGCCAAAAAGAAATTTAATTTGTAATTTTGCAAGGCACTATTATATATAAGGTATATGGGTAAGGATTTAAGAGTGATTATCAGTGGAGGCGGTACTGGCGGTCATATTTTCCCCGCAGTGTCAATTGCCAACGCTATCAAGGCTTTACGTCCCGATGCCGACATCCTGTTTGTGGGGGCATTAGGGCGCATGGAGATGCAGCGTGTTCCTGATGCAGGATATGCCATCAAAGGTCTGCCCATCTGCGGATTCGACCGCAAGAACTTACTGAAGAATATCAAGGTCCTATACAAGATATGGAAGAGCCAGCGAATGGCAAAGAAGATCATCAAGGACTTCAAGCCACAAGTGGCTGTGGGCGTGGGAGGCTATGCCAGTGGTCCCACGCTCAATAAAGCGGCATCGATGGGTATTCCCTGTCTTATCCAGGAACAGAACTCCTATGCCGGTGTTACCAATAAACTCTTGGCGAAGAAGGCAGAGAGGATCTGTGTCGCCTATGACGGCATGGAGCGTTTCTTCCCTGCGGAGAAGATCATCAAGACGGGAAATCCCGTCCGTCAGTCACTCTTGGAAACCACGATCTCCCAGGAGGAGGCTGTTCGCTCGTTCCACCTCGACACCAACAAGAAGACGATCCTCTTGGTGGGCGGAAGCCTTGGAGCGCGCACCATCAATGAGAGTGTCATCCGCCATTTAGACCATATTCGGAACAGCGGAGTACAGTTTATCTGGCAGACGGGTAAATACTACCATGCACAGATACTGGAGCGGTTAGAGAAGGAGGGAAAGCCCGAGAACCTCATCGTTACTGATTTCATCAGTGATATGGGCGTGGCTTACAAGGCTGCCGACCTGGTCATCAGTCGCGCCGGTGCCAGCAGTATCTCTGAGTTCTGCCTCATCGGCAAGCCTGTCATCTTGGTACCAAGCCCCAATGTGGCAGAGGACCACCAGACGAAGAACGCCATGGCACTGGTCAACGTGGATGCCGCCCTCTACGTGAAAGACAGCGAGGCTCCCGCCATCTTACTCCCATTGGCGATAGATACCGTCAAGGACGAGGAGAAACTGACGTCTTTGAGAGAACATATACTGAAACTTGCGTTACCCGACTCGGCGGAGATTATCGCCAAAGAGGTTATCAAATTAGCGAACAATGGAGAATAAAGATATTAAGGCTGTATACTTCATAGGAGCAGGGGGCATCGGAATGAGTGCCATCGCCCGTTACTTCCTTTGCCAGGGACTTGTTGTCGCTGGCTATGACAAGACGCCCAGTGACCTGACCCGTCAACTGGAGAAAGAGGGCATGCTGATTCATTACGAGGAGAACATCGACGCGATTCCTGCCGCCTGCAAGAAGCCTGACTCCTGTCTGATTATCTATACGCCAGCCATTCCCGCTGAGCATCAGGAGTTACAATATTTCCGTCAGAACGGTTTTGAGATCCAGAAACGTGCCCAAGTCTTGGGCATGCTTACCCAGCGCCATAAGGGACTCTGCGTGGCTGGTACGCATGGGAAGACAACCACCTCCACGATGTGCGCCCATATCATGCACCAGAGCCATCTGGACTGTAACGCCTTCTTGGGTGGAATCTCCAAGAACTACGGCACCAACTATATCCTTTCCGATTCCGACTATGTGGTCATCGAGGCGGATGAGTTCGACCGCTCCTTCCACTGGCTCCGCCCTTGGATGTCTGTCATCACCTCCACCGACCCTGACCATCTGGATATCTACGGCACTAAAGAGGCGTATCTGGAGAGTTTCCGCCACTACACAGAACTTATCCAGCCCGGCGGCGCCCTTATCATCCATCGTGACCTGGAGATGAAAGAGCAACTGCAGAAGGGGGTTGCCCGTTACGACTATGCGCTGAACGAGGGTGATTTCCATGCGGAGAATATCGTGATTGACAATGGTGAGATCACTTTCGATCTCATCTCGCCAATAGAGAATATCCCACACGTAGCATTGGGGCAACCCATACCCATTAATATCGAGAACGGAGTGGCAGCCATGGCGATGGCACAGTTGGCGGGATGCACGGCGGAGGAGATTCGTCGGGGCATGGAGACCTTCAAAGGGGTTGACCGCCGCTTTGACTTCAAACTGAAGAACGACAAGATCGTGTTCCTCAGCGATTATGCCCACCATCCCAAGGAAATCTACCAAAGTGCCAAGAGTATCAGAGAACTCTACCGCAACAGGAAGATCACCGCTATCTTCCAGCCCCATCTGTATACCCGCACCCGTGACTTCTACAAAGACTTTGCCGATGCGTTGAGTCAACTCGACGAAGTCATCCTCACAGAGATATACCCGGCCCGTGAGCAACCCATCGAGGGAGTCACCTCTGAGTTAATATACAACAACCTCCGCCCTGGCGTCGAGAAACAGATTGTCCGTAAGGACGATGTCCTCGACCTCGTCAAGCACCGTGACTTCGACGTACTGATCGTCCTCGGGGCAGGAGACTTAGACAACCAAGTGCCACAGATCACAGAGATTTTACAGAAGAGATGAATTACAATTGGAAGAAGTCTGCCATCATTTTGATAGATGTCGCTCTGGCATGCTATCTCTTTCTCGCCATCACGGCTTTCAATCAGCCTGATGACCAGAAAGCGGTATGCACTCAGGTGGATGTCAATATCGAGGACAGCAAGGTGGACGGATTCCTTGGTGGCGCGGAGATCAAAGAGCAACTCCAGCGGGCGAGGATCTATCCCCAGGGGCAACCCATGAAACAGATTAATGTCCGTAAGATAGAAGAGACCATCCAGCAAAATCCTTTTGTAGAGAAAGCGGAATGCTTCAAGACACAAGGCGGACACGTGAAGGTCAACCTCACCCAACGACTTCCCGTGGTACGCATCAAGGCAGACAATGGTGACGACTATTACGTGGATGCCCATGGCGACATCATGCCTAACACACGGTATACCAGCGACCTGGTTATCGCCACAGGCAATATCACTCGCCCTTATGCCCAGAAGAAGTTGGCTCGCATCGGCAAAGTCATCATGCAGGACACTTTCTGGCAGAGCCAGATAGAACAGTTGCATGTCCTTGCCGACGGCTCCATTGAGATGGTGCCACGCATCGGCGACCATATCATCTATTTAGGACAGGCGAGGAATATCCAACAGCAACTCAACCGACTGGAGAAATTCTATCGCTATGGATTGAGTGAGGCTGGCTGGAACAAATACTCCTATATCAATCTGGAGTTTGACAACCAGATTATCTGCAAGAAGAGAAGAAAATAATAAAACAAGATAAAGATGCCAAAAGAATTTATTGTTGCTATCGAACTGGGGTCATCCAAGATGACAGGTATCGCAGGAAAGAAGAACCTTGACGGCAGTATCCAAGTATTGTCCGTGGTGAAGGAGGACTCTTCCGCCTTCATCCGCAAGGGCTATGTGTACAACATCGACAAGACAGCACAATGTCTTGCCTCTATTGTCAACAAACTGGAGAAACAACTCAAGACATCTATCACACAAGTGTATGTGGGAGTGGGAGGACAGTCCATCCGCTCTATCCGTAACATCATCTCCAAAGAGTTGCCCGCCGATACGGTGGTGACACAAGACATGGTGATAGAACTGATGGATGCCAACCGTAACATGAAATACCCTGACCAGGAAATCCTTGACGCCGCGGTACAGGAATACAAGGTGGACTCCCAACTTCAACTGGACCCCGTAGGCATCCAGTGCAGCCATATCGAGGGTAACTTCCTCAACATCCTGCAGCGCAAGGCATTCTACAAGAACCTTAACATGTGCTTCGAGACTGCGAATATCAACGTGGCGGAGATGTACCTGGCACCGCTGGCTCTTGCCGACAGCGTCCTCACCGAGACGGAGAAGCGGTCAGGCTGTGCCTTGGTAGACTTAGGCGCCGACACGACAACGGTCAGCGTATACTCCAAGAATGTGCTGCGCCATCTTGCCGTCATCCCACTGGGTGGCAATAATATCACCAAGGATATCGCCTCGTTGCAGATGGAGGAGCACGACGCAGAGAGGATGAAACTGAAATACGCTTCCGCTTTCACAGAGAATAACGACATCGACAACAACCTGAAATATCCTATCGACCAAGACCGTCAGGTGGAGAGCCGTAAGTTCGTGGAGATCGTGGAGGGACGCTTGGAGGAGATCATCGCCAATGTCTGGTGCCAGGTTCCAGAGGAGTTATGCGACAAGTTGCTGGGCGGCATCATCCTCACTGGCGGCTGCTCCAATATGAGAGACATCGAGAAGGCTTTTGCGAACTATACGCATATCGACAAGATACGTACTGCGAAGTTCGTCACCCAGACCATCGTCTCCAACCTGCCGGAGGTGACGGCAAAAGACGGACGGATGAATACGGTCCTCGGACTGCTTGCCAAGGGCGACATCAACTGCGCAGGGCATGAGATCGACCCCAACGGAGACCTCTTTGGCGGAAAACAGCCTCAGCAGGACAATCCTCTCGACCAGCGCAGGGCACGTCAGGCTGTGGAGACCCCAGCAGGGGTGGTACGCACCGCAGAGGAGATTCGCAGGGCTGAGGAGGAGGCTCGCCAGAAGCGTGAGGACGAGGAGCGCCTCGCCCGTGAGAAAGCCGAGGAGGAGGCTCGCATCGAGGCAGAGCGTCGCAAGGAGAACAGTCCTATCAGTAAGATGGGACGCTGGCTGAAGAAGTTCGGGCAGGAGATCATTAAAGAAGAAGATTAAAAAGATTAGCATATATGGACAATGTATTACTGGATTTCGGTGCACCCGAAAAGGAGAACAGCATCATCAAGGTGATTGGTGTTGGCGGTGGAGGCGGCAATGCCGTCAACCACATGTATCGTGAGGGTATCCACGACGTGACTTTTGTGCTCTGTAATACAGATAACCAGGCACTTAACGACTCCCCCGTCCCCGTTCATCTGCAACTGGGCAAGGAAGGACTGGGTGCTGGTAACAAACCCGAGAAGGCACGTGCTGCCGCCGAGGAGAGTATCGAGGATATCAAGCGCATGCTGAGCGATGGTACCCGCATGGCCTTCATCACGGCAGGCATGGGCGGAGGTACAGGTACTGGAGCAGCCCCCGTCATCGCCCGTATCTCCAAGGAGATGGGCATCCTGACGGTAGGTATCGTCACGATTCCTTTCCGCTTCGAGGGCGACCGTAAGATTGACCAGGCGCTCGATGGCGTCGAGGAGATGGCGAAGCATGTCGATGCCCTCCTGGTCATCAACAACGAGCGTCTGCGTGAGATTTACCCAGAACTCTCCGTGCTCGATGCCTTCGGAAAGGCCGACGACACCCTTTCCGTCGCCGCCAAGTCGATTGCGGAGATCATCACCGTACACGGACTCATCAACCTCGACTTCAACGATGTGAAGACCGTCCTGAAGGATGGTGGCGTCGCTATCATGTCGACAGGTTATGGCGAGGGCGAAGGACGTGTGAAGAAGGCTATCGACGACGCCCTGAACTCTCCGCTGCTCAACGACAACGACGTGTTCAACTCCAAGAAGATTCTGCTGAGCATCTCGTTTGCGGGCAGCAAGGACGGCAAGGACTCCCTGATGATGGAGGAGATGAACGATGTCAATGAGTTCATGGCGAAATTCGGCGACTTCGAGATCAAGTGGGGACTCGCCACCGATCCCGAACTGGGCAAGAAGGTGAAGGTCACCATCCTCGCCACTGGTTTCGGCATCGAGAACGTAGACGGCATGAACGGACACCTGAAGCGTCACACCCAGGAGGAGGCGACACGCCTCGCAGAGCAACAGGAGCGTGAGGCAGAGCGTCAGGACCGCCGTAACCGCTACTATGGCTCAGAGGGCTCTACAAAGCGCTACAAGCGCCGTCCGCATATCTATCTGTTCCGCCCCGATGACCTCGACAACGACGATGTCATCTCCGCCGTAGAGCAGACACCGACCTACAAGCGTACCCGTGAGATTCTCGACAGTATCTACAGCCAGGCGAGTGGTGATGAGCCACAACAGCAGAGCGAGGCTTCACAGGAGCCTATACAGGGTACTATCGTATTCTCATAGGATCCGCATCCTACCACAATTGTTGGAGCACTGCCAGACTTTTCATCTCCGGAAAGTCTGGCAGATGCTGTTTGTAATAGAGCAGCAGCACGTCCATAATGCGATGACGGTCATGACGGGAGAGTTGGAACAGATGCATGGTGGAGAAATCCATACGCATCAACAGGCGGACAAGACGTGCCTCCGCAGGTTGGAGGAAGTCACGGTGCAAGGGTGCGGCACTACAGAACCGCCCCTCACGCAAGTCGAAATACTCCGCTAAGCGCTCACTACCCGCCACTGACCCCTCAGGAGTCTCCGCCAGGTTCGGATAGAACCCCAGAAAGCGGGAGAGGCGCATCAGGAAGGTGAGATGGAAGTTGGCAAAGCCCTCCCCTGCCGCATCCAACCATTGCAAGGAGTCGGCGATATAGTCAAACAACGGCTCGTTGCACTGCTCGGAACGCAAACCATGATACAGGAACTCCGCCACAAACATGCTGATGGCAAGTTTCTCCGCCGAGAGGGGTATCGACACATAAGGAATCAACAGACGCGCGTCGGACAGTTTCTGAAGTTGTACCCGCTGTCGCACCTCACAGGTGATCTCCAATAAGGTCATCGGCTGGAAATACTGTTTCTTGACGCGCGACTTATTCGTCTTGGGGACCGACACGACAAAAGACAACCTCCCCAAAGACTTTGTGAACATATCCACAATGACTTTCGACTCGCCATACTTCAAAGTATGTAATACGATGGCTTCTGTTTTTGCTAACACGAGGGCGAAGTTACATAAAAAATGAGAGAAAACAACATTTTTCAGCAAGAAAATTTTGCCAGACGGAAAAATTGCAGTACCTTTGCACCCGCAAAAAGAGACGCTGGTCCCTTCGTCTATCGGCTAGGACGAGAGATTTTCATTCTCTAAAGAGGAGTTCGACTCTCCTAGGGACTACTTTTAAATCCGTCATCTGCACAGCCAAGTGCTACCTTCGGGAAACGGTGGCGGAGGGTGTCAAAACCCGCCCAGGGCAGCCTATAAGACGTAAGACCCATAAGCTTTAATATTAACAATAAAACTAAAAGAAAAAAATGGCAAATCACAAGTCATCCCTGAAGAGAATTCGTCAGGACAAGAAAAAGGCAGAGCATAACCACTATTATGCCAAGACCATGCGTAATGCTGTTCGCAAATTGCGTGCTATGACCGACAAAGAAGAGGCAACAAAGTTGTACCCCAGTGTACAGAAGATGCTGGACAAGTTGGCTAAGACCAATATTATCCACAAGAACAAGGCCGCTAACATCAAGTCCAGTCTTGCCGCTCACATCAACAAACTTTAAAATAGCAAAAAAGCATAAAAAGGTCAGATAAACTTTGTTTATCTGGCTTTTTTTTTGTAATTTTGCAAGCATAATAGTACTATTTATAACAATGGCAGAAGAACTGAACAAAGAAAACAATTATTCCGCGAGTAATATTCAAGTGCTCGAGGGCTTAGAGGCAGTGCGTAAGCGCCCAGCCATGTATATCGGTGATATCAGCGAGAAGGGTTTGCATCACTTGGTAAACGAGACCGTCGACAACTCTATCGACGAGGCGATGGCAGGTTACTGTACCCATATTGAGGTAACCATCAACGAGGACAACTCCATCACAGTATTGGATAATGGTCGTGGTATTCCCGTCGACGAGCATGAGAAGATGCACAAGTCGGCATTGGAGGTCGTCATGACCGTGCTCCATGCGGGAGGTAAGTTCGACAAGGGCTCCTATAAGGTGTCTGGTGGTCTGCATGGTGTGGGTGTCAGTTGTGTCAACGCCCTCTCTACCCACATGATGTCGCAGGTGTTCCGCAACGGACATATCTACCAGCAGGAATACGAGAAGGGAAAGCCCCTCTATGACGTGAAGATTGTCGGTGACACCGACAAGACAGGTACCCGTCAGCAGTTCTGGCCCGACGGCAGCATCTTCACCACCACGGAGTATAAGTACGACATCATCGCCCGCCGTATGCGTGAACTCGCCTACCTGAACGCCGGCATCACCATCACCTTGAAGGACATGCGCCCTGACGAGGAAGGCAAACTGAGGGAGGAGGTCTTCCATGCCAAGGACGGACTGAAGGAGTTCGTGCGCTACGTCGACCGTCACCGTACCCACCTTTTCGACGATGTCATCTACCTGAAGACGGAGAAACAGGGAGTGCCCATCGAGGTCGCTGTGATGTACAATACCGACTATACAGAGAATATCCACTCTTACGTCAATAATATCAACACCATTGAGGGTGGTACCCACTTGGTAGGTTTCCGTATGGCACTGACCCGCACGCTGAAGAAATACGCCGATGCCGACCCCCAGATCTCCAAGCAGATCGAGAAGGCGAAGATAGAGATAGCCGGTGAGGACTTCCGTGAGGGTCTCTCAGCCGTCATCTCCATCAAGGTGGCAGAGCCGCAGTTCGAGGGACAGACCAAGACGAAACTGGGTAACTCTGAGGTCGCTGGTGCCGTCCAGCAGGCTGTAGGCGAGGCACTGAGCAACTATTTAGAGGAGCATCCGAAAGAGGCGAAACTCATCTGTGACAAGGTGGTACTTGCCGCTACCGCCCGTATCGCCGCCCGTAAGGCACGTGAGAGCGTACAGCGCAAGAACCCGATGACGGGTGGCGGTCTGCCCGGTAAACTCGCCGACTGCTCTAACAAGGACCCGAAAGACTGTGAGATATTCCTCGTCGAGGGTGACTCCGCAGGTGGCTCCGCCAAGCAGGGTCGTGACCGCCATTTCCAGGCCATCCTCCCCTTGCGCGGTAAGATCCTGAACGTGGAGAAAGTACAATGGCACCGTGTCTTCGAGGCTGAGTCTGTGATGAACATCATCCAGTCCATCGGCGTACGCTTTGGTGTAGAGGGCGAGGGCGACCGTGAGGCGAATATCGACAAGTTGCGTTACGACAAGATCATCATCATGACCGACGCCGATGTCGATGGCTCTCACATCGACACCCTTATCATGACACTCTTCTATCGCTTCATGCCACAGGTCATCCAGGGTGGTCACCTCTATATCGCCACCCCACCTCTCTATAAGTGCACCTACAAGAAATTCTCGGAATACTGCTATACAGAGCAGCAGCGTCAGGCGTTCATCGACAAGTATGTGGACGGACGTGACGACGATAAGGCGCTGCACACCCAGCGTTACAAAGGTCTTGGTGAGATGAACCCGGAGCAACTCTGGGAGACCACCATGAATCCGGAGAACCGTCTGCTGAAGCAGGTGACTATCGAGAATGCCGCAGAGGCTGACGAGATCTTCTCCATGCTGATGGGCGATGACGTAGAGCCACGCCGTGAGTTCATCGAGAAGAACGCCACCTACGCAAATATTGACGCATAACAAAACAACTGAGGTACGATAGACTATACAACCTATATCTTCGATCTTGACGGGACGCTGCTCGACACATTAGGCGACTTGGCAGCGTCCGTCAATTTTGCGCTGCGCACCCATGGCATGCCACAGCATTCCATCGGTGACATACGCCGCTTCGTAGGCAATGGCATCCGTCTGTTGATGGAGCGTGCCGTACCCGACGGTGCCGAGAACCCCCTTTTCGACGAGGCTTTCGCCACCTTCCGCCAGTATTATATGCAGCACTCGCTCGACACGACCCGCCCCTACGAGGACATCCCCGAGGTATTACAGACACTGAGCCGCCGTGGCTACCACCTTGCCGTTGTCAGCAATAAGTTCATGCCGGCGACCCAGGAACTGGTACGCCATTTCTTTCCAGAGATAAAAGTCGCTATTGGGGAACATGAGGCAGAGGGCATCCGCAAGAAGCCTGCTCCTGACACCGTCCACGAGGCGTTGCGCCAGTTGGGTATCGGTAAAGAGCATGCCGTCTATATCGGTGATAGCGATGTCGACATCGAGACCGCCCATAACGCGGGACTCCCCTGCGTCAGTGTCCTCTGGGGCTTTCGAGACCGTGACTTCCTCCTCCACCATGGTGCCACCACCTTCATCAACCGCCCAGAGGAACTATTAGCGTAGACTATAAGTTACACACACGCCCTCAGATGCCGTCGCACGGTCTTGCGGGCAATACCCAACTGGTTCTCCACCTTTTTGTATGGGACATGCAACTGTTGGGAAATCTCACTGACTTTCATGCCGTCATAGATATGAAGACGGTAAACCTCCCTGCACTCCTCGGAAAGGCGAGCCAGGGAATGCTCCATACGCTCCATGATCTGACGGGCAGAAAAGACCGATTCCATCGTGTCGTCGCTGTCATCATGACGACGGATATAATGCTCATATTCCTCGTAGACATGACGGCGACGGTAGTAGTCGGCTATCAGATGACGTGCCATGGTATAGATGAGACAGGGCATGGTCTGCTCAGTGATCAACCGATGACCACTGAGCAGACGCAGGAAGAGGTTCTGGACCATATCCTGAGCCTCGTCCCTGTCTTGTATTCGAATCGCAACGAAATCGACGATTTCACCACGATGTCGAGCGTAATAGTCAGTTATTAGTGTCTGATTATTCATTGACTACCTTCTGTATCGTTCCGTCCTCGTTGTAGAACAAGCGCTGTACTTTCAGGCTGCGCAGATGGGTCACATCATTGGAGGGAACACAGTCGTGGTAGAAGAGATACCACTGTCCCTTGTACTCCACAATGCTATGATGGGTGGTCCAGCCTACTACGGGATCAAGGATGACACCCTGATAGGTGAACGGTCCGTAGGGGCTGTCGCCAATGGCATAGCAGAGGAAGTGGCTGTCGCCCGTGGAATAAGAGAAATAGTACTTCCCGTTATATTTATGCATCCATGACGCCTCGAAGAAGCGATGAGGGTCGCCAGCCTTCAGCGGTTCCCCGTTCTTGTCGAGGATGACAACAGGACGTGGAGCCTCGGCAAACTGCAGCACGTCGTCGCTCATGCGGACGACACCGCTATGGATGGCAGGTGCATCAGCATTAGCGAAGAGTTCGCCCTTATGGTCGGGTGCCGCACCGAGGTCGATGAGCCCGTTATCATCACCATACTTGCCGAAGACGGGCGCCACGCCGTTAGGCAGCGGGTGCCACCACTGCAACTGTCCACCCCAGAGTCCTCCAAAATAGCAGTATATCTGTCCGTCATCGTCCTTGAACACGCTGGGGTCGATAGAGAAAGAGCCACGGATGGGCTGCGGCTGTGGCACGAAAGGTCCCTCGGGCCTGTCGGCGACGGCAACGCCCAGACGGAACACGCCATCGTATGCCTTTGCGGAGAAGATGAGATAGTACTTACCGTCCTTCTCCACGACATCATTATCCCACATCTGCTTCTCTGCCCAGGGCACATCCTTCACATCGAGGATCACGCCGTGGTCGGTAGCCTCGTCGTTCTCCACATCATTGAAGGAGAGCACATGGTAGTCTTTCATCTGGAAGTGTCCGCCGTCATCGTCGAAACACTCGCCCGCATCCCAGTCATGACTGGGGTAAACATACAATTTGCCATTAAACACATTGGCTGAAGGGTCAGCCATGTAATCACTCGGAAATAAGTAACGTGGTAACTTTGCCATAGTCAGTAGTTATTAAGTTAATACTATTTTCTGTTCTTCTTAGTTTTCTTCCTCGCCTCTTTCGGCTGGGGCTTCACCAGATTGATCAGTGCCTGCACGAAAGGCTTACGCTGGTTCTGGCGATCATACAGCGTGGCATAGTCGGTACGCCCCTTGATGGGGAAGTCGTTACGCCAGGAACCGGCATCGTTCAGACACCAGAAATTCACACGTTGGATGTCCTTCCGATGGCGGATCAGCAGTTGGTAGAAACTCACCCAGAACTGCTCTATCTCCGCCTCTTTCTCCTTGGTCAGCCCGTTCTTATAGGGGTCCATCTCAGGGCGATAGGCGAAACGGTCGCTGATGTTAGCCCCCGAGAAGCCGTAGGGATTGGGCAGAACGGTAAGGTCGAGTTCCGTAAAGGCAGTGGGGATACCTAAAGAGGCTATCGTATTGATGGAATGCTCGTATTCCTCGATATAGTTGTTGCCCTCCAGTACCAGATGCCCCTGCATGCCGATGGCGCTGATGGGCAGCCCCTGCTGGATCAGCGGACGGAAGAAGTTCGCCACGCCCTCCACTTTCGCTGCCTTGTTCATCGAGAAGTCCTGGTAGTACAACTCCGCCTGAGGGTCAGCCTCATGCGCATAACGGAAGGCAAGGGGTATATAGTCGGTTCCGAGAATCTGATAGAACAGGCTCTGGCGAGGTGTGCCGTCATCCTCGAAAGCCTCGTTGACCACATCCCAGGCATCCACACGACCTTTGAAATGGCTGACAATCGTATAGATATGCTCTCGCATGCGTTTTCTCAACACCTCTGCGGACACCAGATTGCCCTTCTCATCGTAATGGAACCAAGGGGCACACTGGGAATGCCATATCAGGCAATGACCCAGCACCTTCATTCCCGCCGCCTTCGCCTTGTTGACGAATTTGTCGGCAAGGGTAAAGTCATAGACCCCCTCTTTCGGATGCATCACCTCACACTTCATACAGTTCTCAGCGACAACCCAGTTGAAGTCCCTCTCGATAACAGCCCAGTCGGCTGTCTGGTCGCCACTGACAAAGCCTGTGACGTCAAAAGCGTTAGCAGCGTTCCGCTCTGCCTCTACCTCCCACTGGTTGACACTGACACCTGTGTACCAATAGTCACGATAGGCATCCTTCAACGTATTCTCTGTGGGATTGAGGCAGCATTGCCCATCCGCACTTCCCAGCGTGGATTGAGCAAATACTACTTCTGTAGTTATCCACGAAAACAAAAATACAACTACTAACTTAAAGTTCTTGTTCATGACCATAGTCTTATTTATATGAGTATAAAAAGTTATTGTTCGTTATAATATTTATGAGCCTGTCTTTCCTACCTGATGACATCATCTTTCGGATTTCTGTTGCAAAAATAATAAATTCTTCGCAAAATCCTATTCGATTTTGTAACATAAACCTATGTTTTTTGTCACATCACTTTAAAAAAAGCGCATTTCTTTTCCGTTTCACCTCTTTTTTTTATATTTTTGCAACAAATCAACAAAAATTAATCATAACATGATGAGAATCAGAATTACTACGATTATCTCTCTGCTGCTCTGCGTGCTCTTTGCCCATGCGAAAGTACAACTCCCACAACTGTTCCAGTCGGGGATGGTGGTACAACGTGGCAAAAAAGTACCTATTTGGGGCACGGCTGATCCAGGAGAGCGTATCGCTATCCGCATCAACAAGTTTCAAACCATTGTTATCGCCGATTCCAACGGGAAATTCCGTGCGGATTTACCTGCGATGAAAGCGGGGGGACCCTATACCCTGATGGTGGGCGATGTGGTGCTGACCAATGTGCTGGTGGGTGATGTGTGGCTCTGCTCCGGACAGTCGAACATGGACGTGACCATCGAACGGGTCTATCCGCAATATGTGGAGGAGATCAACCAGTTGTCGAACCCCAACGTCCGCCTGTTCCGTGTCCAGAACGAGACGAACACCCATGGCGTACAGGAGGATATCCGTCCTACCTCCATCAACTGGAAACCGCTTACCAAGGACGACGCATGGCTTTTCTCCGCCCTCGGCTCTTTCTTCGGGCAACGGATGGCGAAGCAGACGGGGGTCCCTCAGGGCATCATCGTGAACAGTTGGGGCGGTACCCCTGTAGAGGCGTGGGTGTCAGCCGACTCTTTAGAGAAAGACTACCCACTCTATGTGGAGAAGACAAAACTCTACCAGAACGACGACTACGTGAAGGCGCAGGCTCGTGCCAACCAACTTGCCGATCAACGCTGGTATGAGATCATGAACGAGAGTGACCCTGGCATCCAAGAGCATTTCATCCTTCCTAACTATGATGACAGCGCTTGGGAAACCGTCAACCAGTATTCGATGGAATGGGCGAAAAAGAATGGTCGTGGCATCATTGGCAGCATCTGGCTCCGCCAGCACATACAGGTGGACAAGGCACATGCTGGCAAGCCGGCACGGTTGTTGCTCGGCACCCTCTTCGACGCCGACTACACCTATCTTAACGGGAAAGAGATCGGTCGTACCTACTACCAGTATCCGCCTCGCCGCTATGATATTCCAGAAGGACTGCTGCGAGAGGGCGATAACGTCATCACCATCCGCTTTGTCAATAAATACGGTACGGCACATTTCATCAAGGAGAAGCCCTACATGATTGCGTTTGGCGACGATCGCTGCTCGCTGAACCCATTGCCCAAGGACGTGATCCCGCTCAGTGAGCAATGGAAGCACCACGCAGGTGCGGAGATGCCGTCATGTCCCAGCGGAGATGTCTCGCTCCAGAATCTCCCCACCACCCTTTACAATGCCGTCGTCTATCCGTTGGCGCCCTACGCCATCAGTGGTGTCGTATGGTATCAGGGGGAGTCGAATACGGGCAATCCCGCTCCTTATGCCGACCTGCTGCAGAAGATGATAGGCAACTGGCGCACGCTATGGAAGAGTCCACGACTGCCGTTCTGCGTCGTACAACTTGCCAATCACTTGGAGCCCTCTGAGCAACCTCAGCCCTACTCGGGATGGGCGCAGTTGCGAGAGGCACAACGACAGGTTGCCGCCAACGACCCCTATACCGCACTCGCTGTAGCCGTCGATCTCGGTGAAACCGTCGATATTCACCCCTTGCGCAAAAAAGAGGTGGCAGAGCGTGTCGGTCTCTGCATGGACCAACTGGTATATGGCAAGAAGGTGGCTCTCTCCCCGCAGCCAGTCAGTGCGAAGAGAGAGGGCAATCAAGTCGTCGTCACTTTCGACCAACCGCTTCAGGAGGGTGAGCAAGCGGAGTTCGAACTGGCTGGCGCAGACAAGAGGTTTGTCAACGTGAAGGCAGTGGCTAAAGGCAATCAGGTGTCGTTGGAATCGACGATTTCTGCACCTGCCTTCGTCCGCTACGCTTGGAAAGACAACCCCATCCGTGCTAACCTCTACTCCAAGCACGACCTTCCCGCCACACCTTTCGAACTTCAGGTCACAGAATAAACGAATAGAGGCTGCTTCCTCATGCGGAAACAGCCTCTATCCTTTTTCGCTCACCTATTATTACTTATTGCGCTCCTCAATCTTCTTGTTGATATCGTCAATCACCTCATCCGTCAACTCATATTTCGAGATGATGAACATGGCGAGGAGCAACAGAATAGCGGGGATAATACATACCAGCCAGCGGATGCCCTCCTGAGCCAACGGAGTCTGCTGCTCTAAGTCGTTCATAAAATAAGCACCTGCGGCATTACCTACTGACATCATCGCAAAGGCAGTGATGAAGAACAGGGCGACGATGCGCAACGGACGGTTGTGGAAGAACTCCGTCCAGAGGTCGCTGACCTTCACGTTCTTGGTCTCGCTCTCGTCCATTACCACACGCTCCTTGGTCTGTGTAAAACAGAAGATCAGCAAGGCAAGACCTACCAAAGCATAGATCAGCATGGCATAGAACCACGCATTACTGTCGGTAGGCAGTGTACTTGCCTGCTCGGCGGCTGCCTGATAACCAGTCCATGCGAGCACAGCGCCAGGAACAACACCGCCCAAAGCCATACCCGCCTTGTAGAAGATGCCTGTCAGTGCGTTCACAATACCAGCGATACGCTTGCCGCTGGTATACTCTGCGAAAGAGATGACCTCAGGAATCAGTGCCCACATATAACCCGTGGCGACAATGACACCCGTGGACTTGATAAACTGGGCGACATATACGAGAACGATATTATCCTTCACAGGTCCCATCTTACTGATAACATACAACATCATCATACCGATAATGGCGATGGTCAGGAAAATATAGAACATATTCTTCTTACCCACCTTCTTCTTGATGGCTGGCACCAAAGGCATGAAGATAAACGATGGCAACGAGCCCAGTCCCATGAACAACGCCATCTCCGTAGGCAGGTCTTTCGCCGCGGCGAGGATAGCGACAAGGATAGGAACACCGGCAGACACACAGAGTCCTCCGACATTCGCCATGAACATACGAACGGAAGTCAATATCGTAATCTCGTCGGTATCTCGTGTCAAAGAAGAGTTCAAGGCACCATAGGGTACGTTAATGAGGGTATAGAGCATAGACAATCCCACATAGGTGACATAGGCATAGATAAGTTTCAGGGTGTCCGTCTGTCCCTCCATACCATTCCAGAAGCAGAGGATAGCAAGGACGGTCAGGGGGATACCTGCCAGCACCAGATAGGAGCGATATTTTCCCCAACGGGGATTGTGCTTGTCGACATAAGTACCTACTAAGGGGTCCCATAATACGTCCACCAGACGCACGACGAGGAACATGGTTGCTGCTACACCAGGATTCAATCCATAGATGTCGGTGTAGAAGAACAACAGGTACATACAAATCGTTTGATAAATCAGGTTTTGCGCCAAGTCACCCGAGCCAAAACCAATTCTTTGAATCCACGAAAGTTTATAAAAACCTTTCGATTCTTGTGCATTTTCGTTTGTTGCCATTGTTGTTGTTAGTTTAAATATTTACGTTTTCTGCTGCAAAAGTAACAATTAATTTTCAAATTCTCCCTTGTTTTTGTAACATAAATACCCCTTATTTGTCTCATACCTCCACACAAACGACCTCTTTAACATTTTTTGCACCTATGCACACCACCGATCTTTCAGGAATAAAATATGACAGGATGCCTCAAAACATGAGACATCCTGTCATCATACGCTACATGCAACTCGTCACACCAAGGGTGGTGGCAATGGCAGTGAGAATACTCACCACAAGTTGAATCACCAGTTTCCAAGTCTCACGCTTCATTACTCACCTCCTTCCTCGTTAGTCGTAACCTCCTGTTGACGCGCCTCCTCGAAGACAACATCACTGACCATGACTTTCTCTACGGTAAACGGTCTGACAATCTTGTATGAGCCATCCTCTTGGCTACGGGACTCCGGCTGTCCCTCTATGCGGACTGTCTCTGGCGTGAAGATGACACGCTTTCCATAGATATTGTTCGCCGATACACCAGCCTCTGTTTCGGCGCCGATGCTGGAGAAGCCTACTTTGAAAATTCCGATACCATCGATTTTCACTTTCTGCCCCAGTTCAAGATAGTGTTTCAGGGCCGCGCCAAGTTCGTCAAGTACGGCAAGGCAGTCAGATTTCTTGATACTTGCCTGCATTTGGATAAAGTTGGCAATATCCTTCGTGGAAATCGGATTCTTGTCATAGACCGCACGAGCGAAGTACTTGCCGAAGGCGGTTGAACGCATGTTCTTGTTTTGCACTTTAATGAATTTCTGACTCATAACTCTTTCTTTTTTTTAATAAGGTTAAACATCTGTTTTTTTGTTTTTCCGTTACCAAAGCCTCCGATCATGAAGAGTAAAGCCTCCCTTCTCTGAAAGTAGAGTCTCCTATGCGCAATCGGAGCCTGTTCACTCATCTACTGGAGGCATCGCCCTCTGGCGGTGGAGGCTTACTACTGCTTGATAGAAGGCACTCGGCTAACGGGTTCTTGTGTTCTGAACACGGTGCAAAGGTACTGCAATCACGCTCGGAGCACAAGGGGGGCACCATCCTCCTCTTCGCCCACCCCCACATTCCGATGCCTCCCATTATAGGAAAATTAACTTCTATTGACAAACCTCCTCCTTTTTAAACATTTTTTGAAAAATGAAACGCCTACCGTTTCGCTTTTCTCGAAAAAGAAACGGTTGAGATGATGGAACTTCTCCTCATTTTCTGTACTTTTGCAGCCCGAAAAATAGGCGATCAAGTAAAACTAATATTTCACATGATGAAGATTTCAATAAAAAGTAATATAATCATGAATCACGCACGCATTTTTTTATTATTGACGATGCTCATGCTGCCACTTCTGGGACACGCCCAGGGAGTGGCGTATGAGTACGATGCCTCCGGCAACCGTATCAACAGGTACAGAATTCTAAGAACCAGACGGGTGAAGGGATCTGACAATGCCCAGTTATTCTCCGCCGCGCCTAATCCCGTGTCGGACATCCTCCAGATAAAGTACGAGGATGAGGCTGAATTCTCCGGTGAGTATCAATACACCCTTCTGGGTGTCTACGGAGAGACCGCACTGACAGGAGTATCCAATTCCGCTAACTGTAGCGTGAATGTCAGTGGGCTGTCTCAAGGAATATATATCCTTCATATTGTATATGGGGAAGAGGAACAGAGTATCAAGATTATCAAGAATTAACTAATATCATGAGGAAGAGATTTTTAGCAGGAATGCTGTCATTACTGGCAGCGTTCCCCATAGAGGTATATAGTCAGGACAGACTGGATGGCACGGCGGCGGTAACCCCTACAGGTGGCGCATCCTATACTGTTCAGGTGCAGGTGCCAAAAGGTTACGGGGACTTGAAGCCCTCCATCGCACTCACGTATAACAGCCAGTCGGGTAATGGCATCGCCGGCTGGGGATGCAGCATCACGGGAATCTCCGCCATCACCCGTGGGATGAAGAATTATTTATACGGGGAGACGCCTAAAGGTATCAAATACTCAACCTCCGATGCCCTTTATCTGGATGGCAAGCGGCTGATAAAGGTCTCTGGCACGGAAGGCTCAGACGGCTCAGTCTATTCCCCAGAGGGTGAGCCTCTGACAAAAGTCACCCTTCACGGCTCCTCCATCTCGACAAGCAGTTGGCTTGAGGTCGACACCAATGACGGCATGACCTATGAGTTCGGACATGCAACGGGAACGCAGCAGACAACAAGGGTGGCATCCGCTCAGAGACCTTTCGCATGGTATATCAGCAAGTGTACCAACAATCTCGGGCAGACCATCACATATCAATATCAGACCTCAGACAGGTACCTCTATCCGCAGACTATCAGTTATGGCGGAGGAAACACTGTCGACTTTGAGTATGAGGCACGTACCGACACCATCACCTTCACGCTAAACGGTCTGAAAGGATATGTGGGGAAACGCCTGAAGAGCGTGTCCACCAAAGCGGGAGGCAATGTATACCGTATCTATAAGATGACCTACGACACGACTTCTGATGCTTGTACCACTAAATATTCCCGTCTGACGTATATCACAGAGACGGGAACCACAGGGAACAGCAGCAGCAGGCAGATAAAGGTGGACTGGAATAACTTGCCAAGTTTCTCTCCCTCATGCGCTACTTTGGGGATAACGCCACCCCAAGATGACAACCTCCATGAATATGGAGAGCGTTATCTGATGGCAGGCGATCTCAACGGCGATGGAGTCAGTGATATCGTTCATCTTTCTCCTGTTACTATAACAAACTCTTCCAGTGTTCATAAAACTAAAAGCACCCATAACTATTTGATGATTTACAATTCTCAAATTAACAATGGGAGTGTCTCATATAAGGCTCCATTATCTATTATATTTGATGGGACAATTTCTCTGGGTGCGAAAAGAGATAAGAAAGGATTTCCTGTTTGTATAGATCTTGATGGTGATGGAAAAAATGACATTATCCTACCTGGTTATAGAACTGGACATGATAATAATCATATATTCTATTTTATTTATGCTTTTGGTAAAGACATCTCAAATTTGAAATCAATCAGTTATTCCAAAGATTTTGATTTGGGAATTTATGGGTATCCTCTTTTCTGTTATAATGACTTTGATAATGATGGGCAAAGTGATATATTCCTTCTCAATACCTTTAAATCACATAATAATTATTACAATTGCAACTTACTTTCAATTGAAAACAATAGCATTGTTACTAAAAAGTCTTTCAAATTAAAAATAGAAAGCAATCCTAGGAAAGTCTTTGCATCAGACTATAATGGTGATGGTCTTTCAGATATAATGGTAATATGCGATGATGGTTATAGAATATACAATAATTTAGGCGATAATACCTTCTCAGATAATACTACTTTAAATGATGGTATTAAAAGTAGTTATCATTTAGAGCAGGGAGACTTCAACGGGGACGGCATCCTCGACTTCGTCTGGAATGACAACTACAGCAACAAACTCTATTTCTCCCTCGGCAACGGGAACGGCACCTTCACGAAGAAACTTGCGTACACCCTTCCCGTTAAGATTCTTCCTAAAAACACTGATACGGGAACATGGAACTGTCTCGTCACTGACCTTGACCGTGACGGAAAGTCCGATGTGGTCATCAATTTCGCCGCTTACACCGTCACCTCTGGCTTTCTGAAGACCAATACACTATGGCTAGTGTCAAACGGGAGCAGCCTGACGCTGAAGAAATCAGCCTCCTCCAAAAAGGAAAGCGATGCCAAGGCCGGACATATCTGTGTCGGTGACTTTAAAGGTAAGGGATGGCTCGATGTGCTGAACTACGGCTATGACTGCTGGGGAGGCAATAATGCCAACGTCAATCCGACCATGCATCTGTATAGTTGCCGCAGTCATCAAGTATCTGACGGCAAGGTTAAGTCAGTCAAGAACAGCGACGGACGCATCACCTCCTTCACCTACGGCTCTCTAACCTCCGACAAACTCTATACCAAGGGGAGTGGCAGTGTCTATCCTCTGATCGATGTGGCGGCTCCGCTATGTGTGGTATCCCAGATGAGGGAGTCAGGCGCCTCCCCTGTCATCCGCCGGACGGACTATACCTACAAGGAACTTCGTGCCCACCTGAAGGGAAGAGGGATACTCGGATTCACAGAGCAGACGTCAAGCGAGTACTACACGGGGAAGAGCACCACTGCAAAGATAACAGGTTGGAACACACAACACTGTGTGCCTGTCAGCACATCCACGACCACCACGCAGGGAGGTTTTACGACCACATCAGCATCATCCGCTACGGTTGTCAACTACGGCTCCAACTATATGGTGTACCCGTCTACCCTTACTGAGAAGGACATTTACGGCAATGTCACGACGACCACTTTCAGTTATAATACCTCCAAGGGCTACCTTACCAAGAAGCGGACAGAGTTTGGTGGCAGCAACATGTACAGGCAGACGGAGTATACCTATTCCGCCAACAAGATAGGCAAGGCTTACAGACCCGAGACAGTCAAGCAAACGCAGAAACACAGTGACTCTGGGCAGGCTTACAGCACCACGACAAAGTACACCTATGCCGCCAACGGACTTCCCGCCAAGGTCGTCGAGCACTCTGGTACACCGATGGCGCTCACCAAGGAGTATGTCTACGACACTTATGGAAATACGACCAAAGAGACCGTCAGCGGAGCAAGTATGTCCACCATGGTGACGAACTTCCAATACTCTGGCGGGAAATTCCTCCTTCAGCGGTCGACGACACCAGCGTCATCCACCGTCTATTACGGTCTCAACCCGTTCGGAGAGGTGATGGCACGTATAGATATGACGTATGCCGGTCCCTCATCACAGCCCCTGATTACCAACTATACGTACAACGGCTTCGGGATGGTGACTAAGGAAACCAAGCCATCGGGGGCGGTGACGACCTATAACCGCACCACCAATAGTAACGGCAGCGGATACACGATAACTGTAACCAAGGCTGGAGGCGGTACCGTGACGACAAAGTATGACGCGCTTGACAATGAACTGAGCAGGGAGACCAAGGGTGTCGGAGGTACGGTCATCAAGACCACAAACACCTATAACTCCAAGGGACTCTTGACAACGAGTACAAACCAGAAGGGCAACCTCACCATTACGGAGTCGATGGGTTACGACGCATTAGGGCGTATGGTGAGCCATACATCCTCCAGCGGGACGAATGCAACTTACACCTACGGCAACCGTACGACGACCACTACGGATCATGGCAGGGAATACATAAAGACCTATGACGCATGGGGCAACGTGACGGAGTCCACCGACCCAGTGTCCTCCGTATCGTACACCTACCACTCTAACGGCAAGCCGTCCAGTGCCTCTTCGGAAGGCGCTACTGTCTATATGGACTATGACGCTGCGGGTAACCAGATCAGACTGGAGGACCCTGACGCTGGTATCTGTACCTATGAGTATGACGCACTGGGACGTGTCATCCGCCAGACCGACGCGAGGGGCAATGAGACCGCCTACACCTATGACGCTGTCGGCAAACTGACGGCAAGGAACTGCGGCGGAGTCGTCACATCCTACACCTATGGCACGTCGGGCTATGACAAGGAGCGGCTTGTCAAGGAGCAGACGGGCGACCGCATCATCAACTACACCTATAATAATAAGGGGCTCCTCTCCTCAGAGACACGGAGCATGACAGGAGAGACACCTGTCACTTTCACCTATCAATACGATGACAAGGGGCGGCTCTCGTCGAAGACCTACCCCCAGGGAGTGCCCATCAACTACAGGTATGATGCCTATGGGAATCTGGTCGGCAGCGACATCGGAGGTCGCTGCGTCAGTCTGGTGACTGGGGACAACGGACTCTCGACGACTGTCGTCTATGGCGGGACGCTGCCCAGCGGCAGCCTCCAGGTGCAGAGTCCACTAATGACCCACACCTCGACCTGCGACTCCCGTGGCTATCTGACGGAACTTCGCTTGGCTAAGACTGGCAACATCTCGCTACGCAGCATGCTTTTCAGTTTCGACGGGGCGACTGGTAACCTGCGCAGCCGTTTGGGTATGACATCGCAGGCGGAGGACTTCGAGTACGACGACCTTGACCGTCTGGTGGGAGTGAAGTTGAACAGTGCCGTCTCACAGGAGGTGGACTATACCGACAACGGCAATATATCCAGCAAGACCGGGCTTGGCGGACTCTACTATGGTGGACCGAAGCCTCACGCTGTCACCTCCATAGACAACCCTCAGGGTCGTGTATCCACCGCTACCCAGCAGACCATCTACACACCATTTGGCAAAGTGGAGTCAATTTCCGAGAACGGCTATAGCATGTTGTTTACTTACGGTCCAGACGAGGAACGGTGGAAGACGGTACTTCGTCAGAACGGAACGGTAAAACGCAGTACCTTCTATGCGGGCGACTATGAGCGGATTACGGAGAACGGAACAACCCGACACTTCTACTACTTGGACAACGGCTGCATCTATGTCATAGAGGGAAACCAGTCCACGGGCACCTACTACTACGCCTTCACCGACCATCTTGGCAGTGTCACCCGTCTCTTTGACGAGTCAGGCTCCTCCGTCTTCGAGGCGGAGTATGACGCATGGGGAAAACAGACTGTCAGCAAGAACACCATCGGCTTCCACCGTGGCTATACGGGACATGAGATGCTGCCAGAGTTCGGACTCATCAACATGAACGGTCGCCTATACGACCCCATGCTGGGGCGTTTCCTCTCCCCCGACAACTACGTGCAGATGCCCGACTTCTCCCAGAGTTTCAACAGGTACAGTTACTGCATCAATAATCCGCTGAAATATAATGATCCGAGTGGGGAGTTCTGGTGGGCATTAGCCATTGGTGGCATAATTAACGTTGCGTTAAATTGGGATGAGATACATGATTTTGGTCATGGATTAGCATCTTTCTTCCTTGGAGGCGGGGCGACTTTGGCTAGTATGGTAGGATGCCCGATCTTAGGTGCTGCAATTGCAGGAGCAGGAAATAGTATTATTAATCAAGGCTTTAATAATGGCTGGAATAGTATTAGTTTAGATAATGTGATAATATCAACAGGAATGTCTATGATGACATCTGTTGCTGGACTTAAAATAGGTGACGTTTTAGAGGAACCTTTATCAAAATTAACAAATAAAATAAGCAATGTAATCCTTAGAGATTTTGTACAGGATGCCACAAGTGGGGCAATCGGAGGATTTACTATTGGAACAGGATTCTCTTTATTTAATGGCGAAAGCATTGGTGACGCTCTAAAACAAGGCGGAAAATATGCTCTACAAGGTGCCGCCATTAACGGAGCAGGCGGACTGTATCGAGGTTATCAGGATAATCGAAAATATCAACAAAGTTTAAATTCTCAGCAAAATCAACATAATATAAATCCTCAGCAGAAGCCACTTCAAGAGCATCATTATGCAACAAATAAAAACAAAAAGTTCACTCCTGAAATGGAAAAAATAGCACAAAAATACGGTCTTAATCTCGATAACGAATGGAATAAAGATTTATTACCTCATATAGGGAGACATCCTAATGCTTATCATGAATGGGTCTTGGAACAAATGCGTATTATTGATAATATGTTAAATGTGAACCAACAACAGTTCATAAATCAATTTGAGATAAGAGTAAAGCAACCGATAAGAAATAATCCTGATATGTTATATAAAAAATTTTGGAAATAATTGCTATAAAAAGAATATAAAACACTATTTTTGTACAAAGTTTATTATAACGATGAAGTATTATAAGTTAATCATTGATGGTAATGACACACTCGGAGGTGTATTGTATGCCCCTTCGAGTGTACCATATCCGATTGCAAGAGATGGGAAAGAAGTGGAAAACTGGCAATCACTTGTGTTAGAATTGAGGAATGGGGTGTATTGCCATTTTCATGCATGTACAGGAGGAGCGAATGTTGTTAGTGAAGAGTTTAAAAATTTAATAGAATCTTTTACTGGTGATAATAATGAGATTGAATACCTTCCTGTAAAAACGATTAGCAAGGAATATGGCAATCGAATTTATTACATTTTACATTTTAAGAAAATATATGATGTCATTGATAAGACAAGAACAATATATGCTGACGGGACAGACGTTATTCTTAAAATAAGACTAGACTCTAATAAGACCAAGAATTTGGTTATTTTTAATTCTCAGCCAGCAATTAATGATGTCATTGTATGTGAGGATTTGTATAAAGCCATTAAAAAGAATCACTATGATTTGGGAATAGAATTTTTGTTAATACGATAGAGACCGTTATAGTAAAAACGTGAGAAAACCATAGTCCTTTCAATATTTTTGCTATATTTGCACACGAAATTAGATATTTACAGATGAACAAGTATGAGATTCCTTTCCTGCTCAGGTCTGTATTCCACAGGCTCGCTCACCGTTATCAAAGAGACCGATGAGGATGGGCACACAAGAAAAACGGAGACGGTTCTCATTGATCCACTTTCCTGTTGCAAATATTGGTTTGATTAATAGATTTCGAATTAATGTGGCAAGATATTTACCTTAAAGTTTTGGTGATATTATATGTAATAAAGATTTTTTTGTAATTTTGCACATAATAATTAGTAGAAAACAATGAAAAAAATCTTATCAATGACATCTTGTTTGTTGCTTCTTGCTTCTTGTCTTCCCGTGTGGGATACCATGGAAAGTATGAGAATAAAGAATTGTACAACAGACACAATACTTATTGGTGCATCTTTCAGCAACAATATTGATAGTGTCTATATAAATGTATACGGTGGTAGACTTCGCTTCTTACCAAATTCCAGGGATACGTGTGATTATACATGGACTACTATTAACAAAAAGGGAATATTTTAAGTATTGACAACCAATGAGTTACATGTTAAATGGTAGAAAAGTGATTTTGGGGGTTGAGAAATGTGTTTGGGAGGGTAAGATTTAACGGATTTAACATTCATAAACGGCAAATGTGAGCTAAATAACGAGT
>JAFUFD010000037.1 GCA_017470055.1 Prevotella sp. | reverse complement strand
TGTTTATTTGCATTGCTGATTGATTTTTCCTCTCCGCAGGACTCAGACAACCTCGTCGCTACGCTCCGAGAACGTCTGAGTCCTGCGGAGAGGGAGTCTATTTCTACTCCCAAGAAATTGCACTTCTATCTTGAAAGTTTAGCCAGCCTGTTCCTCTTTGGGCTTCACCTCTTCCTTCTTAAACTGGTCTTTTGCCTTAGGAATGGCAAAGCGTACTTTCTCACTATCATCCCGTTTCTCATGGAAGAGTTTGGGTAGTGGATTCTTCAGAGGCTCATCGTAGTTCTGTCGATTGCGGAATACATCGATAGCCGTGTAGACGGCATGACGGAAGGAGTTCTCATCAGCCTTTCCCTGTCCTGCGATATCGTATGCGGTACCATGGTCAGGTGATGTCCGTATGATGGGTAGTCCCGCAGTGAAATTAACACCACTCTCCAAGGCTATTGTCTTGAAGGGAGCCAGCCCCTGATCGTGGTACATGGCGAGTACTCCATCAAAATGGTCGTAAGCATTGCTGCCAAAGAAGCCATCGGCGGGGTAAGGACCAAAAGCCTGAATACCTTTCTTCTCCAGTTCATCGATGGCAGGTTTGATGATTTCCTGCTCTTCTGAACCTAATAGCCCGTTGTCGCCAGCATGCGGGTTCAGAGAAAGGACGGCAATGCGGGGATTGGAAATGCGGAAATCACGTTTAAGGCTCTTGTGGAAAATAGATGCCTTGTCGATGATGGTCTCTTTGGTGATTGCCTTCGCAATCTCCTTGATAGGAAGATGCGTGGTGACCAATGCCACCCTCAGTGTCTCATTCATGAGAATCATCAGTGCCTTGTTCCCGTCTCCCACGCAGGTCTCGATATATTCCGTGTGTCCTGGGAAATGGAAACCTGGGCTCTGGATGGTCGCCTTATTGATGGGTGCTGTTACGAGTACGTCGAACAATCCTGCACGATAGTCAGTCATCGCACGGTCGAGAGCCTTGTAGGCTGCTTGCCCTGCTTCCTCAGACGGTTGTCCGAGATCCACCTTTATTTCCTCATCAAAACAAGTGAGGATATTCAGTCTTCCGTCACGAGCCTCCTCGGCAGTGTTGATAATACTGAAATTCGTCTCCAGGTTTAGTGCCTTACGATGGTAGGCGGCAATCTTGGGCGAGCCGTAGATAATAGGGGTACATAATTCAAACATAGCAGGGTCGGAGAAGGTTTTGAAAATCACTTCATAGCCGACACCGTTGGTATCTCCTTGCGTGATAGCCACGCGAATCATTTTTTCTTCCATATTATTTTGTTATTGAGATATTCCGATATTTCGATGTGGGTTTATTGGGTTTTGTGGGCTGTGCTGAGCAAGCCACAGGCGGCGAGAATATCTTGTCCTCGGCTGGCACGGATGGTGGTGGTGATACCATGATGATTCAGATAGTCACGCAGTGCCTCCATGCGTTTCTCGTCAGATGACGGCAGGTCGACCCCTGGTATCTCGTGGAAACGGATGAGGTTGACACGACACTCCAAACCGTTGAGCAGTTTGACAATCTCCCGACCGTAGACAGGGGAGTCGTTGAGACCTCCGAAACAGATATACTCAAAGGAACAACGCCGTTGGTGTGTGAAGTCATACTGGCGCAACAATTCTATCGTCTCTGAGATTGGCATCGCCTTCTCTGCTGGCATCAGTTGTAGTCGTTGCTCATGTAAGGGGGAGTGCATGGAGATGGCGACATGACAGTCGCTCTCGTCAAGATAACGCTTCAGTTTTCCACGAATCCCCACAGAACTTACCGTGATACGCTTAGGGCTCCATTGCCAGCCCCATGGAGCCGTCATGATCTCACAGACTCTCAGAACGGCATCGAGGTTGTCCATCGGCTCTCCTTGTCCCATGAACACGATGTTCGTCAGGGTATTAGCCTCAGGCAGCGCATAAATCTGGTTGAGGATATCGGCTGCGGTCAAGTTACCTTGCCATCCCTGTTTGCCCGTCTGACAGAACAGACAATTCATCTTACATCCCACCTGACATGATACACAAATGGTGGCTCGGTCGCCATCTGGGATATAGACGGTCTCTACGAAACGGTCTGTCTGGTTTGTCGCGATGTCGTCGCAACAAACAGGGAATAGGTATTTGATGGTACCGTCTTTCGAGCGTTGGCAGTCAATGGGCTCCATCAGTCCCACCTCATATTCTTCAGCAAGGCGTTGGCGGTTTTGCTTCGAGAGATTCGTCATCTCGTCGATGCTCCGCACATGCTTCTCATAGAGCCACTGGGCAATCTGCTTAGCCGTAAAAGCAGGCATACCAAGTTCGCTGACGATGCTTTTCAGTTTCGTCGGAGTCATTGCCAATAGTCTCTTTTTGTTATTCATGCCTGCAAAGGTACGAAATTATTTTGAGCATAAGTGTGGATTTATCGGAAAAAGTTGTACCTTTGTACCTAAATCTAACGAAAGAAAACATCATGGAACAAAAAATAGATTGCTTTCTTGCCTGCCAATCAGTGGATTCGCTAACTGAGACTATCGCCCAATTACGGAAGAGCCCAGTCGTTCGCCATATCTTTCTGATGGTTAGTCAGGAACTGGCAAATGAGGAAGTTCCGCAGGATTGTACGCTGTTGATGGTGGAGCAGTTGCAGAGTAGCCACTTTATGATGCAGATAGCGGAACATGCTGTTGCTCCCTATACCTTGTTGGTGACGAAGCCGATACCCGTTTCCTTGGGTGCCACCGCATTGGAACGTATGATGCTGGTGGCAGAGGATACCGCAGCCGCTATGATTTATAGTGATCGTTGGCAGATAGAGAAAGGGGAGCGCAAGGCGCATCCCGTCATTGACTATCAGGCTGGCTCTTTGCGTGACGACTTTGATTTCGGAAGTCTGGTATTGATACGTACCTCCTTGATCCATAAATATGCCACGACAGACCGTGAGCGTGACTATCGGTGGGCTGGCTTCTATGACCTTCGCTTGTTCTTGAGCAGGGAAGGAATGCTGTTCCATTTGAATGAGTATCTTTATACTGAGGAGGAGACCGACCTGCGAGCCTCTGGTGTCAAGCAGTTCGACTATGTGAACCCTGCCAATCGGGAGGTGCAGATAGAGATGGAGCAGGCTTGTACAGCACATCTTCGTCAGATTGGTGCTTTGGTGGATACGAGCCAGTATCAGGAAGTGGACTTTGATGAGCAGGACTTTGAGGTAGAGGCTTCTGTCATCATCCCCGTTTTCAATCGTGAGAAGACCATCAAGGATGCCGTGGAGAGCGCCCTTTCGCAGAAAGCAAACTTTAAGTATAATGTCATTGTAGTGGATAACCACTCCACAGATAAGACTGGTGAGATCCTGTCCAGTCTGTCGCTATGTCATAGCGACAGATTATACGTGATTGTGCCAGAACGCCTTGATTTAGGAATAGGCGGTTGTTGGAACGAGGCGATCAACAGTCCGTATTGCGGACGTTTTGCCGTACAGTTGGACTCCGACGACCTCTATTCTTCGCCCAAGACCTTGCAGACAATCGTGGATGCTTTCCATAAGCAAAAGGCGGCAATGATAGTAGGCTCCTATAGGATGTGTGATTTCGATTTGAACACGCTGCCGCCAGGACTCATCGACCATAAGGAGTGGACGGAAGAGAATGGACCTAATAACGCCTTGCGTATCAATGGCTTGGGTGCGCCACGTGCCTTCTTCACCCCTTTGCTTCGTCAGGTGCAGTTCCCCAATACCTCCTATGGCGAGGACTATGCCTTGGGACTGTTGTTCTCCCGTCGCTATCGTATTGGGCGCATCTACACAGAGTTGTATCTCTGTCGCCGTTGGGGAGGCAACTCCGATGCGGCGTTATCGGTAGAGAGAATCAATGCCAATAATCTCTATAAAGACCGTTTGCGTACGATGGAGATCGTGGCACGCCAGCAAGTAAACAAAGGGGGAAAGACAATCATGAGCCAGTCACCGTTGCAGCGTTTCTTCCATCGACAGTTGAAGACATGGGATGAGGTGCGTCAGCGTTATCGTGACTTACAACAGGTTGAGACCCGTGAACTGGTGGGCGACACCATCGCCTTGGAGGTACAGTGGAACCCTGCCCGTATCCGTTCCACAGGAGCGAAGATTGATGCCCGTTCCTTGGCTGAGCGTCCTTGTTTCCTATGTGCCGAAAACCGTCCGAAAGAACAGATTCATCGGGTGATAGATGGCAAGTATGAGTTATTGGTCAACCCATTCCCTATCTTGCCGATACATTTTACGCTTCCTACGCTGAGACACCAGCCCCAGGCGATACTTCCCATGTATGATGAGATAGGTAACCTGTTGGCTGACAATCCCGAACTCACCATATTATATAATGGTCCCAAGTGTGGCGCATCCGCTCCAGACCACGCCCATCTGCAAGCGGTCAGCACAGGTATCCTGCCTTTACAGAAGACATGGCAGCGACTGAGTCGTAACTTGGTGGAAGTCGTCAAGGAAGACGAGGAGGATGGTATATGGCATATTGCAGACTATCCTGCTGCCGCCTTATTGATACGCAGCCACTCTCAGGAGGTCAGCGAGCAACTCTTCAAGCGTCTTTATGCTTGTCTTCCCCAACGGGAGGGCGAGACAGAGCCTATGATGAATATTATCGCATGGCGACAAGGTGATACGTTGCTGAGTGTAGTACTCCCACGTCGTCAGCATCGTCCAGCCTGTTATACGGCAGAAGGTGCGGGGCAGTTTATCATCAGTCCTGGTGCCGTGGATATGGGAGGACTCCTGATTACTCCTCGTGAGGAGGACTTCCGCAAGATTACCCCAGAGGTGGCTCTTCATATTTATGAGGAAGTGTCACTTACCTCTGAACAGATACAGGAAGTGATAGAGAAACTGAGACACTATTCCCTAAATGCACAGGCTACTCCTGTCGCCTCTAAAGAGCCTGATGTGACAGTGGGTATTGTGAGTGGACAGAAAATAGAATTTGCCTTGAATGCTCCTTATATGGCTAAGGGTGAGTTGATAGAGGGCGAGCAGGTGGTGGAGTTCTCGGAGGGTGGTATCCTCTGGCGAGGTATGCAGTATCGTGAGTTGACTTTCACCCCTAAGATGCCTACAGCCTCTTTCTCCCTGCACGATGTGACTATCGGTGTGAACTTCCATTGGGAGCGCAAGGAGACACAGGTGTTCCTCGGTACGCTGCGCTTGGTGGTGGAGGCGGATAAAATCACCGCCATCAACCAGTTGCCCGTTGAACAGTATCTTGCCAGTGTCATCTCCAGTGAGATGAAGGCGACAGCGGGATTGGAACTGTTGAAGGCGCATGCCGTCATTAGCCGCTCGTGGCTGTTGGCGCAGATGAAGCGGAGGGAGGAGAACAGTGAGAAGAAGGATGGCTTCTTCTCTTTCATCAAGAAAGACGATGAGGTCATTCGTTGGTACGACCGTGAGGACCATACCATCTTTGATGTCTGTGCCGATGACCACTGTCAGCGTTATCAGGGAATCACCAAGCAGACCAGCAAGGCTGTCGAGCAGGCATTGAGGGCGACACGTGGTCGCATCCTCTGCTATGGTGATGAGATATGTGATGCCCGCTTCTCAAAGTGCTGTGGTGGTGTGACGGAGGAGTTCCAGTATTGTTGGGAAGACACGTCCAAGCCTTATCTGGTCTCTATCGAGGATTCTTTCTGCAACACCAACGACAAGGAAGTACTCTCGCAAGTGCTTAACGACTACGATTTGGAGACCAACGATTTCTATCGCTGGACAGTGGAGTATACCACCGAGGAATTGTCCAAACTCGTCAATGAGAAACTGAAGGACGACTTTGGGGTGATTACCGACCTTGTCCCTGTGGAGCGTGGTAAGAGCGGACGTATCTGGAAACTGAAGATAGTAGGTACGAAGAAGACACTCACTATTGGAAAGGAACTGGAGATACGTCGTGCGCTTAGTGAGAGCCATCTGTACAGTTCTGCCTTCGATGTGGAGAAAACGGCAAAAGGTTTCCGCCTGAATGGCAAGGGATGGGGACATGGTGTCGGACTCTGCCAGATTGGTGCTGCCGTCATGGGACAGAAAGGTTATAAATACGATGAAATATTGCTGCATTACTATCGTGGTGCGGAAATTAAGAAGATATATTGATACAAATGAGCAAAAGAACTCCGTGGGCTTGGGTGCCCACACTCTATTTCGCAGAAGGTGTTCCCTATGTTGCCGTAATGACGATTTCGCTGATTATGTACAAACGACTGGGATTGTCGAATACGGATATTACATTATATACCTCGTGGCTTTATCTGCCTTGGGTCATTAAGCCTCTATGGAGTCCCTTCGTGGATATGCTGCGCTCCAAGCGTTGGTGGATTATCACCATGCAGATACTGATAGCGGCGGCTTTGGGTGGTGTCGCCTTCACCATACCAGGACCTTGGTGGTTGCAAGGCTCCCTCTGCTTCTTTTGGTTGATGGCATTTTGCAGTGCCACCCATGACATTGCCGCTGACGGCTTTTATATGTTAGGTCTTGACCAGCATGAGCAGGCGTATTTCGTGGGTATCCGCTCCACCTTTTATCGCATTGCCACCATCTTCTCGTCAGGACTGCTGGTAGGGTTGGCAGGCGCCTTACAGGTCATTACCCGCAATATCCGCTACTCTTGGAGTTTAGTGTTTTATCTGATGGCAGGACTCTTTATCGGTCTGTGGCTTTACCACCATTGGGCATTACCCAAACCTGCGGAGGATGGTGAGAAATCGAAGAAGACGGTAGGAGAGATCATTGCGGAGTTCAAACAGACGGTAGTGACGTTCTTTCAGAAACCACAGGTGTGGGCAGGTATCTGTTTTATGCTGTTCTACCGTATGCCAGAGGGCTTGCTCGCCAAGGTCTCTGCGCTCTTCCTGGTGGATGCTCACCATAATGGAGGCTTAGGACTCTCAGATGGAGAATACGGACTGGTGCAGGGAACGGTAGGTGTCATTGGACTGACTTTAGGTGGTATCTTAGGTGGTATTGCCGCCAGTCGTGACGGACTGAAGAGGTGGTTGTGGTCCATGGTACTTGCCATCACGCTGCCCGACTTGGTGTATGTCTACCTCTCGTATGTCATGCCCTCCAACCTGTTGACAGTTAATGTCTGCGTGTTCATCGAACAGTTTGGCTATGGTTTTGGCTTCTCAGCCTATATGCTATACCTTATATATTATAGTCAGGGCGACCATAAAACTAGTCACTATGCGTTGTGTACCGCCTTTATGGCACTCTCGATGATGATTCCTGGCATGTTTGCGGGAGCCTTACAGGAGGCGGTAGGCTATCAGGCGTTCTTCCTGATCGTCATCGCGGCATGCTCGTTGACTTATATCGTCACGGCGTTCCTGCGGATAGACCCTGAGTTTGGCAAGAAGACGGAAGGGTAAACACATCGTCAACATAAGAAATGAGCGGCAGGGTTTCACAACCGTGCCGCTTTTATAATCCTAATGATAGTATTAATAATGGAAAAGAAATTTTATGTATCTTACTTATTAGTTTTTACGCTTTATATGTTAATAGTAGTTGTTTTTTGTGTGGTAAAGGTACGTCTTATTTTTTATTCCGCCATATTTTTTCTTGACAAAATGAATGAATTATGTTGCATAACATCTTTTTCTTCCTGCTAAATAGGAAAATCCCTATCTAATTATAGGTATTTCACTTTGGCAGTATGGGAATTATTCCTTACCTTTGCACTAGAAACATAAAATACAAAGATTATGAAGAGGTTTTATACTTACGCAATGATGGCACTCATGAGTGCACTGGCGATGACGACATTTACAAGTTGTGATACAGATGCGGAGCAGGCTCGTACCTTGAATGGGGGGTGGACAGGGTATATTGACACCTATTACTATGACCGTTGGGGAGTTACTGGAAACTCTTTCCGCACTACCATGTATTTTGACAGGATAGATCGTTATGGTGGTACAGGCTATGAGGTAGACTATGATTCCTATAGCCCATATCGTGATTATTACTATTGCCCATTTGATTGGGAAGTTTACAATGGTGTTATTCGCATTCAATATGCGGACAGTTGGAATGATGTGCTCATCTATGACTATCACCTTGATTATGACTATTTCGAAGGTTATATGGACGATGGGGTTAGTTCCGGTCGTATACACTTCACCTTGTATTATGATGACTCCTTTAACTGGGGGAGATACTGGAACATGCGGTCTGTGATAGCGGAAGACAATGGTGTTAGGGCAAGTGGAAAGTTTGCTAAGAGTAAAGAATAAAGAAAAGAGAGCGTCAAGGCTCTCTTTTCTTTGTCTATAATATTATAATTATATTCCCAATCCTCCGCTAAACGAGGCGTCGACAGCCTTCGACTGTTGGATGCGGGAGTAGGGAGGAACATCGTTAGTTACCCAGATGTTACCTCCGATGACGCTATGGTGTCCGATGGTGATACGTCCGAGGATAGAGGCATTGGAATAGACCGTGACGTTATCCTCGATAATCGGATGACGGGGTACGTTCAGCATATTACCGTTCTCATCGTACTTGAAACTCTTGGCACCTAACGTCACACCTTGATAGAGTGTCACATGGTTGCCTATGATGCAGGTCTCGCCAATTACGACACCCGTACCGTGGTCGATGGCGAAATACTCGCCGATGGTGGCTCCCGGATGGATGTCGATACCTGTCTCGGAATGTGCTTGCTCTGTGATGATACGGGGAATGACGGGTACTCTTAACTCAAACAGTTTATGGGCAATACGGTAGTGGATCATCGTGTTCACCACAGGATAGCAGAAAATCACCTCCCCATAGTTGGTGGCGGCAGGGTCGTTGTCGAACATCGCCTGCACGTCGGTATACAGCACACGCTTAATCTCCGGTAATTCGTTAATGAACTCCACTGCGAGTCGTTCTGCCTCCCTATAGGTCTCTTGCTTGGTGGTCATCTCCTCACAGTCCTCACAGAACTGCAGTCCGTGGGCAATCTGTTTGACAAGCAAACCAAAAAGTTCCTCCATGTGTACACCGATATAGTACGAGCGAATCGACTCGTCCGACTGCCTTTTATTGAAATAGTCAGGGAAGATAATGCTCTTTACCAGCGATACAATCTGCTCAACCTGTACTACTGAGGGCAGCGGAACCTCTACAGCGGGCATCATATCCACCTCCTGTTGCGACTGCTTTGACAACAAGGCAACATTCTTCAGCAGTATCTCATTCGTATTCTTTTCCATAACCTTTTAGTTTAGTTGGCTGCAAAGGTAATCTAAATAGAACGAAACACCAAATTTTCGGTTAATTTTCTCGTTTGAGCCCCCTTATCTATAGTTTTATCCCTCCCTGAACTCCGCTGGAGTCATATTCGTGAGACGCTTGAAGTACTTGGAGAAAAAGGAGGGATTAGGGAAGTTCATTTCCTCGGCTATCTGGGCTACAGACTTATTGGTATGGCGGAGTTCTGCCTTGATATGGTTGAGGAGGGAACGGTCGATCCATTCCTTTGCCGTTGTCCCACTTGCCTGACGGATGACAGTGCCGAGATAACGTTCTGTGAGACACATCTTATCGGCATAGAAACGAATCTGGTGCTCCTGGGTGGCATGTTGGTTGATGAGGTAGATAAAACGGTCGAAGATGGTCTGTTCTCGTGATTGCGTGTTCTGGATATTGTCGAAATGCTGTTGGTATACCCCGTTGTAATGTTGCATCTGAGCGGCAACAAGACTGCCAAGCGTCTTAGCGTTATAGTCTTTTTGGTGGACGAGTTGCCAGATGGTCTCTAAGATTTGCCGAGCCATCGTGATATCACTCTCCTCCACAGGCAGTTGGAAGTCACGTACCTGTCCATTGAAGGTCGGTGGAACCTGTCCCGGTGGGAAGGGTAGTGGAAAGTCGTTGGCAATGCCGAAGCCAAAGACTTGTAAGTCGGGCGAGATTTCCTGGGGTGTGATAATAGTACCTGGACCGATGAACATCAACATACCAGCAGTCATCCTTTTCTCCACCAGATTGATGTTTGCCTTGATCTCTCCTCTCACGATAATCCCTAAGCGATGGTCGTTGATGATGAAAGGAGGGTTCTGCTGCATCATCAACTTGAATACGGCAGGGCTGCCATGGATGATAGCGATATGGCTATCTATATAAAGATGTTCGCGTATCTCGGCAGGAGAAGGACTGAAGATGTCTTGCATTTTGGAGAAGTCCATCAGTTTGGGAGACTTGTTCATAGGCGGTTTCGTCTGTTAATATGATGCAAAGATAATAAAATATCCGAAAGAATCTGTCTTTTTATCCATAAATCGTACAAAAAGAACATTTTTGTCAAGGGAAGGATAATAGGAGATAAGTGAAAAGTCCGTACCTTTGCCACATCAATATTATTAAAGACTAACGAATGATGAACATACGATGGCTGAGTTTGTTGCTCATGCTGCCAGTATTGGCGAATGCACAGAGTCTCATGGAGTGTCAGGAGGCTGCGGAGCGTAACTATCCGTTGATACGACAGTATGAGTTGATTGGTAAGACCACCGACCTGACGGTGAGGAACATCAGCAAGGGGTGGTTGCCGCAGGTGTCTGCATCGGCGCAGGCTACCTATCAGAGTGATGTTGCCGCTTTCCCCGAGTCTATGCGACAATTATATAAGACCATGGGCATAGACATGGAGGGACTGCGGAAAGACCAGTGCCGTGTGGGTATCGATGTGCAGCAGACTATCTATGATGGTGGTGCTATCAGCAGTCAGAAGGAGATAGCACGCCAACAGGGGAAGGTGCAGGAGGCACAGAACGAGGTCAGCCTGTACCAAGTGCGTAAACGGGTCAATGAGATGTATTTCGGACTACTGCTGTTGGAAGACCAGATTCAGTTGAACAACGACTTGCTGGAACTCTATAGTGCCAACGAGAAGAAACTGAGTTCGATGTATAAGAATGGGACGGCAGCAGAGAGCGACTACCTCAGTGTGAAGGCGGAGCGGTTGAACGTGGCACAGCAGAAAACGGGGTTGGAGTCGCAACGACAGGTGTTGCAGCGGATGCTCTCCGTGTTCTGTGGCATGGAGGTGAAGCAAGTGGAGAAACCTAAGTTTGTTGCTGTGCCACAGCAACAAGCAGTACTGCGTCCCGAACTGAAGGCGATTGAAGCGCAACTGCGCCTTGCCAATGCGCAGGAGAAAGCCTTGGATGCCGCCCTGATGCCTAAGTTAGGGGTTTTCGCCCAAGGCTATTACGGCTATCCAGGGTTGAATATGTTTGAGGACATGATGCGTCACGACTGGTCGTTGAATGGAATCATCGGAGCCCGACTGACATGGAACATCGGAGCCCTCTATACCCGCAAAAACGACAAGGCGAGGATTCAGTTGCAACGCCAATTGGCAGAGAACAGTCGGGAGGTGTTCCTGCTTAATAACCACTTAGAGCAGATTCAACAGAACGAGAACATCCTCCGCTACCAGAGACTGATGGCGGATGACGAGGAGATTATCCAGTTGCGCAGTGCTGTCCGTAAGGCGGCTGAGTCGAAGATGCAGCATGGCATCATCGATGTGAACGACCTCGTGCGGGAGATCAATTCAGAGAATGCGGCAAAGGTCCAGCAGTCGGTCCATGAGATAGAGATGCTGAAAGAGATTTATGATTTGAAATTTACCTTGAATAATTAGACGATATGAGAAAGATAGTTGTCCTTGCGAGTATTGCCGTCATGCTGACAGCATGCGGAAACCAGGAGAAAGAATACGATGCCACGGGTACTTTTGAGGCTACGGAGACAGTGGTGTCGGCAGAACAGAGTGGTGCCTTGCTGAGTCTGAATATCCATGAGGGCGATGAGGTGCCGCAGGGTCGTGAGGTGGGTCTGGTGGACACCACCCAGATATGGCTGAAGATCCAGCAGTTAGGTGTTACTAAGTCTGTTTACCAGAGTCAGAAACCTGATATGGAGAAACAGATTGCCGCTACCCGCCAGCAACTTGCCAAGGCGAGGACGGAGCAACAGCGGTATCAGGAACTGGTCAACGACGGGGCGGCTCCAAGGAAGATGCTCGATGACGCCACCAATCAGGTCGCTGTCCTTCAAAAACAACTCGACGCACAGATCTCCGCATTGGGTACCCAACTCTCAACACTTAACTCCCAAGCCGCTACAGTGGACGCGCAGGTGGCACAACTTGCCGACCAGTTGCGGAAATGCCATATCGTCGTTCCCACAGCAGGAACGGTCTTAGAGAAATACGTGGAGGCTGGTGAGTTCGTGGCAACGGGGAAGCCCCTCTTCAAACTCGCTGATGTCCAGAAGATGTTCATTCGTGCCTATGTGACTACCGCACAGTTGCAAAATATCAAACTCGGACAGAAAGTAAAGGTGTTTGCCGACTATGGCGACAACCAGAAGAAGAGTTACGAGGGTACGGTGACATGGATTTCGAGTCGCTCAGAGTTCACGCCCAAGACCATCCTGACAGACGATGAGCGTGCCGACCTCGTCTATGCTGTCAAGATAGCCGTCCAGAATGACGGGTATATTAAAATAGGTATGTATGGAGAGGTGAGGTTCTGATGAATGCGATAGAGGTAAACGGTATCAGTAAGAGTTACAAGCGGGTGAAGGCGCTCGACGAGGTGTCGTTCTCCGTTGGTAAGGGCGAGGTGTTTGGCTTGATAGGTCCTGACGGGGCAGGCAAGACCACCTTGTTCCGCATCCTCTGTACCCTGCTGCTTGCCGACCAAGGGACGGCAATGGTGGATGGCTATGATGTCGTGCGTCAGATGTCGGAGATCCGTAGTCGGGTAGGGTATATGCCGGGTCGTTTCTCCCTCTATCAAGACCTGACCGTTCGTGAGAACTTGGAGTTCTTCGCCACCCTTTTCGGCACTACTGTAGAGGAGGGCTATGACAGTATCCGTGCCGTCTATTCCCAGATAGAGCGGTTTGCCAATCGCAAGGCGGGTGCCCTCTCTGGAGGTATGAAACAGAAACTCGCCCTGTCGTGCGCCTTGGTGCATAGTCCCAGCATCCTCTTCCTCGACGAGCCCACGACGGGTGTGGATCCAGTCAGCCGTAAGGAGTTCTGGGAGATGCTGGGTACGCTGAAGGAGCGTGATATCACCATCGTCGCCTCCACGCCCTATCTCGATGAGGTACGTTGTTGTGAGCGTGTCGCCTTCCTTCACGAAGGAAAGATTCAGGGCATTGATAAGCCAGACATCATCCTCGACCGCTTCTCCGATATCTTCAATCCTCCACCTATTGTCAAGTCTGTTGCTGTGCCACAGCAACACGTAGGGCAGAACGTCATCGAGGTGAGCCATTTGGTAAAGGCGTTTGGCACTTTCCATGCCGTTGATGATATCTCGTTCTGTGTGAAGCGTGGGGAGATTTTCGGCTTCTTGGGTGCCAACGGGGCAGGTAAGACAACGGCGATGCACATGCTGACAGGACTTAACCAGCCCACCTCTGGTACTGGTACCGTGGCAGGCTTCGACATCCGTACGGAGCATGAGCAGATCAAGAGGCATATCGGCTATATGAGTCAACGGTTCTCACTCTATGAGGACCTGACCGTCAAGGAGAACATCCGTCTCTTCGCTGGTATCTATGGCATGAGCGATGAGGAGATAGCCCGTAAGACTGACCAGTTGCTGGAGCAGTTGCGCTTCTCGGCGCATAAGGACGACCTCGTAGGCTCCCTGCCCTTGGGATGGAAACAGAAACTTGCCTTCTCCGTCTCTATCTTCCATGAGCCTGACATCGTTTTCCTCGATGAGCCGACGGGTGGGGTGGACCCTGCGACACGCCGACAGTTTTGGGAACTGATCTACGAGGCGGCGGGACGAGGCATCACCGTCTTCGTAACCACCCATTATATGGATGAGGCGGAGTATTGCGACCGTATCTCTATCATGGTGGATGGAAAGATCAGTGCCATGGGAACCCCAAAGGAACTGAAACGGCAATACCACCAGCCTGATATGGACCATGTGTTTACCTATCTCGCCCGACAGGCGACCAGAAGTAGTGATTAAGCATTATGAGACAGTTCGTGAGTTTCATCATCAAAGAGACAAGGCACATCCTGCGCGACCAGCGTACGATGCTGATACTCTTTGGCCTGCCTGTCGTGCTGATGCTGCTCTTCGGCTTCGCCATCACCAATGACGTGAAGGACGTACGCACGGTGATAGTCACCTCGCAGATGGACCACCTGACCCGTCAGGCGGTCGACCGTCTTGCTGCCTCGGAGTATTTCATCATCACGGCAACTGTTAGTAGCCCGAGGGAGGCGGAGCGGATGATTCGACATCAGCAGGCAGACCTTGCCGTGGTGTTCGCCAAAGACTTCGCCTCGAAGAAAAGCGGGATTCAGTTGATGGTAGACACCTCAGACCCTAACATGGCACAGCAATGGACGGCATACGCCCAGCAGGTTATCGTCAACCCGACACTTGCCGCTGTCAACTCTAAACTCCTTTACAACCCTCGCATGAAGTCCGCCTATAACTTCGTGCCTGCCATCATGGGAATGCTCCTGTTACTGATCTGTGCCATGATGACCTCTGTGTCTATCGTCCGAGAGAAAGAGCGTGGCACGATGGAGGTACTACTGGTTTCTCCTGTTCGTCCGTTGATGATTATCGTGGCGAAGGCGGTGCCTTATCTCTTGCAGGCATTCCTCATCCTCGTCATCATCCTGGTGATGTCGGCGACCGTCCTTGAGGTACCGCTGGCTGGCTCGTTAGGGTGGATCATCCTCGTGTCACTCATCTATATCCTCCTTGCCCTCTCGTTGGGGTTGCTGATCTCGAATATCGCCCAGACACAGTTTGTGGCGTTGCTTGTCTCAGCGATGGTGCTGTTGCTGCCCACCGTCATGCTGTCGGGCATGCTCTTCCCTGTGGAGTCGATGCCCCAGATACTGCAATGGATATCGGCAGTGATTCCGCCTCGCTATTATATCCAGGCGATGCGCAAACTGATGATTATGGGTGTTGGCATCCGTGAGGTGCTGCCAGAGGTCACGGTACTCTGTGGCATGACCCTTCTGTTGCTGCTTATCGCATTAAAGACTTTCCATAAACGACTTGCCTCATGACGCTACGATACCTCATCCAAAAAGAGTTCCTGCAGATACGCCGTAACTCGTTCATGCCGAAGATCATCTTCATCTTCCCCATCGTCATCATGTGTGTGATGCCATGGGTGATGAATCAGGAGGTGAAGAATATCGTGGTGGATGTCGTGGACAATGACCGTAGTGTCCTTTCCCAACAGTTGGTGCATCGCATCGAGTCCAGTCCGTACTTTATCTTTGGAGGGCAGAAGGCGACGTACAATGCGGCATTGAGGGAGATAGAGCAGGGACGTGCGGATATCATACTCGTCATCCAGCAGGACTATAGCCGTAACCTTGCTAAGGGACACCCCTCCCAAGTACTGATCGCCGCTAATGCCGTCAATGGCACGAAAGGGGCTATCGGCTCATCGTACCTCTCGCAGATTGTCATGGCGAATAGTGCTTCGCAGGCTGAGCAGTCGCTTATTGCCACTCTTCACCTCTATAACAAGAGCCAGAGTTACAAGGTCTTTATGATACCGGCATTGATGGGTATTCTGATGATGATGCTCTGTGGCTTCCTGCCCGCACTGAATATCGTGGGTGAGAAAGAGAAGGGCACCATTGAGCAGATCAACGTCACCCCTGTCTCGAAATGGGCGTTTATCTTGGCGAAACTCATTCCCTACTGGATTATCGGCATGCTGGTACTCACCGTCTGCCTCGTGCTGTCGTGGGCGGTCTATGGTATCACCTGTCAAGGACCGTTGATATGGGTCTATCTGTTGGCGATACTCCTTGCTCTTTTCTTCTCGTCGTTAGGACTGATTATCTCCAACTATAGCGACACCATGCAACAGGCAATGCTCGTGATGTGGTTCTTTGTGGTCTGCCTGATGCTGCTTAGCGGTCTGTTCACCCCGACCCGCTCCATGCCTGACTGGGCGTATGCCACCACCTATGTCAATCCCATGCACTATTTCATCGATGCAATCCGTACCGTCTTCGTCCGTGGAGGTGGCATCGAGAGCATTGCCCATCAGGTACTTGCCCTCCTCGGTCTTTCCTCTGCGATGGCAGCATGGGCAGTGCTGAGTTATAAGAAAAACTCCTAATGTCTTTGTCGTTACAAATTTAATGCGTATCTTTGTAACGACAAACAACGCAAGACTATGACGACAACGAGAGTATTCATGACGGTGGCGATGCTGGCTGCACTCCTGACAGGTAGGGCGCAGTCAGTGGTCAGTGGCTTGGTGAGCGACCGCCAGACAGGTAAGCCGTTAAGCCATGTGAGTGTGACGGCGGAGGGAGGTGCCCATACCGTTACTAACGATGAGGGACGCTTTGTACTGAAGACACCCTCGTTGCCTGAATACCTGCAACTGAGTCATATCGGTTATAAGACCCGTCGCCAGCAACTCAAGGAGGGGCAGATGGAGAATTTGCGGATTACGATGTTGGGTAGTATGGTGGAACTGGACGAGGTGGTCATATCACTGGGCGATCCGCTCTCCATAGTTCATGCCGCTATGAGGCGTATTGAGGAAAACTATCCCGACCGTCCAGAACTGATGCGTTGTTTCTATCGGGAGACGGCTCGTCGTGGCTCCCGCTTTATCTCTGTCGCTGAGGCGGTGGCGGATATGTATAAGTCGGATTACAGCCGTGGTCCTGAGCGTGATGCTGTCGCAATCCTCAAGGGACGGCGGTTGATGAGCATGAAGGCAAAGGACACGTTGGGCGTGAAGATACAGGGCGGTCCTGTGATGCCCCTGATGGTCGATGTGGCGAAGAACCCTGATTATCTGCTCAACGAGGACGTGCTGAATAGTTGTGAACTCCACATGGAGGTGCCTGTCAAGATTGACGACCGCCTGCAGTATGTCGTCTTCTTGCAACCCAAGAGTGTGACGCTTTTCCCGTTGATGTATGGGAAGGTGTTTATCGACCAAGAGACGTTGGCGTTCACCCGTGCGGAACTGCAACTCGATGTGCGGGACTGGCGTGCCGCCTCCGACTATATGTTGGTCCACAAACCACTGGGACTGCGCTTCCGTCCCAAGGAACTGACAGTGACGGTGGTCTATGAGACGGACATGCAGGGTGTTACCCGTATGAGTTATGTACGGAATGAGATGCGCTTCAACTGCGACTGGAAGCGACGCTTGTTTGCCGCTCCGTTTACCACGGTGAGTGAGATGGTGGTGACTGACCGCCAACAGCAGGGGGATGACGTGAGACGCCCACGAGGACGTGACTCGTTCGGCATCCGTGAGCGTTTCTATGACAAGGTGGAGTATTTCGACGACCCGGATTTCTGGGCTGACTATAACATCATCGAGCCGACGGAGAGTCTGGAACATGCCATCGGCAAACTAAAGAAGAGCGTAAAGACACCATGATAGGTACTATCGTCAACACCTGCACCATCATTGCGGGAACACTCCTTGGCGCATGGATGCACCGTGGCATCAAGGAGAAATACAAAGAGGTATTATATACGGGTCTGGGACTCGCCTCCCTCGCCATCGGGCTGAATGCCACCATTGCCAATTTCCCTAAGAGCGACTATCCTGTGCTTTTCATCGTCGCCATTGCTATTGGGGGCGTCTTCGGCACATGGTTGGATATTGATGGACGTTTCAAACGACTGGTCAACCGGCACTCAAAGGAGGGGAATGCGAACAGACTGGGCGATGGACTTGCCACGGCAATCCTGCTGTATTGCATCGGACCGCTGTCGATGCTCGGTCCTGTCATCTCCGCCTTGAAAGGTGACCATACCTTCCTGTTCACCAATGCCACACTCGACTTTGTGAGCAGCACCATCTTTGCCTCCACCTACGGGCTGGGCATGGTGCTGGCGGCTCCCGTGCTGTTCTGCTGGCAGGGCATGTTCTACCTGATAGCCTATATCTCCAGTTCCGCTATCAGTGAGGCGTTGATGGCAGAGTTACTGATAGTGGGTGGCTTGATGATTACAGGATCGGGTCTCGCCCTGCTGAGTCTGAAAGACTGTAAGACACTCAACCTCTTGCCGTCATTACTGGTACCCGTCCTTTGGTTTTTGATAAAATCGTTAATGTCATGAGAAGGACTCTCTTATCCCTTTTGCTGTTATGTAGCGTGACGGTATTTAGTCAGCCTGCTGGTGTTACCCTCGATACCTTACATATCAAGCACATAGATTTCCAAGGCAAGACGCAGACTGGTGTACTTATCTGCAATCAAAAGATAGCAGACGATTTACGGGAGATTTTCGCCGAACTCTACAGGGCGAGATATCCTATCGAGCGCATCCGTCCTATCTCCGAGTATGGCGATGATGATGAGCGGTCGATGCGTGCCAATAATACTTCCTGCTACTGCTATAGGGTAGTGGAGGGCAGTACGAGACTGTCGAACCATGCCCGTGGTCTTGCTATTGATGTCAATCCCCTCTATAACCCCTGTGTCCGTCGTAAGAAGGACGGTACGCTGCTGATTCAGCCTGCCACGGGCAAGCCTTACGTCAATCGTGCGAAGGCATTCAAGTATAAAATCAATAAGGACGACCTCTGCTACCGCCTTTTCATCCAGCACGGCTTCAAATGGGGAGGCAACTGGCGCACCGTCAAGGACTACCAGCATTTTGAGAAGCCATAGTTAGTCGTAAGGAAACGGTGGGTTTCCTTACGACTAACTGGTAGTTTCCTTACGAGAAACTTTATCTGATAAACAATAGTTCTCGGTATTTGGGGAGAGTCCATAGACCATCCTCGACAATCATCTCAAGTTTGTCTGCCTCATAGCGGATAGCGTCCATGTGGGGCTCCACCGTGTCGTGGTAGGCAATAGCACGCTCATGGATATTCTCGATACGATTGGCGACACGACGGGCATCCGTCAGGTCCTCCACCAGTTGCTCGATCTTCTCCGTCCGCTCGGCAATCTCCTCAATGAGTTTCATGTTACGGATGGAGAGACGTTCAGCCTTCTCTATGGGGAACACGTCCTTCATGCCCTGTACGTTCTTGATGAGTTGACTCTGGTAATGGGTGGCGACAGGGATGATGTGGTTCATGGCGAGGTCGCCTAAGACACGTCCCTCTATCTGTACCGTCTTCACATAGGTCTCCCATTTCACCTCATTACGTGCCTCCAACTCTTTCTTGTTCATCACCTTGGTACTCTCAAACATCTGGATGCTACTCTCGTCAAGGTAATGCTCGAAGATGACGGGACATGACTTCTCCACGTCCAGTCCACGCTTGGCGGCCTCAATGACCCATTCCTCGGAATAGCCGTTGCCGTCGAAGCGGATGGGCTTGCACGTCTTGATATCCTCACGCAGCACGTCAAGGATGGCGGACAGTTTACTCTCTCCTTTGGCGATCAAGGCATCCACACGATCCTTGAAGGAGTTCAGTGCCTCTGCCATAGCGGCATTCAGGGCAATCATCGCTGAGGCGCAGTTGGCGGTAGAGCCTGGTGCGCGGAACTCAAAACGATTACCGGTAAAGGCGAAGGGGGATGTGCGGTTACGGTCGGTATTATCGACAATCAGGTCGGGAATCTGTGGGATGTCGATCTCCATGCCCTGTTTACCTTTCAGGTTGAAGAGTTCGTTCTTATCCGATTGCTCGATATGGTCGAGCAGTTCTGTCAACTGTGTGCCGAGGAAGGAGGAGATGATGGCAGGAGGTGCCTCGTTGCCACCCAGACGGTGGGCGTTGGTGGCACTCATGATGGAAGCCTTCAACAGTCCGTTGTGCTTATAGACAGCCATCAGTGTCTCCACGATGAAGGTCACGAAGCGCAAGTTCTCCTCTGGGGTCTTCCCTGGGGCATGGAGCAGTACGCCATTATCGGCGCTCAGACTCCAGTTGTTATGCTTACCAGAGCCGTTGATACCGTCAAAGGGCTTCTCATGCAGCAACACCCGGAAACCGTGGTTGCGAGCCACTTTCTTCATCAGCGACATCAATAGCATGTTATGGTCTACGGCAAGGTTGCACTCCTCGAAGATAGGTGCCAACTCAAACTGGTTGGGAGCCACCTCATTATGGCGGGTCTTCACAGGGATGGCAAGTTCCAATGCTTGTATCTCCAGATCCTTCATGAAAGCCTGTACACGGTCGGGGATGGTACCAAAGTAATGGTCGTCCATCTGCTGGTTCTTCGCACTCTCATGTCCCATCAGCGTACGCCCTGTCAGCATCAGGTCAGGACGAGCCGAATAGAGTCCCTCGTCCACGAGGAAATACTCCTGTTCCCATCCGAGATTCACCTGTACCTTCGTCACGTCATCATAGAAATACTGGCAGACATCCTTCGCCGCCTTTCCTACCGCATGGAGGGCACGGAGAAGGGGTGCCTTGTAGTCGAGTGCCTCACCTGTATAGGCGATGAAGATGGTGGGGATACACAGGGTGTCGTCAATGATGAAGACGGGTGAGGTAGGGTCCCAGGCGGAGTAGCCGCGAGCCTCAAAGGTATTGCGAATACCACCATTGGGGAACGACGAGGCGTCAGGCTCCTGCTGTACGAGCAGTTTACCGCTGAAGGTCTCTATCATCCCTCCCTTGCCGTCATGCTCCACGAAGGCATCGTGTTTCTCTGCCGTTCCCTCCGTCAGAGGCTGGAACCAGTGGGTATAATGGGTTACACCCATCTCCATTGCCCATTTCTTCATACCCTCAGCAACGGCATCGGCGATGCTGCGGTCGAGACGGGCACCATTGTCCATCACGTCAATCATCTTCTCGTAGACGTGGGAGGGCAGGTATCTGAACATCTTCTGCTTGTTGAAGACGTACTTCCCGAAATATTCTGATGGTCTTTCCTCAGGTCTCTTTACGTCAAGTGCTCTCTTCTTGAAGGCTTCCTCTACTACCTGGAATCTTAAGTTGTTTGCCATAAGTTTGCGAATTTGGTCGCAAAATTACGATTTTTTTTCCGTTACTCAAAGAAAATCGCCTTAATTCTTTAGATTACTTATACTGATATAGTTAATCAGTTTTTTGCTAATTATTATTAAATTTTTAGTGATGGGAGGCATTGGAATGCGGTTTTGAGGAAGATGGAGTGGTTACCCCCTTGTATAGAAAAAGTCTTTTGTGTACCTTTGCATCATGTTCAGAACATCCGTGTTCTTTGTTTTTGATGCCTTCCATCATGTGTTAGTACGCCTCCACCGCAAGACTATCATGTCTCCGATTGAGGAACGGGTAGTCTCCGATGACTGATGGGAGGCTCTCGTGTCAATGATGGAAGACTCTTGTCTTCACTATCGGAGGCTTTAGTGACGGAAAATTTTTGTATTGGCTTTTGGGTGGTCGCTACCTGCCAGTGGAGGTCTATCCGTTCAGTTTCAAGGAATTTCTTTCTTATACTGGTGTGGCATATGATGACCTGGCTCTGACCGCCACAGAATCAAAAGCCCGCTTTATGAAGGCTTACGCTGAGTACTTCACTTGGGGAGGACTGCCAGAGTCTATCAACCTGCCTGTAAAGCGAAGTTATCTGTCGAGTGTATTCCAGAAGATATACCTTGGTGACATTGTACAACGCAATGGAATCTCCAACCCTAAACTGCTACAGTTGATGATCAAGAAGATGGCCGAGAGCGTGATGCAACCTGTATCGTACAACCGCATCTCGAAGATTCTCTCCAGTGTATCAGGTAAAATCAGTGTGCCGACAGTATCAAACTATATTGGTTTCTCTGAGGATGCCTGGTTGCTGCTACGCCTAAGAAATATCGCATCATCGTTCAGCGATAAGGAAAGTGTCTGCAAATACTATTTCATAGACAATGGACTGCTAACGCTGCAGTTGCTCAGCAGCGAGACCATCCTGCTTGAGAATATGGTGGCGTTATCACTGTTTCACAAGTATGGACACGATGAAGACAATGAGCGGGTTTATTTCTATAACGCAAACGTAGAGATTGACTTCTATATTCCAGAAGACGAACTGGCCATTCAAGTAGCCTATTCCATTGCTGACCCGGAAACGCTACAGCGCGAGAAGGGTGCTCTTGAAAAGTTTCCAAATGTGCATCCTTGCAGTAGGCGCGTCATCATCACATACGACGAGGAAGATACGCTGACCGACAAACACGGAACTATTGAGGCGATACCATGCTGGAAATGGATGTTGGAATGAGTATGCTGAAGCAGATCGTTGCCGATATTCCTTTCCGAAATCCATCTTTTCCAGTTTCACGAAGAACTTTCTACCTTTATGTTTTAATCTATTTTCATAATAGCCATTCAAAACTTTCGAGACTACCAAACATTTCTTCATAAAAGTTTCGATTGGAGGGCGTATGTTATCAATACATTTATTCCCCACTTTTTCGGGGGCAAAGATATAAAAAATATATGCGTACACAAAAATGTACACAAAAGTTTGGTGGTTTGGGGAATTATGCCTACCTTTGCACCCGGAACCAAACATTTTGAGTTATGACAACATTGACAATGAGAGATTTCAGAAGCAACCTGGCAACATCGTTTGACCGGGTTGATGGTGGGGAACGTGTCTACATCCGCAGGAACAGCAAGCTCTACACGCTTGTGTCCGTCGAGGATGATGACCTGACAATCACCCCGGCACTGGCTGCGAAGATCGAGCAGGCCAGGCAGGAACACAGAGAGGGCAAGACACTGAAGTTTGAGAGTGCTGCAGCAGCGCAGAAGTGGATGGATGAACTATGAGCTATATCATCGAGTATTCATCCAGTGCCCAGAAGGTCATCAAGAAATGGAAGAAGTCGAATCCAAGGGCATTCAACAAACTCCGTGACCTTCTTCTGGAACTGGAGCAGCACCCCAGGACTGGCACCGGGCATCCTGAACCGCTGAAGGGCGGGAACGGTGTCACTTGGTCCCGGCACATCACAGCCCATGACCGCATCATCTATGACATCTACGATGACATCCTGACCGTGCTTATCGTCGAGGTCGAAGGCCACTACGACGATAAATAGGGCTTTCAGGTTTCAATATATTTTTCATAATCGCCATTCAAAACAGAAAGTGCCTATCCCTGTGTCGAATGCCCTGTGTAAGGCAATTCCCGACCGTCTGCCAGATGTCGACGGCAAGACACCGAAGATGAACCTGCCGAATGCTATCAAGGCAGTCCCTGAATTGCGTGAGGCAGAGACGAGCA
>JAFUFD010000001.1 GCA_017470055.1 Prevotella sp. | reverse complement strand
CTCAGGTTGTTGAGGTAGAGGACAATCCTTCTATCCGTGGTATGATCCGTAAGGTTCATCACTTGGTGACTGTTATCGATTAATTAATTAAAAACAGATACGAATATGAAACTACATACTTTAAAACCAGCAGAGGGCTCAACCCACTCACGTCGTAGAATTGGTCGTGGACCAGGCTCTGGTCTCGGTGGTACTTCTACCCGTGGTCATAAGGGTGCCAAGGCTCGTTCAGGTTACAAGAAGAAGATTGGTTTCGAAGGTGGTCAGATGCCTTTGCAGCGTCGTGTTCCGAAGAGTGGCTTCAAGAATATCAACCACAAGGAGTATTTCGCTGTCAATTTGTCTACCCTCCAGAAACTTGCAGAGCAGAAGAATCTTACCAAGATCGGTATCGCAGAACTCGTGGCTGCTGGTCTGACTAATGGTAAGGAACTCGTCAAGATCCTTGGTAAAGGTGAGTTGAAGGCGAAGGTTGATGTAGAGGCTAACGCCTTCTCAAAGACTGCTGAAGAGGCTATCAAGGCAGTTGGTGGTAACGCAACAATTATCTAAACAAGATGAAGAAGTTAATAGAGACACTGAAGAACATCTGGAAGATTGAGGACCTGCGCCAGCGCATCCTGATTACTCTTCTGTTTGTAGCGATTTATCGTTTCGGCTCGTTCGTGGTATTGCCAGGTATCAATCCTGCCATGCTCGACAAGTTGCAGTCACAAACCCAGGGCGGTCTGATGTCGCTTTTGGACATGTTCTCCGGTGGTGCATTTTCCAATGCGTCTATCTTCGCATTAGGAATCATGCCTTACATCTCTGCTTCTATCGTTATGCAACTCCTCGCCGTCGCTGTACCTTATTTCCAGAAGATGCAGCGTGAGGGTGAGAGCGGCCGCAAGAAGATTATGACTTTAACTCGCTACTTGACAGTGGCTATCCTGCTGTTCCAGGCTCCGAGTTACCTCATCAATCTGAAGATGCAGGCTGGTGCTGCTCTTGCCTCGGGTATCAGTTGGTCGGTATTTGTATTCCCGGCTACTATTATCCTTGCCGCAGGCAGTATGTTCATCCTCTGGCTCGGTGAGCGCATTACAGATAAAGGTATTGGAAATGGTATCTCGCTGATCATTATGATTGGTATCATCGCCCGTCTGCCTCAGGCTTTCATCCAGGAGGTAGGCTCTCGTTTCACCGCTATTACAGGTGGTGGTCTGGTGATGTTCCTTGTCGAGATCATCATTCTCTATGCAGTTGTATGTGCATCTATCGTTTTGGTACAGGGTGTCCGCAAGGTTCCTGTACAGTATGCTAAGCGTCTTGTAGGTAACCAGCAGGTGGGTGGCGCACGCCAGTATATCCCCCTGAAACTGTTCGCCGCAAATGTGATGCCTATCATCTTTGCTCAGGCATTGATGTTCATCCCATTGGCTTTCGTGCAGTATGCTGCTCCTGAGAATGCAAACTGGTTTGTTCGTTCACTGTTGAATCACCACAGTTGGACCTACAATGTCATCTTTGCCATCCTCATCATCGCGTTTACCTATTTCTATACGGCTATCACGCTGAATCCTACTCAGATGGCAGAGGACATGAAGCGTAACAACGGATTTATTCCTGGTATCAAGCCAGGAAAGCCGACAGCGGATTATATTGACACCATCATGTCACGTATCACGCTGCCTGGTTCTCTGTTTATCGCCTTCATCGCCGTGATGCCAGCCTTGGCAGGACTCTTGAATGTACAAGACGCTTTCTCGCAGTTCTTCGGAGGTACCTCTCTGCTGATTCTCGTCGGTGTTGTGCTTGACACACTCCAGCAGATCGAGAGTCACCTGCTGATGCGCCATTACGACGGCTTGTTGAACTCAGGTCGTATTCATGGACGTGGCGGAGTATCTGCATACTAAGTCTGTATGAAGATATTTCTGAAGACAGAAGATGAGATTGTGCTGATGCGCGAGGCTAACCAACTTGTTGGTAAGACCCTCGGTGAATTGGCAAGACATATTAAGCCTGGTGTAACGACCCTCCAGTTGGATCAGATTGCCGAAGAGTTTATCCGTGACCACGGAGCAGTCCCGACTTTCAAGGGTTTCCCCAATCCATATGGAGGGCCGTTTCCTGCCAGCATCTGTACATCGGTAAACGATGTCGTGGTGCATGGCGTACCCAATGCACAGACCGTGCTTCAAGAGGGAGATATCATCTCCATAGACTGTGGCACCCTGTTGAATGGCTTTTGCGGTGATTCCTGTTACACCTATTGTGTAGGTGAGGTCAGTGAGGAAAAGAAACAACTGCTCCGTACCACGAAGGAAGCACTTTATAAAGGTATTGAGAACGCAGTGGCAGGAAAACATGTGGGGGATATCGGCAGTGCCGTCCAAGAACACTGTGAGACTCAAGGCTACGGAGTCGTACGCGAGTTGACAGGACATGGAATCGGGCACGAGATGCATGAGGACCCACAGGTTCCCAACTATGGGCGACGGGGCAACGGCGCCATGCTGAAGGCGAGCATGTGTATCGCCATCGAGCCGATGATTACGATGGGAAAGCGTGACATCTGGTTGGATCAGGACCGTTGGACTATCCGCACCCGTGATGGCAAGCCTGCTGCTCATTTCGAGCATACGGTGGTCGTCAGGAAGGGCAAGGCAGAGATCCTCTCTTCGTTTGAGGAAGTACAAAACATTGAAGGCAAATTATATTAGTATGGCGAAACAAGGTGCTATAGAACAAGATGGAACAATCGTAGAGGCATTGTCGAATGCCATGTTCCGGGTGGAGTTGGAGAACGGTGTGCCCATTATTGCGCATATCTCTGGTAAGATGCGTATGCACTACATCAAGATTCTTCCCGGTGACAAAGTGAAGGTGGAGATGAGCCCTTACGATTTGACAAAAGGACGAATAGTGTTTAGATACAAATAATTAAGGAGACAATATAATGAAGACAAGAGCATCGTTGAAGAAACGTACCCCAGACTGCAAAATCGTACGTCGCAAGGGTCGTCTTTTCGTTATCAACAAGAAGAACCCTAAGTACAAGATGCGTCAGGGTTAATGTTAAATAAGCATAATGAGGAAGCGGAATATCAGATATTTTGCGTAACTTTGCATGCTTTTTAGCGAAATTCGAATTTTATTTATTTTATTTTTTAGTTAATTACAATGGCAATAAGAATTGTTGGAGTAGATTTGCCCCAAGAGAAGCGTGGCGAAATCGCATTGACCTATATCTATGGTATTGGTCGAAGTAGTTCAGCAAAGATTTTGGACAAGGCCGGCGTGAGCCGTGACTTGAAAGTCAACGAGTGGAGTGACGATCAGGCAGCCAAGATCCGTGAAATTATCGGCGCTGAATTCAAAGTAGAGGGTGATCTCCGCAGTGAGATCCAGTTGAATATCAAGCGACTGATGGATATTGGTTGCTATCGTGGTGTACGTCATCGCCATGGTCTTCCTGTTCGTGGTCAGAGCACCAAGAACAATGCCCGTACACGTAAGGGTAAGAAGAAGACTGTAGCAAACAAGAAGAAGGCCACGAAGTAATTTTTAGTTTAACGATTTTAAAGATTAAGAATTATGGCAAAGAAAACAGTCACTTCGAAGAAGAGAAACGTGAAGGTTAATGCCCTTGGACAACTTCACGTTCACAGTTCTTTTAATAATATCATCGTTACTTTGGCAAACGACGAGGGTCAGGTGATTTCTTGGTCTTCAGCCGGTAAGATGGGTTTCCGTGGTTCTAAGAAGAACACTCCTTATGCAGCCCAGATGGCAGCAGAGGATTGCGCGAAGGTCGCTTTTGACCTTGGCTTGCGCAAGGTGAAGGCCTATGTGAAGGGTCCAGGTAATGGTCGTGAGTCAGCCATCCGTGCCGTGCATGGCGCAGGTATTGAGGTTATCGAGATTATCGATGCCACACCACTGCCACACAATGGATGTCGTCCTCCAAAGCGTCGTAGAGTTTAATTAGTCGAAGTATCGAGATAACGAAATTATTTTTATATTATGGCAAGATATATTGGACCGAAATCAAAAATTGCGCGTCGTTTTGGTGAGCCCATCTTCGGCGCAGACAAAGTTTTGTCCCGCAGGAACTTCCCCCCGGGACAGCATGGCAACAACCGTCGTCGTAAGCAGTCGGAGTATGCTGTCATGTTGGCAGAGAAGCAGAAAGCCAAGTACACCTATGGTGTCTTAGAGCGTCAGTTCCGTAATATGTTTGAAAAGGCAGCCAAGGCTGAGGGTATTACCGGT
>JAFUFD010000036.1 GCA_017470055.1 Prevotella sp. | reverse complement strand
TTATTATATATATATTATTTATAATATATATATAATAATATATTACTTATCTCTTGTTTCGGAATCAAAAAACAGAAACTGAGATTTGAGATTTGAGATTTGAGATAAAATTTTTCTCGATTTTTTTTGGTGGTTTAATTTTTTTTATTACCTTTGCACCCGTAATGAATAGTTGATAATAAGTTAGTTATTGGATTCTCTCTGTCGTGAGACAGGGAGAATCATTTTTTATCCCCTGCCATCACCACCTCACCTAAACTATTTCTTTACCCAATTGGCGGGGCTTCCTCTTTTATTTTCACTCACCTGTCTCTGTGGCATTCAATTCAAGATTACTCAATGCATACAGAGGGACAATGTCCACATGCCGCTGCTCGAAATGATCCTTAGGGTCATAATGATCAAACTGACCGAAGTTTTCTAGTGAGGTCCTGACGGCTTCGTGCAACTGACGCTTTCTCATGAAGACCCAGAGGCTCTGCATACTTCCCTGTGTGTTTGCCTTCACTTCTATAGGAAACACCTTACCGTCATGCGCTCTCAGATAGTCCACTTCTGCATTGCTGCCCTTTTCTGTGTTCTGCCAATAGTGCATCTCAGGCTTCTGGAAGCAGTCTTGATACTTTTTCATTTCGAGTCCTGCGAACATCTCTGAGGTGCCGCCCTTGTTTACTAACTCCACTTCAGACGCAGTTAGGATGTCGGCGGCAGGGATGTCAAGCATGGTCAGCATCACCCCTAAGTCGAAGAACAGATATTTCACATAACTGTTGTTCTCCTCTGCCCCGAGAGGAATCCCCGTACCATCACTGTGCTTCACTGGTGTTATCAAACCCGCAAGTGTCAGCAGGCTCAAAGCCTCTCTGACGACGGAAGAGTGTACATCCCTGATTGCTAAGGCATAAACAAACTTGTTGCCAACCTGAAGTGCCACCGAACGTAGCACTTGACGGAGCAGGACAGGAGAAACACGTTTCTTATATTTATTAAAGTCATCTTCGTATGTCTGAATGATGTCTGTGTGGACACGGGACACCTCGATATAACTATGCGATTCTATCCATTCCATCACGGCAGACGGCATGCCACCCACAAGATAGAATGTGCGGATCTGGTCGACCAAATCCTTATGGGCTTTATCCGTCAACGGTTCTTCACTTGTCGCTTTCTTCTTATAGTCGATGGTCAAGTCGAGTCCTTGCGCCATTAGGAATTCGTCAAACGAGAAGGGATACATATAGAGCGAGCGTATTCTGCCTACACCGAAAGACGGCAGTTCTTCCAGAGCGAACTCCAACAGGGAGCCTGCTGCTATGACATGCAGTTCTGGATAGTCTTCTTTGAAGTAGCGCAGCGACATGATAGCCTCCTTTGAGATTTGTATTTCGTCAATGAACAAAAGCGTCTCTCCTGGTACAATAGGAATACCCAGTGTGCCACTTAACTTCTCGCATGTTTTTTTGACATCAATGTTCTCAGGAAACATCTGGAGCAGGTCTGGCTGTTTTTCCAGATTAATTTCCACAAAATAACGGAACAGTTTGCCGAATTCCCTGACGGCTGTGGACTTGCCCACTTGTCGGGCACCACGAATCAGGAGCGGCTTACGACGTGGAGAATCTTTCCACTCAATCAGTTGTCTGTCTATATGTCTCTTATAATATGTCATAGCATCCTCACATTTGCTTTGTCGGGGGCAAAGTTATAAAAAATATCCAAAAGTAAGGGCAAAAAAACACGAAAATCATCCAAAATACCGCCCAAAACCAAAAGTCAGGGCAAAAAGCGCACAATTTTATCCAAAAGTAAGGGCATAAAAAGATTAGCATAGACTATGAAGAAGACATTTACACGATTATTGATGCTCACCATGCTGACGATGATGTCAGGCTGGGCAAGCGCAGAGAGCGTGACGTTCAACGTGCGCTCTTGGGACGACACGAACAAGAAGGTGGTGACCACCCAGCAGACCAAGGACGGTCAGTTGCTGGAGATCCGCATGACACAGCATCTGCTGGCTGGCAGTGACATCATCACCACCATCACCACTGCAGGTGGTGAGGGTAGTATCGGTGTCGACTATGGCGGTGGCGGCAGCGGTCCTGCCCACACCAGAGAGTTAGATGACCTGCTCTTCGATTTTTGAGGATAAGCAAACGGATGAGACTATTGTCACTATAGACTAATCCCCGTCCTATATCAACAAAGAACCCGGTGACCGTCACGGTTTTACCGGGCTCTTTTCTGTTTTAACATTTTTTACACAAAAAACAACGGTCTTCTGAGGATATGGAACAAAAACCATACCTTTCTGGAACAAATTGAAACAAATGTTTCTCCCTTTTCCTGTAACTTTGCAAGTGAGAATAAAGACTAAAACCATCACTTGCAACATGGAGCAGTATTTAGAGCAAACTGGTGAGATCGTGATGTACCAGCAGGATGAGACTATTCGGCTGGAAGTACGGATGAGCGATGAGACGGTGTGGCTGACTACCAGTCAGATGGCAGAACTGTTTGGAAGGGAAGAGTCCAATATTAGACGCCATGTCATCAATGTATTCAAAGAAAAGGAATTGGATCGAGAGAATAACGTGCATATTTTACACGTTAATGGTGTAAAAAGACCTGTACCCTTTTATACGCTTGATGTTATCATTTCTGTTGGATATCGGGTCAAAAGTCTAAAAGGAACAGATTTTAGGAGATGGGCAACAAAAGTTTTAAAAGATCATCTACTCCAAGGATATTCTTTAAATTGCAAATTACAAAATATTCACCAAGAATTAAGTTTACAAAAAGGAAGAATTTGTAGACTCGAAGAGAAAATGGACTTTTTTGTCAAGACCTCGCTACCTCCACAACAAGGTATCTTTTTCGACGGACAGATCTTCGATGCATACCGTTTCGTGTCGGACTTAATCAGGAAGGCAAAGAGATCGGTGGTGTTGATTGACAATTACGTAGATGACACTGTACTCTCCTTGTTGGACAAGCGACAGGATGGGGTGATGGCAACCGTCTATACCAAGTCTGTCAATGATCAACTGCAATTAGACATCACTCGTCATAACGAGCA
>JAFUFD010000008.1 GCA_017470055.1 Prevotella sp. | reverse complement strand
TCCATGAGCATGAAACAAAGGACTTGAAGCAGGAAAAGACACATAACACCTTGACTTAGAATATAAACGCAAATCTGTGTCCTCATTAATCTTTCAGAGGTAGCTCAATAAGGAATACTCTTTTTAATTCCGCCAACGGGTATATTTAGTATCTTTGTAGCCGAACCAAAAACGAACGATGATGGAGCATTATTTAGCCGACGCAAGTCGTTATGAGAACGGGATGCAATATGAGCGTTGTGGACGCTCTGGAGTGTTGTTGCCAAAAGTGTCGCTGGGTATGTGGCATAACTTCGGCAGTGTGGACCCTTATGAGCGCAGTCGTGCCATTGTGCGCTATGCCTTTGACCATGGTATCACGCATCTTGACCTTGCCAACAACTATGGTCCTGCCTATGGTTCTGCCGAGGAGACATTAGGGCGTATCATGGATGACGACCTGCGTCCGTATCGAGATGAACTCTTCATCTCAACGAAGGCGGGCTACGACATGTGGGCGGGACCTTATGGCAACTGGGGCTCTCGCAAATACCTGATAGCATCCCTTGACCAGAGTCTCCAACGGATGCACTTGGATTATGTGGATTTGTTTTATAGCCACCGCTATGACCCCAATACTCCTTTGGAGGAGACTTTACAGGCAATGGTGGATATCGTACGTGCAGGAAAGGCGCTCTATGTCGGTATCTCCAACTGGCCCTTAGAGCCGCTGCGCTTTGGCATCAACTATCTGCGAGAGCATGACACTCCCCTTCTGATTTATCAAGGCAAATTGAACATGCTGCATCAAGCGCCTATCACTGAGGGTATCCTAAACCTGTGTTATGAATCGGGAGTGGGCTTTATCGCTTTCTCACCCCTTGCCCAAGGGATGCTGACCGACCGTTACCTGAACGGTATTCCCCAGGACTCACGCATGGCAAAAGGAAAATTCCTTAGGGAGGAGATGCTGACACCAGAACTCCTGCAGCAATTGCGACAGTGGAATGACGAGGCACAAAAGAAAGGCGAGAGCCTCGCAGAGATGGCACTCGCCTGGATTTTAAAACAGCCAGGTGTGACTTCTGTCTTGGTGGGGGCTAGTTCTACGGAGCAACTGGCACGTAACCTGCGTTGCGTCAACGCTCAGGCTCCCGACCTCTGATTACTCCACTCTTGATGTCATCTCGTTGCGCAAGCCCTTCATACCCGTCAGGTAGCATTTTGCCGAGCCAAAGGATAGGAAGAGGTCAAGGCGCACAGGCAGATGGTTCTTGTCGTCTGTGATAAAGAAACGAATCAGTTCGTGATTCTTACCATCCTCACGCTCAACGAATGAGAAGGTGAGACAACGGTATTTCTGGTTGCTGTTCTTCATCTTCAGGGTGGTCTTACCCGTATATTTCAACCATGAATTGGAGAGATGGCGCGCATCGCTGATAGGCATGGGAATATTCTCGCCGACTTTCAATTTAGAGGCATCGAAATTGCGGGCACGAAGGAAGATACTCATCATGTCGTAGATACAGTCCTTGTATTCCGCATCTTTCCAATGTACCTCCCCATCATGGTCGATACGATGCATCTTCAAGTGGCAATTACCTCTGGGGTAGGTATACCATAACTCGTCAACGTAGTAGCGCTTTCCCTCACGGGCTCCCTTGCGGAAATAGAGGGGAGACAGGTCCATATCGGTATAGCATAGCAAGGTGTCACGCATCACAAAATAACTGTCGAGTTTATTGTTGCCACGTGTGATTAGACTAGTTCGATAGGCAGGTTTGCCGTTACGTGTCGACTGGACGGTAGACATGGATGCCGTACCGACTTTCATCCACACAAACTTCCAATTGAAATAGAGGTCATAGGAGAGATATTCTCCTGACTTAAACGCTGTATTCTCGATGCCACACTGGGCATGAGCAGCCATCATACTGCATGACGCAATGATTGTAAACAACAGTCGTCTCATCACTCTTTCCTATTTTACGATTGAACTTTTCTTGATATATTCTATACCCAACTGACGGGCCCGCTCCGCATTACGGTTACGAAGTTTCTGTTGCTCCTTGTCGGGCTTCTGTTTCGTGATCTCACTGGGCTTCTGGCGGACAAGCGGGGTACCCGTCAGATTCCAAGGCAAGGTGACATCGAATTTCGCCTTACACTCGATACTTCTGGGATAGTAGTATACCTCTTCCGCCTGTAAGTCCTTGTCGTAATCACCCGTGTCCCATTTGCCATTGCCGTTCCTGTCGACGAAGGCGCGTAGATAGTAAGTGCCAGGGATAAGGTAGAAGAATTCCGCATTGCCATTCTCCACTCTTACCTGTTTCAGGGCTTTATCGCTCTTGTCGAGCAGTTGTACGACGACAGTAGTATCATTGACACCGCTTAGTTGCATCAACAGGGTGGCATACTCGTCCATCGAACGGACTTTGATACCTTGTTTATAGGTCTCCGAGGCAAGTCCATAGATATCCACAAAGGCAGCGGAGTCAATCTCCAGGCTATATTCTGTATCAGGTTGCCATTCGGCTATAAACTCATAGGTACGTAGCATGGATTCTTTTTGGTGGAAATCGAAGGGCGTGTTATACCATAGGGTATCTATCTTTGTGTATAGGTGGATAGCCGAAGTGTCGCATGATGCCAACGGGGAAGGCATCTCAAAAGTAGCGAGGTAGTCGGGATCCATCTGTTGCTTGACGTTATATTTCACCCTAAGCGGGTCAGGAGGCATAATACTGTCATATGCCTCCCCGCGCTTCTTGAGTTTCTCCTGTTTCTTCTCCCAGTCTTCTATCTTTTTGCGGAGTTCTTTTTGTCGTTTCTCGTAGGGGGTCTTTGCCTGTACCTCCATGGTGTCCACCTGGGTATAGAGTACGCCTGCGGTATCAGTCATGAGATAACTCAACTCCATCTTGAGCGTGTCCTGGTTGACAAGGGTGGTGTCACGCAGCCAGTAGGTCAGCGTATCTTTCTGTTCATTTGCCTCCAGCAGGAAAGCATGGTCCTCAGAGAAATTCAATCCCTTGATGACGGGCAGTTCTGGATGCCCGTAACTGAAATAGAGTGTAAACCTGTCGGCATTCGTACGCTCAGGCTGTTTCAACAGGTAGCGATCCGTTTGTATCTCTTGGAAGGCAAGCAATGTGACATCATCGGGATAGAAATGGGTATAAGGTACTGGTATGACATTGTCGATATGTAGCGTATCTTTCCAGATGGTGTCCTGTCGGATATCGGGCTTTGCCGATGGCTGGTAAGTCTGATGTGAGTAGGCAATCATCTCGCTCTTCTGGTTGAAGACGTAGTTACCATCGGCATCTTGCAGTGCGTAGACACGATACTCGCCAGGGGCAACACCCTTGATGACGAAACGTCCTCGTCCGTCTGTTCTCGACACACGTAACAGGGGTTTTGTCTTGAAGACGGAGTCACTGAGGTCGTCATATAGTCCTACGAGGATTCCCTTGACAGGTTCAAGGTTGGAAGCATCCAGCACATTACCTGCCACTTCAAAGGTGTCTATCTGCTCACCCGTGGAGAACGTGAAAGTATAGTTGCCCATAGGGTTCCCCTCGTTATTATCACTGATAGCGTCGCTGAAGTCTACCGTATAGGTCATATTTGGTTTCAAAGAGTCTTTCAACTCCACCACGATACGCTTACCTGCCGCCTTGATCTCTGGCATCTCCAGTTGTGGGGGAGAGATGATGACTTTCTGAGTCGCATCGGCAAGTTTGATATACTCGTCAAACTGAATGGTGATCTTTTGTGAAGTAACTCCTGTTGCTCCCTCTTCTGGTGTAGAGCCGAGGATGCGAGGCGGATCGTCGTCATACCATCCGCCGTCTGGTTGTCCCATGCGGGCACACCCCATCGCCAACAGCCAACAGCCAATAGTCAACAGCCAAAAATACTTCCTCATGCGTTCAGTTTCAATAATTGTTCAATATGGTCACGAGCATTACTCAGACGAGGAACCTTATGCTGTCCGCCCAGTTTACCACGGAGTTTTAACCAGTCGTTAAAGAGTCCTGTACGGGCTTGAATCAACTCTAGAGACTGTAGCGTGATATCCTTATAGCGTTTAGCCTCATAGTCACTGTTGACCTCTTGCAACTTCTGGTCGAGTAATGAGGCAAACTGTTGTAAGTCCTGTGGTGGTTTCGAGAACTCGATAAGCCATTGGTGGCGACATTTCGCATGCGCATCCATAAACACGGGAGCCGCTGTATATTCCAGCACCTCTGCCCCCGTCTGCTGGCAGGCATAACTGAGTCCCTGCTCGGCATTGTCCACGATAAGTTCCTCGCCAAAGGCATTAATAAAACTCTTCGTGCGACCTGTAATCACAAACTTATAGGGGTTGGTTGACGTGAAACGTATCGTATCACCAATCTTATAACGCCAGAGTCCACAGGAGGTGGAGATCAGCATGGCGTAGTTCTTGTCTTTCTCTACTTCCCAAAGGGGAACGATGCTATTGAAACCACCAGATAAATCCTCGAACTCGTAGAATACCCCATAGTCCAGCATCAGCAGCATCGCCTTATCCGTAGGGTCATCCTGCAGACCGAAAAAGCCCTCAGAGGCGTTATACGTCTCCATATAGTGCATGTTGGGCGAGGTAATCAGTTGCTCGTATTGATTACGATAGGGGGTGAAGGCGACACCACCGTGGAAGAACACCTCCAGATTAGGCCATACATCCTCCAAATGGGTCTTTCCTGTTATCTCCATCATGCAGTTCAGCACCGACAACATCCATGAGGGCACTCCCGAGATATTCGTCACGTTCTTTGTCATTGCCTCTCGGGCAATGCGCTCCCGCTTTACTTCAAAGTCCTGCAACAGTGCAGTCTGTTTCTTGGGCACTCTAACGAGATTCGCCAAAGGGTTGATGTTCTCTATCAGGATAGCACTGAGATCACCGACTAAAGAGTCTTTGATATTATAGTTGGACGCATGGCTTCCCCCCAGGATAAGAGCCCTTCCGTCAAACAGACGACTCTTGGGGTTGTTACGCAGATAGATTGCTACCGAGTCGAACCCGCCAGCATAGTGGGTCTTCTGCAATCCCTCAGGGCTAACAGGGATAAATTTCGACTTGTCATTGGTAGTGCCACTTGATTTGGCATACCATCTCACCCGACCTTTCCACAAGATATCTGCCTCACCATGGCGCATACGGTCGATTTGCTCCTTCAGTTCCTCATAGGTATTCACAGGGGAATGCTTTGCGAAATCGTCATATCCCTTCATGGCGGCAAATGCGTATTTCCGCCCATATTCTGTGTCCTTTGCTGTCTGAATCAGATGGTTCAAGACCTCCCGTTGCAGCATCTCACCTTGTGTCTGGTGCTTCTCCAAAGCCCGCATGCGGGGCTCGAAGATATATCTTACAAAATTTGTAATGCTCATCCTTGTATGTTTATACAAGGTGCAAAAATAATGCAAATAGCGTGAACCACCAAATAATTTAATTATTTTTATTCAAGTCATGATCTGTCATAGCGCAGACACAGGAGTCGCTCCATACATTAACGGCAGTCTCCACCATATCGATAATAGTATAAATAGGCAGGATGATGCCCAGAACGGCAATAGGAGCGTTGATGCCTGACATCAGGGAGAGTGTCAGGAAATAGCAGCCCATCGGGACCCCTGCATTACCGATTGCCGATACCACAGAGATGAGTAACCATGTGAGCATGGTCGTCCATGTGAGTTCGACACCTCCTTGTTGCATCACAAAAAGACTGGTGACAAGGATAAAGGCGGCACAACCATTCATATTGATGGTGGTACAAATCGGCAGTACGAAACGGGCTATTTTCGGTTGTATACCTAATCGTTGCTCTGCCGTGTCCATCGTTACAGGTAGGGTGGCGGCACTGCTCTTCGTGAAGAGCGCCATCAACACGGCAGGCATCATACGCCCTAAGGTACGGATAGGATTCAAGCCTCGTGCCAACAGGAATAACGGCAGGACGACAAAGAACTGCAGTATATTACCTCCTAACACCACGGCAACATATTTCCCCAACGAGTCAGCGATAACGCCCGCACTAAGTTGTGCCGATAACTGGGCGGCAAATGCAACGATACCTACAGGTAATGTCCATATCAGTCCACGAATCAGGGTGAAAAGTACTTCCTGTAAACCTTGCAGGAAACTCACCACCGTCTTCTTCTGTGCCGTCTCTGGCATCTGGGCGAGGGCGATACCCACGGCAGCGGCAAGCAATAAAAGGGACAGCACATTACCCTCCAGGAATGGTTTTACCACATTATTAGGTATGACAGACAACAGGTGGTCGGTATAGGACAGTTGTACTGTCTCCGACACGGTCTCTGCCGACTGTTTGAACACCTCCGAAGGCAGATTGCCTGGAGCAATGACAACATAGAGGAGTAATCCTACTGCTGCTGCCACGATCGTGGTCAGGAGGGTATAAGTGATGGTATGGGCAAAGATACGTCCAGCCTCCTGTCCCTTACCCAACGAGGCGAGCGTCGTAGTGACAGCAAGCACAATGGTTGGTACGGCAAGCAGTTGGAACAGCCTCACGTAAATGGTGGCTACGAAGTCTGCGACATCACCTATCCACCCGATTTGTAGTAAACCAAGGATGGCGCCCACGATTAGGGCGCCTATCCATACTAACATTTGCTTCATTTAGATTAATAACGGAAAAAATGGCTGTTTATTATTTATGGGTCTGTCGCCATGAATGAACGTAGTCCACCAAAGCGCGCAACTTCTCGGGGTCAGAGTCATTGGGTACGGAATCATCAGCACCAAGGATAAAGTTTTTGGGAGCATTCCTCAATATCTCATCTACCTCAGCCTTTGCCTCCTCAATGGTGCCCGTATAGATCTTGCTCTGACGGGGCAGACCACCTAATACAGGACGCTTGAAAAGTTCTGCCACCTGCTTGGTGGTTAGGGATGGTCCTTGGAACTCATGATAAGGAACGTTAACGACACTGCCAGGATAGTCAGTATAGTCGTTAAACGACTCTGCTGTGAAATGACCGCCTGCCTCGCAGATATGCAGGATATTGAAAGGTGCCACCTCATTAGCAGCATCTGACACCTGCTTGTCGTAAGGCTTTATCAAGTCTATGAACAATTTTCCTCCAAACGACTCGACATCATCGCCCTGACTGGAGATATAGAAGCCATCGGCACCAGCCTTACGAGCCTCACGGATGTAATAAATCAGACTTTTTGTCACTGCTTCCAATGCAGGTTTCACTGCCTCTGGGTCTTTCTTAATGAGTTCGATAAACTTTTTCCCTGCATCAGGATCTGTAGAGCCCCATACCCCTGTTGCCTGACGGAGCAAGGCAAGGGGTGAGTAGACCGTGGGGATGATAAACGCCTCATCCTTTAACTCACGGGCGAGTTCTTTCACGACAAGCACTTGATCTGTCCACTCATCAGCAGGGAATTGCTGAAACTTCTTCCAGTCGGCAGGATTTTTCACCTCCACACGCTGAGGTACGTACTCATATTTCACGTTCACGAAATCAACATGTGTCGTGCGGAACCAGTTGATGTGTGACTGTACCGCTTTCCATCCGAACTTGTCGGGGAAATGGATATTGAAGAACACGGGGACATAGTCGTTGGGACGGCTTTGATCCAATACTTGCAACAACAACTCACGCTTGTTATAATTATCGTAAGTCTGTGCGAAAATGGTTTGGTTGAAAGCAGAGACTGCTACAAAGAGTAGCAGACCTCTGCGGAAAATATGGCTAAAATTCATATGGGATCATTGTTATAATGTATTATTTCTTATGAGTCAGGCGCCAAGAGTGCGCATAGTCGATGACTGCACGCAGTTTCTCCCAGTCAGTGTCACTAGGCACGGTGCAGTCGGCACCAAGGATGAAGTTCTGGGGAGCGTTCTCCAGCACTTTGTCAACAGCAGCCTTAGCCTGCTCTACAGTACCAGTGGCAATGACACCCAGACGCTCCAAGCCTCCGAAGATAGGACGACCGAAACGCTTCTGCGCCTCTTTCAAGTCAAGTACGGAGCCGTCAGAGAAGTTCAAGGGCACATTGATGATGCTGGCAGGATAGTCAGCGAAGGCATAGAGTGCCTCAGCATTCTTAAAGGGTGCACCGTAGTCGCAGATATGCAAGATGTTAATCTCGCCAATCTCATTTGCCACCTCAGAGACGTGCTTGTCCCACTGACGTACCTGCTCGTTCCATATCTTAGCAGACAGCAGGTTGCCGTCGCCACCCTGGCTCGACACATAGAATCCGTCGGCACCATGCTTACGGGCAGCACGCAGGTAGTTCTCAATAGAGAGGGAGAGGTTCTTGATGGCGTGACCGAAAGCAACGGGATCCTGTTCAGCGAACTTCTTCAGGTCCTCGCCTCTCTTACCTAATGTCTGGGCAGCAAGTGCCAGTGGAGAATATACGGTAGGCAGGATGAATGCCTCACTACCATACTCACGGGCAAGATCCTCGATAACGGCTACCTGTGGGGCAAAGAAATCCTCGCCATAAACGGGTACTTTTTCCCAGTCCTTTCCGCTCTTGATGTCAATTTGCGGAACGACAATCTCGTAGAACACTTTCACAAAGTCCATGTTGGTTGCCTTATAGAAAGCCTTGTGGTCCTCTACTGCCTTACGCCCCAACTTATTCTCGAAATGGAGGAAGAAGCCGGCAGGCACATACTCGTTAGGACGGCTCTGGTCGAGTACTTGCAGGATGCGCTCACGACGATTGTTTGCTACTTGCTGCTGGGCAGCGACTTGTTGGATGCCGGTGGTTGCGAGCAGAGCCACGGCGATAGTTCTTACTAAATTCTTTTTCATTTGTCTATAACGTTTTAATGATTGAATATCTCAATTTTACTCAAATTCTGCTCCATAAGGGCCATCACCTGACTCACCGCTATAACCCCAGTTCTGCTCTAAATTCGGGTTCAGGATGATCTGCTCCTGAGGTAATGGCAACAGGTAGTTCTTCTTCGACACGTTCTGTATCTTGGTGGTCTTGGTACCGAGGGTCTCCGCATCGGTCGGTGTGTTTGCCTTTACATATTTTACCAAAATATGCCAACGGATGAGGTCGAACCAACGCTGTCCCTCCAAGACGAACTCCAAGCGACGCTCCTCACGCAGTTTCTCACGGAACTGTTCCTTGGTCAGTCCAGAGAGGTTGAGGTCAGAACCGTCGGATGGCGTGAACTGGGTATTCTCATAAGGACTCCAGTAGGCACGACGGCGTACCTGATTGATCGCATCGTAGGCGGCTGCCGTAGGACCGTTCAATTCATTCTCTGCCTCTGCCTTGATAAGCAACACCTCGGCATAGCGGATGATAGCGGTGTTGGTCGACTGTCCTGCCACATTACCTGTTGAGGCTGGGTTGGCGAAGTTCAGCGAGTCGATGTACTTGCGGAAACGTGGGATGGTGAAGACATAATCTTCGCCCGTATTGGGGTTGTAGATACGCTTTGCCCATGATCCGTCACGACGCTGGTCACGGGGGTCTGTCTGATTATAATACTTGTCACTGGTGGCAAGCAGTACTGGCTCTGCGTCATCCCAGTTGGTGGCGAAGGTGCAGTGTCCAGACACGTTGGCGTTGATGGTGCGGTCGTGCTCAATGGAGAAGATATGCTCTGCGCCATGTTTCTTGTCTACTGACCAGTTGTCAATGAACTTATTAAGCAGGCTATACTTCCCGGAGTTGATGACCTTATTAGCATAGTCAACAGCCTTCTGGTAATAGTCACGCTGGTTTGCCTTACCCTCGTCGCTGGATGTCTGCGCCCATACCAAGTAGACCTTGGAGAGCAGGGCAGATGCGGCTAAACTATTAGCCTTGCTGTCGAGGGTGGTGTAATTGGCAGGCAGTTGCTCACCAGCGGTGAGATCCTCTACAATCTGGTGATATACCTCATCAACACTGTTACGTGGGGCTCCCTCACCCTCACCGTCATGGAGTACGATGGGCACACCGCCGAAATAGCGCACGAGGTTGAAATATACAAAACCACGCAGGAAACGAGCCTCGTTGATATAGTTCTGTTTTGACTGCTCGTCAAGGAAAGAAGCATCCGTCACCTTGTCGATGACCACATTGGCACGGTTGATGGCTGTATAATGCTCCTCCCACGCATAGTTGACGAAGAGGTTGGTGGGCTGCACAGCGAAGTTCGACAACTCACGGATATGCGCTGAGTTAGTCTGTGCGCCAGCCTTCACATAGTCGGTCTGCAAGTCGTTGATGTAGACACTCTGGTTGTTGAACATGCCATAGAAACCATCTACCGTAAACTCTTGATAGATACCGTTGATAGCAGTCTCGATATCGTCCTTGCTACCATAGAAATTATCTTTGTCGATAGAACTGATGGAACTCTGTTCCAAGTCTGCGCAACTGCTCAGTGCCAGTGCGGCAGCGAATATATAGTTAAAATAATTCTTTTTCATAATGTTTCGTTTTTTATCTCGATATTTCGATATATCGTTATCTCATTATAATGTGATATTAAATCCTACGAGTACTGTCTTGGCAGCAGGATAGGCACCATAGTCCACACCCTGATACAAAGCGCTGGTCTCATCGATACCATTACGGTTAGCCTCTGGGTCATAGCCACTGTAATTAGTGATGGTGAAGAAGTTCTGCAAAGACACATACAGACGGAGTTTGGCATCCTTCGTAATCTGTGGAACAGGCAGGGTATAACCCAACTGGATGTTACGGAACTTCAGGTAACTGGCATTCTCCACGAAGCGGTCGTCCGCATAGATAGAGGTAGCACTGGTCGCCTTCTGGATGGTATTGCTGGGATTGCTGATAGTCCAGCGGTCGGCAACCTCGGCGAGCGGGTTGTAGTAATAGCCGTTACCACGGTCCAGACGACAAGCAAGGGCATTGAAGAGTTTGTTGCCATAACTACCGCTGACACTGACGAAGAGATCCCAGTTCTTATAGGCTACCTTGGTATTGAAGCCGTAAGTGAACTTCGGCTGGATGTTTCCCAAAACCACACGGTCTTGCTCGTTGACCACGCCATCGCCATCGATATCCTCAAACTTCGGGTTACCAGGCTCTACAGTGGAGATAGTTTGTGTAGGCAAACTGCTCAAATCCTCGTTCGACTGGATGATACCCTTGAACTTGTAACCGTAGAAGGTACCGAGAGGCTCACCTACCTTCACAATCAGCGGGTTGATATACTGTAAGGTACCTACTGATGCGAAATCGGGTAGGAAATACTCTGAGTCACCCAGACTGGTCACCTCGTTCTTATTATGAGCGATATTCGCATTCACATTCCACTTCCAGTTCTTGTTGTCAATCAGCACACCGCCTACTTCCAACTCTACACCCTTATTCGTGACTGAGCCGACGTTGCGCAGTACGGTGGAGAAACCGGTCACCTGCTCTACAGGAACATCCAGCAACAGGTCACTCGTCTTCTTATAATATGCGTCGAGAGTTACTGTCAGGCGGTTCTGGAAGAAACCTGTGCTCAGACCGATATTATAAGAGGTAGTGGTCTCCCACTTCAAATCCTCGTTTGACTTGTTCTCAATGATATAACTCGTAGCCTGCTGGTTATTGATGATCACCGTGCGGGGGACCACATTGGCGGCAAACTGGTAGTCACCGATCTCCTGGTTACCTACAGTACCGATAGAGGCACGCAGTTGGATGAAGTCCACGTTCTTGCCTAAGTGGAGCCATTTCTCACGGTCAATGTTCCACGAAAGACCCAGTGAGGGGAACCATCCCCAACGGTGGTCTTTGGCAAAACGGCTTGAGCCATCGGCACGCAGTGTCAGAGAGGCATTATAACGAGAGTCATAACTGTAGTTTACACGACCGATCCATGACTGGAGGGTAGAGATGTAGTGACCACTGACAGAGGGCAGGGTAGTGGCGGCAGCACTTAAATTGTCATAACCTGTGGCATCGTTGCTGAAACCGTAAGCCGTTGTGGCGACACTGCTACGGTCGGTATGCTGTGCAGTATAGCCCAACAGTGCCGTCAATGAGTGAACACGCTTGAAAATATTGCTATAAGTAGCCGTATACTCCGTCTGCCATGTTGTGGTCTTTGTCTGACCAACAGAGGCATAACCGCTATTGGCAATACCACCAGTGGTATAAGAGGGAGCATAGTAACTCTGGCGGGTGTTCGAGATATCAGCACCCAGGCTCGCCTTCAACTTCAACTGTGGGATGATAGTCCACTCAGCGAAACCAGTACCAATCACACGAGTATTCTCCGTCTCTGCCTTCGTATTCTCCAGATCGCTGATAGGGTTGCCTACCTTGCCATTGTAGATATCCACGCTGGTAGGGGTAGCATCGTAGTTATACGAGCCGTCAGCATTATAAATAGAGGTGTATGGTGTGTGTGAGATAGCGGCAAACCAAGGACTGGGCTGGAACATGTTACCGCTGTTGTCAGCGACACCCAATACCTTGTTGTAAGCGGCATTGGCATTAACACCCACCAGCAGGTTCTTGAAAATGTTACGCTCGTAGTTGATACGCCCGGCATAACGGGTCAGTTCTGTACCCTTCACAATACCTTCTTGTCCCTTATAACTACCGCTGATGCTATAGCGTGAGATCTCGTCGCCACCGACGAATGAGATCTGGTGCTCCTGCGAGAAACCTGTACGCAGGGCTGCGTCCTGCCAGTCGTAACTCTGGGTGGGATTGTCAAGATCATAGCCCAGTTCACCGTTCTGGTAGAGTTCATGCCAGATGTCCACCCACTGTTGGGCATTGAGGAAATCCAGTTTCTTACCGATGGTACTCCATCCGAAAGAGGCGTTATAATTGATATTATTACGACCATGGGAGCCTTTCTTGGTGGTGATGATAATCACACCGTTGGCACCACGAGTACCATAGATGGCGGTAGCGCTTACATCCTTCAGCACCTCAATGCTCTCAATGTCGGCAGGATTCAAGAAGGACAGCGGGTCCAGCGTGGCATCACTCGTCTTGGCACCAGTACGTGTTGAGGCGGGATCGTTATAGACTATAAAACCGTCAATCACATAAAGGGGCTCGTTACCACCTGTGATGGAGTTACCACCACGGATACGGATGATACTTGCCGCACCCGGCTGACCTGATGTCTGTGTCACATTAAGACCAGCGACGGCACCTTGCAACGCACTCTCTACAGAATTATTCTGCTGGCGCAGCACCTCATTGCCTACACTGGAGATGGCACTGGTCAGTTCGAGACGCTTCTGCTCACCATAACCAATGACTACCACCTCATTCAGACGGTTGGAGTTGTCAATCAACTGGATATCCACAGGCTCTGAGGCATCATACACATCCACCTCCTGTGGGCGATAACCTACATACTGTGCGCTGAGGGTGAGGGGCAACTCCACATTGGTCACCAATCTGAAGTTTCCGTCTATGTCTGTGATAGCACCTAACTCCTTGCTTGACTTGGGCACTACGGAAGCACCAATCAATGCATCACCTGTACGGGCATCTACGATACGACCCGTGATGGTGGTCTGAGCCAGCGCATTCAGCGCTGACACCAGACACAATAACAAAACAACTATTGACTTCTTTTTCATAACACATGTCTCCCTTAGGATTGCCCGTGGAGCGAATGCTCCACAAGCAACCATTCATTAATAAAACAAACTAACCTGATTAATTAATACTTAAGTGAACTATAGAATCTATTTTTGAGCCAATTCCTTCTGCTCTGTACGATGTAACTGGGATGCCAACTCTTTTTGGGGAAGTTGTAACAACCCGTACTCATGAATATATTTATTGCCGTCGGTCAATATCCAGCGGACGAATGCGTTTAACTGGCTATTTTGGCAATTGTATTGCAGTCCTAACTTGCCGACAGGAATCTCCGCAAACTGCTGCTGCTCCAGCAAGAGGATGATGTCGTCCAGACGAGCCTCGTCCAGCACCTGTTCTCCGTGCTTGTCAATGTCCAGGGGAACTAAGGCAAGGTTATTGCGCAACTGGCGACTCTGCAAGTCGAAAATGTTGGAGAGGGAGTTGATGGCGACACCTAATGGGTCACGGCTCAACGCCACATTCAAAAAACTGTCATCACCCGAGATCTTTTTACCTTTATAATTACTGGTCTCCTGCTTGAACGAGGCAGCATACGCGCGGGATGCCGACTGCTGGCTGTTGCCTGTGTAGATATGAAGCGATTTCTCTGCCTTGCTCTCTTTCGTGTCGTCCTCAAACTCATCCTTTACGAAGAAAAGACTCTTCAGTTTCTTGGCGTTCAGACGCTTGCTGCCCAATAACTGCTCTGCCTCTGATGACTTGTTGACTACTGGTAGGACGGCATAGCGAGCGAAAAAGACAGCGTCATTTGCCTGCTCTGTCACGAAAGAAATACTGTTTTGGTTGTCTTGCGCTTTCCCTGCTACAATCTGGAAAGTCACGTTGTCGTTGGTCTTGCTATACTCGGCAACCCACTTCTCAACCAACGGGCGTACAGAATTCTGTACGTGAAGGGTCACCTTCTCGTTCTGCGCTACGGCTATCTGACTAACTTGCAGCGCTATAAGCAATGCTATCGTAAAAACTGATCTTTTCATAATGTTGTCGTTCTATATATATATTATTAATAATGTGTTGGTCTCTCTTCTCCTTATCATTACGCATCATCTGCTTGCTGCTACAACAACAGCAACACATCTGCATCTGCATTCGATTCATACTTATTGTCTTCATAACTTTATTCAATTTTAATTAAAAAACATTGTAACTGTTCGACGATGCAAAGGTACGGCGAAATTCACATTCCCACAATACCCTTTGAATGGCATTTTTCATAACATAAGTTTGGTATGACCCATGAAATGATTGGGAGGAATGATGGATTCTTCAGAAGAATTTCGTATCTTTGCCGAAAATTAGTGAGATATGAAAGCAATCAACACCAAAAAAGCACCTGCCGCTATCGGACCGTATAGCCAGGCTATCCAAGTAGGGAATCTCATCTACACCTCAGGACAGATTCCCATTGACCCGAACACGGGGAGTTTCGTGGAGGGAGGTATCCAAGAGCAGACCCGCCAGTCGCTCAATAATGTCAAGGAAATACTGGAGGAGGTAGGCACTGACATGAGCCACGTTGTCAAGACAACGGTATTTCTTGCAGATATGGCGGACTTCGCAGCGATGAACGATGTTTATGCGGAGTTCTTCACGCAGCCTTATCCCGCCCGTTCCGCCGTTGCCGTTAAGACACTGCCCAAAGGCGCCATGGTAGAGATAGAGGTCATTGCGGAGAAGTGAGGATGGCGATAGAACAAGCGATATTCAGACGTACAGAACTATTGTTAGGCAATGAGACGGTAGACCGAATTGCCCAACAGCGGGTGATTATCTTTGGTGTGGGCGGTGTTGGCTCTTGGTGTGCTGAGAGTCTGGTTCGTAGTGGTATACGGCAATTGGCGATTGTCGACTCCGATCGTGTGTGCATCACCAATATCAACCGCCAACTGATGGCGACAACAAAAACGGTGGGGCAGGTGAAAGTGCAGGCTCTCAGAGAGCGTCTGCTGACCATCAATCCCAGTGCGGAGATCACGGCCTTGCAGAAGATATTCACGGAAGAGACGGTTCCTGATTTCCACCTTGAGACATACGACTACATCATCGATGCCATCGACTCACTGAAAGACAAGGCATTGCTGATAGAACTCGCCTGTCAGACGAAGGCAAGGTTCTTCTCGTCGATGGGTGCCGCCCTGAAACTCGACCCGACGAGGATTCAGGTGGCGGAGTTCTGGAAGGTAAAGGGTGACCCACTGGCTCGCGCATTAAGAAACCGCTTTAAGAAGCAGAAACGCTTCCCAAAGCGGAAATTCCAATGTGTCTTCTCTGATGAACTCTTACAGAACAGAGGTCATAACGCCACTTGTGGCACGGAGCAGTGTATGTGCCCCAAGGCAAAGAATGGTCCTGGTGATCCTGCCTTGCTGAACCATGAGTGGTGCTCCTCCAAGGCGCAAATCAATGGTACCCTTGCCCATATCACCGCTATCTTTGGCTTTATGCTTGCAGGTTTGGTGATTCAGGACATCACAGATGCTGCTCCTTATCAATCACCTCCCCGTTAAGAATCTTAAAGGAGTTGAGGTGGATGCCTTCATGCAGGGAGAGGATGGCATAGCGGATGGTAGGGTCGTTGGCAAGGCGTAGATCCTCTTGTGAGGGACGTGAGGGAGAAGCGGGATGGCTGTGCCAGTTGGCAAGAATCCTCTGCCCTTTCGAGCGTGCGTACTTCAGTGCGGCAAACTGGTCCTTAGGAGCGAAGGCAAAATGCTCCGGCGAATGGTCAATATTCTCCATCCAGTAGTTCTCCGTGACGACATCGTCAACACCTAAGAGATAGCCACAGGTCTCATTAGGGGCATCCTTCTGAGCCTGTGCTATCAGTTCTTTGATGACATTTTCATTGATTCTCATGGGCTAATGGGCAGTTTTGAGGTCACAAGCGGCCTGTTCATAGTCTATCAACTCCGTGATGGTAGGATGCTCTCCACAGATGGCACACGAAGGACGTTGTTTAACAGGGATGGTACGGAACTGCATTGTCTTGGCATCGAAGGTCAACAGGCGGTTGGTCAATAACTCACCAACACCCGTGAAATACTTTAAGGTCTCAGCAGCCTGGATAGTGCCTAACATACCAGCGATGGCTCCTAAGACACCAGCCTGTGAGCAGGTGGGTACGGCTCCTGGGGGTGGCGGCTCCTTGAAGAAACAGCGATAGCAGGCGGTACCAGGCAGGTGCGTAAACGTCTGTCCGTTGAAGCGCAGGATGCCTCCATGTGAGAAAGGCTTGCCAGCCATCACACAGGCATCGTTAATGAGAAACTTCACAGGGAAGTTGTCTGTGCCATCGACGATGAAGTCATATTCCTTGATGATATCCAGGGCATTACCCGACCAAAGGAACTCATGGAAAGTATCCACCTTCACATCAGGATTGATGGCAAGGATTTTCTCTTTGGCACTCTCAACCTTAGGCACGCCCACATCCTTGGTGAAGTGGATAACCTGCCGCTGTAGGTTAGAGAGGTCGACCACATCGGCATCTATAATACCGATCCGTCCGATACCCGCTGCCGCAAGATAGAGGGAGACAGGGGCTCCCAAGCCACCAGCACCAACGACCAGCACCTTTGCGTTGAAAATCTTCTCCTGTCCCTCCACGCCTACATCCTGCAAGAGGATATGGCGTGAATAGCGTTGTATCTGCTCTTCTGTGAAGTCAATCATCGTGATCCTCCTCCCATGAAGTACAGGAAATCAACGGTGTCGCCTTCCTTGATCTGGATACCGTCCCATTCTGAGCGGTCAGTGAAGTCCTCATTTACCTGTACGCTAACCATTTCTGGCTGCTGTACGTCATTCTGTTTGATTAACTCTGTCAAGGTGAGTGGAAGTTGCACTTCCTGTGCCTCACCATTTACTATAATCTTTGCCATTTTTATTCTTTTTATATTTACTTGCTGTTTACGATTTTCCGCAAGGCGATAACGAGTTTGTCGACATCCTCACGTGTATTATAGAGTGCGAAGGTGGGACGGACAGACATCTCATGTCCCAAGGCACGAAGGGCGGGTTGGGCACAATGGTGACCTGCACGGACAGCGATGCCCTCCTTGTCGAGTAGTGTCCCCACCTCAGGTACAGGAATATTGTCAAGGTAGAAACTGACAACAGAGACACGATGCTTGGGATTGCCGATAAGGTGTAACCCAGGCACCTGTGCCAGTTGCTCACGGGCATACTCTGTGAGTTGGTGCTCGTGGTGCTCGATATTGCGGATTCCAATACGGCTCACGTAGTCGAGGGCAGCACCCAGTCCGATGGCATCAGCCACATTAGGCGTACCAGCCTCATAACGTGCTGGTGCCTGATTGTACTCAGTATGCTCTATCGTCACATCCTTGATCATATTGCCACCACCCTGCCAGGGTTGTAGTTTGTCAATCCACTCCTTACTGATATATACCGCACCAATACCGTTGGGTCCATAGATCTTATGACCAGAGAAAACGAAGAAATCGGCTCCCAGTGCCTGCACGTCGACAGGTGTATGGGCAATCGACTGTGCACCGTCAATGAGGACAGGCACATGGTGGGAGTGAGCGATATCAATGATGCGCTGCACGTCATTGATCGTTCCGAACGTGTTGTTGACATGTCCAACAGAGACCACTCGTGTACGAGGGGTGATGAGACGCTCCAGTTCCGAGAGGATGAGGTCTCCGTTCTGGTCGGTAGGAATGGCTAACAAGTCAGCGCCACGCTCTTGGGCGATACGCTGCCACGGCACGATATTGGCGTGGTGGTCCAGTTCCGAGACAATGACATTGTCCCCAGCCCCAAGGTACTGTCTGCCGAAGGTTTGTGCCACGAGGTTGATGCCCTCAGTGGTACCACGCACGAAGACGATATTGTCGGAAGACGGCGCATTGATGAAGTTGGCTATCTTCTGGCGTGCATCCTCGTAAGCATCCGTCGCACGTGCCGCCAAGGTATGGGCACCACGGTGAATGTTCGAGTTATAGTTGCGGTAATAATCCGATATCTTGTCAATCACCGCATTGGGCTTCTGTGTCGTAGCACCGTTATCCAGCCATACAAGATCATGCCCGTTCACCTTCTGCTGCAAGACGGGGAAGTCCTTCTTGATCTGGTCGGAGTCCAGTGTGTCGGCTTCCTCATAGTGCAACTGGCGTAGTTTCTGGGTCTCAGGGATACCGATGCCGAAGCCATTGTCGACAGGCAATGCCTCCTGGGTAGAATGCGGTGTCGCCGCATTCTCCTTAGCAGGACGCTTCATGCCGAACGGCAGTTCCAGCGCATCGAGGTTCAACTGCTCGTCAGGCAGTATTGCCTGGCGTTCAGCCCGCACCTCGTCTGGGCAGTATTCCTGAGCCACACGGCGCAATGCCTCCAACACCAGTGTGTCTTGTTCGGAATAAGGGTTATTGAATGTCTCTATCATTCTTTATTTCTCTACTTTGTTACGATGCTGATAGTCGTGGTAGTAGCCTACCTCCACATTCTCAAGGACGGCAATAGCGTCATCAGTCAGGGCGGCAAGGCTGAAATACTTGGTCAGCAGATAGGAGGCGACACCAAACTTGTCGAGTCCCATCAGGCGGGCACTGAGTGATGGAGCAATCTCTCCTGGAATACCGCTCTGGTGCAGGCCTACCACACCCTGGTTCTTCTCACCAGTACGAACAAGGATAATCTTCGTTGTTCCTACGCCACGACCAGTCAGGAACTGTCCCTCTACCTCTACCTTGTCAGACGGAATCAGGGGTACCCCACGCCATAAGATGACCTTAGTACCAAAGAGGTCGGTGGTCACAGGTGGTACGCCACGCCATGTGCACTCACGCTCAAAGGCAGCAATAGCACGTGGGTGGGCGATGAAGAAAGCGGGCTCCTTCCATACCAGCGACAGCAGTTCGTCAAGGTCATCGGGGGTCGGCGTTCCGTAGCGGGTGGTGATGCGATGGGCTGGACTGACACTGGCAAGGAGTCCGAACTGGGCATTGTTGATGAGTTCCCATTCTTGACGCTCCTTGATACTCTCTATAGAGAGGCGCAGTTGCTCTTCCAACTGGTTATAAGGATTATTATAGAGATCACTGACACGAGTGTGGACACGTACCACGGTCTGCAAGGTGTTAAGGCTGTACTCAGTCGGATTCTCCTCGTAGTCGATATAGGTCTCAGGGATGATGTTATCCTCCTCATGACCGCTGACCAGGTCGATATGCTTCTCACCATGGTCATTGACGGTAGCCTTCAGGCGCAACTGCTTGTCGACAGCCTTCTGGAACTTCTGGCGGAAATCGGGAACCTCCTTGATGAACTTCTCCAACTCAGAGAGTCTTAGGGAGAGGAATACGGAAGGAGTGACGGCACGCACACTGACGGTGGAAGTGGCATCGTTCAGGAGATCGGCCTCACCGAAGAACTCACCATCATCCAGCAAGGCGATACGCAGTTCCTCACCGTGGGGACCTTTGTTGATGACCTCAGCCTGTCCGCTTGCTACGATGAAGAATTTCTGCTTGTCCTTGCCCTCTTTGATGAAGAGATTACCTAAGGACACCTCTACGGTCTCGAAAGAACTTGCCAAGCGTGTGACAATCTCATCATCGAAGGCAGAGAACAAGGGAATCTGTTTCAGGCTCTTTGCGGTGAACGAGGGAACCCCATTCAGATATTCGATGTTCAGACGCTCCGTCTTCTTGAGTTCTACTTTGGTACGGTTAACACGGAAAGTACCACCGCTTACCTGAACCCATGGAAGGAGTTTCAGGAGAAGTCTCGGGGTAATACTGCCCATCTGTGGGGCTGTCTTGGTAGTGGTCGCCAGTTTTCTGGCGGTGGCAGTGGTCACACTGCGCTGAAGATTTGAATCTGCCATAGTTTAGTCTTTTTATTACTTTTTGATAATTACCTTATGTGTTGTTCCCTCGACATGCTCCACGGAGAGAACCTCATATCCCTGATCTGCTGCATTGCGTGGCACATTGTCCAAAGGCTCGCCCTCAGAGAGCAGTACCTCCAGAATATCGCCCGCCTGCAACTTAGACAGTTCTATCTTTGTCTTGACGAAGGTCATCGGGCAATGCTCCTTCGTGATGTCTAATGTCTTTGTAGCCATATCTTTTCGTTTTTTAGTTGTCTTAAATAAACATGGTCCGCCCACCCTCTGAGAGTTGCAGGAAGGTTGCCACACCTAATACGTCCTTGACCTCAGGGATAAAGTCCTCTTTCTTCAGTCCCAACACGTGCATAGCCATCTCACAGGCATACAGGTTGACACCCAATACCTTTGCCGCGTCAACCAGTTCCTCTAAGGTCGCCACGTTATTCTTACGCATGAGGTAGCGGAAAATCTTAGGACCTGCTCCGCAGAAATTGAAACGGCTGGTGGGTGTCGTCTTCAGACCTCCCATCATAAAACCGAATATCTTCGTCAGCCAGTTAGAGCCCAAGAACGCGCGTCCTTGCTTCTTCTTAATGGCATCCAGTCCCCAGAAGGTAAAGAAGATATTGACCTCATATCCTACGGCAGCGGCACCCGTGGCAAGGGTAAAGACTGCTGTCAACTTGTCGAAATCACCGCTGAAGGCGATCAGACTTAGTTTCTTTGTATCACTCATAGTTATTCAAAATTATAAATAGGTGTACTCAGATACCGCTCACCAGTATCAGGTAGAATCACCACAATGTTCTTTTTCTCATTCTCTGGACGTTTCGCCACACGAATAGCGGCAGCGACGGCAGCGGCAGAGGACACACCAGTCAGTACACCATCCGTACGGGCAAGTTGTCGTCCACGCTCGTATGCCTCTTCGTCCTTGATACGGATAATCTCATCATAGACAGCCGTATTCAACACTTTGGGTACGAAACCGGCACCAATACCTTGCAGTTTGTGGGGACCAGGCTTGCCACCACTTAACACAGGTGAACTATCTGGCTCCACGGCAATGATTTGAATGTGAGGGTTGTATTTTTTGAGTACTTCACCCACACCAGTAATGGTACCACCCGTGCCGATGCCTGCTACGAGGATATCCACCTTCCCGTCGGTGTCACGCCAAATCTCCTCTGCGGTCGTCTTGCGATGGATTTCCGCATTCGCCTTATTCTCAAACTGCTGGGGAATAAAGGCATTGCCAATCTCCTGGGCTAACTCCTGTGCCTTACGGATGGCACCAGCCATGCCCTCATAGGCAGGGGTCAGTACCAACTCCGCTCCCAGTGCCTTCAGCAGTTTACGGCGTTCCAGTGACATCGCCTCTGGCATGGTGAGTATCAGTCGATAGCCCCGTATCGCACTGATCAAAGCGAGTCCGATACCAGTATTACCACTCGTCGGCTCGATAATCGTTGTGTTTTTATTGATTATGCCACGACGCTCTGCATCATCCAGCATGGCGAAACCAACACGATCCTTCACACTTCGTGCGGGGTTAAACAACTCCAGTTTCACGATGACACGGGCTTTCAGCCGTTCCTTTTTCTCTGTGTGACTCAACTCCAGCAACGGGGTATTGCCAAGCAAGTCAATTAAGTTATGGGCGATGTTTGCCATATTACAAATGTTTTTGTGTAAATATCCGTTTGCAAAGGTAGTGGGTTTTAGAATGCCGTACAATCGCACTCTTGTGGCATTTCATATACCTAATGTTCGGTATTCCACGCCTGTGCCAACTGCTGAAGGGCCTGCAAGAGGATGCTGCGAGGAGCCCCGACATTCATGCGCATAAAGCCTTCACCGCCAGGTCCGAACATCTCTCCATCGTTAAGGGCGAGATGTGCCTTGTTGACAAACAAGTCGATGAGTTCATCATGCGAAAGCCCCATCGCCCTACAGTCGAGCCATACGAGGAAAGAGGCTTGCGGACGCAAGGGGGTGACTTCAGGAAGATGTTGCTGACAGTAGTCTTCCACAAAGCGGATATTCTCCTCAACATACGCCAGCATCTGTTTGCGCCATGCCTCACCTTGCTGATAAGCGGCAATGGTGGCGATTGGCGAGAACAGAGGAGGGTCGTTCAACTCATTTGCCGTCAGCCATGTATAGAAACGGCGGCGCAAGGTCGGATTAGGAACAATGGCATAACTGCTGACGATGCCTGCTATGTTAAAGGTCTTGGAAGGGGCACCAAAGGTGATACTGCATTGTGCCGCCTCCTCACTGACTGTCGCAAAAGGCACGTGGCGGTTGCCGAAGAGTGCCATGTCACAATGTATCTCGTCCGACAAGACGAGGATATGATGTTGATAGCAGAAATGCGCCAACTGTCGAAGTGTCTCCTCTCTCCAGCAGATGCCTGCAGGATTGTGGGGATTACTCAGTATCAGAATCTTGCAATGCTCGTCCGTCACCTGCTCCAACTGCTCAAGGTCCATGTCGTAACTGCCGTCAGACAACCGTTTCAACGGATTGTAGACTACCTTGCGCCCATTACCCTGTGGGGTGAGTCGGAAAGGATGGTAGACAGGAGGCTGGATGATGACTTTATCATTCTCTTGGGAGAACAGGTTCACGGCGAGTCCGATTCCCTTCACGATACCAGGGATATAGGTCAGCCACTCCCGTTTCACCTTCCACTGATGGTGGTCGTATGTCCATTGGATAATAGTAGTCCATAACTCGTCAGGGGTCACCGTATAGCCAAACAGCGAGTGGTCGAGACGTTGGCGGAGCGCCTCTGTGATGAAGGGTGGAGTCTCAAAGTCCATATCCGCCACCCATAAGGGTAACAGGTCGCTGCGTCCATAACGCTCTAATAGCACCCCATGTTTGAGGTCGCCACTTTTCCTGCGGTCTACTATCTTGTTGAAATTATAAGTCATCTTCTAATGCTTGCTGGATGTCTGCCACAAGGTCCTCAACAGCCTCCAAACCTATCGACAGGCGAATGGTTGTCTGGCGTACGTCCATCTTCTCCAACTGCTGTGGGGGAAATAGCCCGAAGATGGTAGAGGCGGGATGGATGGCAAGGGTGCGGTTGTCGAAGAGATTGGTGGCACGATGGATGAGTTTCAGGCGGTTGAGGAAATGGAAGCACTCCTCCTTGCTTCTCAAGTCGATGGTCAACATGGCTCCTGCTGTCTTACCAAACTGTTGTTGAGCAAGTGCATAGAAAGGATTATCCTCCAGTCCGATATAATTGACCGCCTTCACCAGCCCAGACTCCCTCAATACCTTTGCTAATTCAAGGGCATTGGAAGCCTGCCGTTGGTAACGCACATCAAGCGTCTCTAATCCCAAGGTCTGCAGATAGGCTGTCTGTGGCGACATATAGGCGCCTAAGTTAAACAGCAACTCATACTTGATGCGCTGGTTGATCTGGGGGAAAGTGCCATAGTCGATGACAAGACCTCCTAATGACGTGCCGCCTCCTGAGAGATACTTAGTGCTTGATACTACTTCCACGTCGACACCAAAAGTCCTCAGCGGAGTCTCCGTAAAGGGAATAACCGTGGAGTCGGCTATCAGGGGAACGCCCTTTCTATGGGCTATCTCAGCAATAGCATGAAGGTCAGCAACCTCCAACTGCGGGTTCGTTACGGTCTCAAGGAACACGCAGCAGGTCTGCTCGTCAATAGCGTCCTCCACCGCTTGTAGGTCAGTCAGATCACGGAGACGGGGCTTCACGCCAAAGCGTAGCATGGTGTTGGTGACGAGGGCGAGGGTGTTCCCAAAAAGATGACGGGAAGTCACGATGTTCTTGCCATGGGAGGACACGGCAAGGAGCACGTTACTGATGGCCGCCATGCCAGAGTTAAAGGCAGTCACATGGGCAGCACCTGTCAACTGGCGTACCCGCTGTTCCAGATTGGTCACGGTGGGATTCTCCACACGGGCATAGTCAGGCGCCTTGATACGGTTACAGAAGGCGTCTGCCATCTGTTGTGCATCCTTGAACTCGAAGGCAACGTTATGGTAGATAGGAACAGCGAGGGAGCCATAGGCATCCTCTCGCACATAAGGAGTATTGATTGCTATTGTCTGTTTCTTCATCACTTAACTATGAACTCTTAACTATGAACTAAATATAGAACTCCGACGGGTCTACCAGTCCTGCCCGGAAAGCGTATTTCACAGCCTCATGGGCGGTATTCACATGTAGTTTTCGGAAAATATTCTTTTTATGAGTGTTCACGGTATGGACACTGGAGAAGCGCTCGTAGGCAATCTCTTTTGTCGTCTTTCCTTGTGCCACCCCACGTAGTATCTCAATCTCTGTCTGGGTCAGCACTTTAGGGCGTTGCTCATCGTCAGCCTGTTGACAGATCAGTACTTCTGCGGCACGTTGGCAGAGATAACGCTCTCCACGGATGGCATAGTCGATGGCATGGCGGAACAGTTTAAAGGGAGAATCCTTGAACACGATACTCACGTTACGTGCCGTATAGACCAGTTTCCGCATGACTTGAACTGTGAGGTCGTCGCTCACCATGATCCATTGGGCTTTAGGGAATCGCTCAATGATAATCAGCAACTGGTCCTCATCCTGTATATTAAATAAGGTGTAGTCGAGGATGACGATACTTCTCGTCTCTGCCTGTAACTGACTGAGCAGTTCTTCTTTGTCACTGGCATAATGCAGTGAGGCACTCTCATGCTCACGAATGAGGGTCTTCAGGGCGAAAGCAGTCAATTCCTGATTGTCTGCCAAGATAAAATTCACCATCTCTTGTCTTTTTTTGTTTGTCGGTGCAAAGGTAGGCGGATTTGGGGAGGCACGCAATACCGCATTTCGGTTATTCCTACTACCATACGTTTGGTATATCCATTAAAAAAACTAAATTTCTTTGCAGTTCTCCCGAATTGCATTACCTTTGTCTGCGCTATGAGAATACTGATGCTGACAGGTGTCATGCTGATGGCTCTGGAGACATGTGCCCAGAACCCGAAGCGGCAGGAGGTGGATATGGATAGTCCCACCTTTGTGCCGATGGTGAAGGTGGGCAAGGTGCTGGAGAATGGCGACAGCATCCAGTATATGGAGATGAATAATGTCTACGTATACCCTCCCATCACTTTCAGCAGTAAGAAGCAGCAACAGGCATACACCCGGCTGGTGAAGAATGTCAAGACGGTATTGCCGATAGCCAAGGAGGCGCGTAAGATCATGATGGAGACGGCAGAGTATCTGGAGACGCTGCCAGACAAGAAGGCGAAGGATGCTCACATGAAACTGGTAGAGAAGAGTGTCATGAAAGCGTATAAGCCGCGCATGAAAAAACTTACCTATTCGCAAGGTAAGTTGCTGATCAAACTCATCTATCGTGAGAGTAATTCTTCTGGATACGAACTGATACAGGCGTTCCTGGGACCTGTGCGTGCTGGTTTCTACCAGGCTTTTGCATGGGCTTTTGGAGCCAGTCTGAAGAAGGAGTACGACCCAGAAGGTATTGACCGCCTCACAGAACGTGTTGTCCTGATGGTTGAGGCAGGTCAGTTATAGCACTTCTCTTTTCTTCCGGAACATACAGACGAGTCCGAGGATAATAAACGGAATAGATAGAATCTGTCCCATGTCCAGAGGCAGTGATGCCTCAAAGGCTTCCTGTATCTCTTTCGTATATTCGATGAAGAAGCGGAAGGTGAAGATATAGGTCAGGCAGAAACCGAAATACCAGCCAGTGCCAATCTTCTGGGGCATCCGTTTATGGAGATACCACATCAAGACGAATAGAATGGCATAGGCTATTGCCTCATAGAGTTGTCCGGGATGGCGTGGGAAGGTGTCAACCCGTTCGAAGATAAAAGCCCAGGGCACGTCGGTCACTTTTCCGATAATCTCTGAGTTCATGAGGTTGCCTAATCGGATAAAACAGGCCATAGAGCCCGTGGCGATAGCGATATTGTCGAGAACCGTCCAGAGACGGAGTTTCGTCTTTCTCACGTAGAGCCATAGGGCAATCATCAGTCCCAAAGTCCCTCCATGGCTGGCAAGTCCCTCATAGCCAATGAACTTCCAGCCGCCCTCTGCTAAGAAACGGATGGGCAGGAACATCTCTATGATGCCTTTACTTGAGGTGAGGAAATAGTCTGGCTCATAGAAGATACAATGTCCTAAACGCGCTCCTATCAGAATGCCAAGGAAGCAATACAAAAACAAAGGCTCAAAGAGTTCCTCCTTGATGCTCTGTTCCTGATAGAGGCGTCGCACTAACAGGTATGCCACAGCAAAGCCTAACAGCCAGCACAATCCGTACCATCGGACAGAGAAAGGACCAAAATGGAAGAACTCCAGATTGGGATTCCAAAGAATGTAGAGTAGGTGAGTCATTTCGTTATTCCGTTATTTCGAGATATCTATCACGATTAGACATTAAACCTGAAGTGCATGATGTCGCCATCCTGTACGACATACTCTTTACCCTCAATGCCCATCTTGCCTGCCTCACGGACAGCAGCCTCTGAGCCGTATTGGATATAGTCATCATACTTGATGACCTCAGCACGGATGAAGCCCTTCTCAAAGTCGGTATGGATGACACCTGCGCACTGTGGTGCCTTCCATCCCTTGTGGTAGGTCCATGCCTTCACCTCCATCTCACCGGCAGTGATGAAGGTCTCCAAATTGAGCAGCGAGTAAGCCTTCTTGATGAGGCGGTTGACACCACTCTCCTCCAAGCCCAGTTCCTCCAAGAACATTTGCTTGTCCTCATAACTCTCCAATTCAGCAATGTCCTCTTCCGTCTTCGCCGCAATGATCATTGCCTCGGCACCTTCCTCCTTGGCGAGAGCCTCTACACGCTTGGTGAGGTCATTGCCCTCCTTGGCATCCGCCTCACTGACGTTGCAGACATAAAGCACAGGCTTTGCCGTCAACAGGAACAGGTTGCGGGCGCAGTCCTGCTCATCCTTACTCTCGAACTCCACGATACGGGCGTTCTTGCCTTGGTCGAGCACCTCTTTATAGGCTTTCAGCACCGTCACCTCCAACTTAGCCTCTTTGTTGCCTGCCGCTGCGGCTTTCTCCGTTTTCGCAAGCCGACTCTCGATGGTCTCCAAGTCTTTCAGTTGCAGTTCTGTGTCGATAATCTCCTTGTCACGGATAGGGTCTATGGTGCCGTCCACATGGGTGATATTGTCATCCTCGAAACAGCGCAGCACATGGATGATGGCATCCGTCTCACGGATATTCCCTAAGAACTTGTTACCCAGTCCCTCACCTTTCGAGGCACCCTTCACGAGTCCTGCGATATCCACAATCTCACAAGTGGCGGGAACGATACGTCCTGGGTGTACTATCTCGGCGAGTTTGGTGAGACGCTCGTCAGGAACGGTAATCACACCCACATTCGGTTCTATTGTACAGAAAGGGAAATTGGCTGCCTGTGCCTTTGCACTCGACAAGCAATTAAACAAAGTAGACTTACCTACATTAGGCAGTCCCACAATACCACATTTTAATGACATCTTCTATATAAATATTGGAAATAATTCATCATCATAGTTATCTATTTAAGAAAGAACCTGCGAGATATGCTCCACAATAGTCTCTGGAGATATGCGGTTCATACAGGCATAGTCGCCACGGCGGCAAGCCTTCTGTCCGTAGATGCTGCAAGGGCGACAGTCAAGGGGAATCTGAATAGCATTCTCGGAACCTTGATTCCACCCCATAAAGCCAGCATAGGGATGGGTGGCACCCCATACACTCACTACTGGTGTGGCGACAAGAGAGGCAAGATGCATATTGGCGGAGTCCATCGAGAGCATCACCTGGAGATGACTCATCAGGATCAGTTCTTGTTTGATGGAGTCCAGATACTTTGCCACATGGATGCACTGCTTGTACTGACTACACCATTGAGGAAACTGCTCATCTTCTTTCATCCCTTTGCCAAAAAGGAAAATCTTAGCATCTGGATATTTGGCAATTAACTGCTTTATCACTTTTTGCATGAGATGAAGAGGGTAGACCTTTCCCTCATGGGCTGCGAAAGGAGCGATGCCGATATTGAGACCATTGTCTAATTGCCACAGGCTCAGAGCCTCAGAAGGCAATAGACTCAGGTCGCCACCCCCTTCTGGGAAGATAGAATGGAAGTCGAGGTCGATGGGGAAACCTAATCGGGCAAAGACCTCTGAATAGTTCTGGAAGGGGGTCGGCTGTTGTATCAACTGCTTGTTGACAGCAGCAGTCAGTCGTCTGCGCCCCTTGCGATGCTTGTCGATATGTGCCACCTTGTAAGAGCCTAAGTTAAAACGCATCCGCAGGAACTCAGAGCGCAGCACGTTATGGAGGTCTGCCACATGGGTAAACTGTTTGGCGGCAAGTCGCCGATAAAGGGTATTTAGTCCCTTGATACCATGGTATTCACGCTTGAGGTCTGCCTCCATGAACCCCACATTAGGGGCAAGGTCCTCAAAGAAAGGACGGGCATAGTTACGGCTCAGCACCGTTACCCTCACGTCAGGATATTGGTGAGCGAGAGAATAAACTACAGGAACTGCCATGGCAACATCGCCCAAGGCAGAGAAACGGATGATGAGGATATGGTCTTTCTTCACCTTGACTTACTTTTTATAAAGTATCGGATTGGTGGCAGGATCGTTGTACATCTTCATCTGGCGATATACCTTCATATACTTACGTCCAGCCTCGATATCCTCTAGCAGTTGGTCGATGGCAGTGCTTAGGTCCACCTGCTGCTCTTTCAGCACATCCAGTTTTGCCTGGCATCTCTGGATATGCGCTGGTTCTGCGTCTATACGGTCCACCTGCTCTTGCATATGCCAGATCTTCAGGGCGAGAATCGAGAGACGGTCTACTGCCCAAGCGGGGCTCTCCGTGTTCAACCGTGCCTCAGGCAATGGAGACACTTCCTGATAAAGTTTGCGGAAATAAGAGTCAATCTCCTCTACCAGATCCGTGCGGTCCTGGTTGCTACGGTCGATGCGACGCTTCAGGGCAAGGGCGTCCGTCGGGTCAATATGCGGGTCTCGGATGATATCCTCCAAATGCCACTGAATGGTATCAATCCAACACTTCAGATAAAGGCTGTAGTCAATACTCTCACGATCATAAGGATTGGCAATAGGAGTATCCACATCGTCTTTTAAGTGATAGTCACGTATCGCCTGATTGAAAATTTGATTCGCTTTTTTTGTAAATGACATTGTCTCGTGTATTGTTTATGGGGGGCAAAGGTACGAAAAATAGTTCATAGTTCATAGTTCATAGTCTATAAATTAAATAAATTTTGTATCTTTGCGCCCAAATGAAGATAGTAGTAGACGACAAGATACCCTATATCCAAGAGAAATTGCGGCTCTTGGCTGATGAGGTGGTGCCTTTGGGAGGTGCTGCCATTAGTGCCTCTGACGTGAGAGATGCGGATGCGCTGATTGTGCGGACTCGTACCCTCTGCGACAAAGCGTTGCTGGAAGGCAGTAAGGTGCGTTTCGTGGCAACGGCGACGATAGGTTTCGACCATATCGATGCCGATTATCTTGCCAGTGCGGGCATCACATGGACCAGTTGCCCCGGATGTAATGCTGACTCTGTGGCACAGTATGTGGAGTCCTCCCTGTTGCTGCTGCAACGTGATAGGGGGGTGCCACTGGCTGCCTCAACAATAGGCATCGTAGGCTGTGGTCATGTAGGCTCCAGGGTCAAGGCTATGGCTGAGCGGATGGGCATGCGTGTACTGGTTTGCGATCCGTTATTGGGGCATACTGATTTTGTCTCGTTAGAGACGATAGCACAGGAGGCAGATATCATCACGTTCCACGTTCCCCTGACCCATGAAGGGACATATGCCACATGGCACATGGCAGACGAGGCTTTCCTCCATCGCCTCTCACGCGTACCTTATATAGTTAACACCAGCCGGGGCAGTGTGGTCGACAATGTCGCTTTGCTCTCCGCCCTGCAAGAGGGAAGGGTGCGGGATGCCGTGTTAGACGTATGGGAAGGGGAACCGAACCTAAGCATCCCCCTACTCCAGCGTGTGTTTATTGGGACTCCCCATATTGCAGGCTACTCTGCTGATGGTAAGGCGAATGCGGATAATATGGTGATCGATGCCCTCTGTCGCTATTTCGGTTTAGCCCATCCAGGGAAAGTCGCCCCTCCCTCGTTGCCAGCCGATTTCCATTATACGGGTGATCCGTTGGAACTGTATAACCCATTGACAGATAGCGAGGCACTGAAGGCTAACCCCTCGAAATTCGAATATTTACGCAATCATTATCCATTAAGAAGAGAGCGATTTGACGTCTAAAGGTGTCAAAACCCCCTTTTCCTCATCCTAAATATTGCACAAGTGGGGGTAGTCTGTGCAATTTGGAGTGTTTTTTTATCAATTTTATTTGCATAACTCAATAAAAATTCGTTACTTTGCACCCGCTAAGCCACATTTGTGGTCGCACACATTCAAATTAGAAATCATTTTATTAACATTTTAAAGAAAAGAATTATGTCAGAAATTGAAAGCAAAGTAAAGGCTATTATCGTAGACAAACTTGGTGTTGACGAAGCAGAAGTAAAGCCAGAGGCAAGTTTCACTAACGACCTGGGTGCTGACTCACTGGATACCGTAGAACTTATCATGGAGTTCGAGAAAGAGTTCGGTATTTCTATCCCTGACGACAAGGCTGAGAAGATTGCTTCTGTTGGTGATGCTATCGCATACATCGAGGAGAACGCAAAATAATAATTTGACGATATATGGGTTGCTTTGATACATAACAAAGCAACCCATTATGCTTATTTTTTACTTATGGAACTAAAAAGAGTAGTAGTAACAGGACTGGGTGCCGTTACACCGCTTGGCAATAATCCTGAGGAGACTTGGGAGAACTTGTTGGCTGGTAAGAGCGGCGCTGCTCCGATTACCCTTTTCGACGCATCTAAGTTTAAGACTCAGTTTGCCTGCGAGGTGAAGGGTTTGAACGTGAACGATTATATTGACCGCAAGGAAGCCCGTAAGATGGATCGCTACACCCAGTTGGCACTCATCGCCGCCAAGCAGGCAGTAGAGGATAGTGCCATGGATCTGGAGAAAGAGGACAAGGACCGCATTGGTGTTGTCTTTGGTGTAGGTATCGGTGGTATCAAGACTTTCGAGGAGGAGGTGACCTATTATGGTGTTCACCGTGAGGATGGACCTAAGTTCAATCCCTTCTTCATCCCGAAGATGATCGCCGACATCGCAGCAGGTCAGATTTCCATCATGTATGGCTTCCATGGTCCCAACTATATCACATCATCCGCATGCGCTTCCTCTTCCAACGCCCTTGCTGATGCCTTCAACCTGATTCGTCTGGGCAAGGCTAACATCATTGTCAGCGGTGGTGCCGAGGCTGCCATCTGCGAGACGGGGGTAGGCGGCTTCAATGCCATGCATGCTTTGTCAACCCGCAACGACGAGCCCGAGAAGGCAAGCCGTCCGTTCAGTGCCAGCCGTGATGGTTTCATCATGGGCGAGGGCGCCGGCTGTCTGATTCTTGAGGAACTGGAGCATGCCAAGGCTCGTGGTGCCAAGATCTACGCTGAGATGGTTGGTGCTGGTATGAGTGCTGATGCTCACCATATCACAGCCTCTCATCCAGAGGGTCTGGGTGCTAAACTCGTGATGCAGAACGCCTTGGAGGATGCTGGTATGAAACCAGAGGATATCGACTACATCAACGTGCATGGTACCTCTACCCACGTAGGCGATATCTCCGAGGCTAAGGCTATCAAGGAGGTCTTTGGCGACGCAGCCTATAAGTTGAATATCTCGTCTACCAAGTCGATGACTGGTCACCTGCTGGGTGCCGCCGGTGCCGTAGAGGCAATGGCTACCCTGCTTGCCGTCAAGAACGACATCATTCCTCCCACAATCAACCATGAGGAGGATGACAAGGACGAGGAGATTGACTACAATTTGAATTTCACTTTCAACAAGGCACAGAAGCGCGAGGTTCGTGCAGGACTGAGCAACACCTTCGGCTTCGGAGGTCACAATGCTTGTGTGGTATTCAAAAAGTATGCTGAATAACTCGAACTTTATCGATAGAATAAGGCTCCCTTTCCGCAAGGAGAAGGGGCTTTATTCTTCTTTATACCATATCCTTGGTTTCTACCCTCGTAATATCCAGTTGTACAAGCAGGCACTGATGCACAAGAGTGTCAAGAAGCGCAACGAGAAAGGGCGCCCACTGAATAACGAGCGGTTGGAGTTCTTGGGCGATGCCGTGTTGGATGCTGTCGTAGGCGATATCGTCTTCCGCCATTTCGAAGGCAAGCGTGAGGGATTCCTCACCAATGCCCGCTCCAAACTCGTACAGCGTGAGACGTTGGGGAAACTCGCCAAGGAGATGGGCATCACCCAGATGGTCACCACGTCAGGTCAGGCTACATCGCACAATAGTTATATGGGAGGCAATGCCTTTGAGGCGTTAGTGGGTGCGATATATCTTGATCGTGGCTATTCCGCTTGCATGAAATTCATGGAGAAGCGCATTCTGAGCCAACTCATCAACCTCGACAAGATGGCTTACAAGGAGGTAAACTTCAAGTCAAAACTCTTGGAGTGGAGCCAGAAGAACCGTGTCAACCTGGAGTTCCGACAGTTGGAGCAGTCGGTCGATGAGAACAATAGTCCCGTCTTCGTCTTCCAGATGTTCCTCGAGGGTGTGGAGGGCTGTTCCGGTAAAGGCTATTCGAAGAAGGAGAGCCAGCAGATAGCCTGCAAGGAGACACTCCAGCGACTGCGCCGTGAGCCCCAGTTTATTGACGCCATTTTTGCGGCAAAGGCTAACCGCACCAAGATGGAGGAGGAGCCCGTCAGTGTTCCTGACGAGATTGTGGAGCCTGTCGCAGGGGCGCAAGATGTTGTCGGAAAAGCGCAAGAGCCTGTTGCTGAGCGTTCAACGCCAACAGCAAAAGACAATGACGAGTTCTCCCTTGACGATATCACGGCAACACCTCGTGAGAAGACTCGCGAGGAGATCATCGCTGAGGCTGAGGAAGCCGCTTTTGCGGAAGGGTGACTTCCCCCTATATTCCAACTTGATTTTACTCCGATAGGGTTTGCACTTCCGCAAACGTTTTCGGATGTAATTTCAAGAAAGTGAAGCGATCTGGAAAATTTCAAATAGCACAAGATGATCATGGTGACTCCTCTCACGCTACGGCGTGGGATGATTGTATCACTATATCTTTTGCTATAGGGTTTTAATTAGTAAATTTAAGTAAATAAGTTTCAAGTGCCACTGCCTCGTGAGAGAGCGGTGGCACTTTTTGGGGTCATAGAGTTGCAGAAACAATGAGAAGGAAGCCTTGCGTAATTGTAAATCAATTTGTTTTACTCGGTAATTTAAGGGCGGTAAAACGAAATGTGAGAAGTTTGATGTGAGAGTGAAAAGGTCTGAAAGGCTTTGTTTATAAGGGGTTCGAGAGGTTTAGGGATTGGAGGGATGGCAAAAACGAAATGTGGAAAAATGACTCTTTTATTTCTCTTTGATGTCTCTTTTGAACGTGGGTTTGAATGGTTTTGAACGGTAAAAGGTTACACGAGGGACATTTGAGGCTCGAAATGGGACTTTTGAAGTTTTTTTCTGGAAGTGGGGAAAATGATGGCATTTTGGATTATTTAATATCATGAATTATCCTATATAATAATTATTTGGTATATTTGCACCTAAATAATGACTAAAATAAAGAGATATGACAAAGGTAATACATGTGCATTTGCTGCACGAGAGAAAGAATTACTATTTTGGAAGCGTTTCCGCTGTGTTTAAGAGGCTTTCAGCCGATCAGGTAGGATGCTCTGAGGACTACCTGCGTAAGATGCTCAGAGAGGACGGAAATCACCATTTGACACAAGAGGCACTGATCATCAGGAGTCACTTGATACGTGCCAGCGAAACGGACGGATAAACATTTGATTTATAGCATTTTAAACGGCTCAAACACCTGTCTAAACGGTTTTGAGTCGTTTTTTCTGTCTCTGGAGGCAAATTTCACCCCATGTCTCAGGGGCGATTTTGGTATTGGAGGGACATTTGGGGGGACACTTGGAGGGACAAATCAAAACGAAAAGTATTGAAAGGGGGGACACTTGGGGGGACAAAATCTGTCAAAATCCAACGGATTGGGGGGGGTATAAGGTCGAAAAAAGTGTAAAAAACGTGCATTTTTGACGGATAACACCCCCTATAATTCCCACTATTAACATTTAGGAAACAGTCTTGAAAGTTCCTGTATATCGATATTTTCGCTATATTTGCAGCGGAAAAATTTAACATTTTGTGCGTGTGTGATATATTCAATCTATGTAAGTAAGACATTTTGAAATAGGACAAAACCGGTCAGCAGGAAATCGTTGAGGACATCCTGGTGAACATGGAGGACGTGAAAGCCGAACTCGCAGAGGAATGGAACAAGTAAAAGGGAAATAACAATGAAGAAAATCATGTTTAACGACAAGTACGGGCTGACCGAGGCCGTGCTGTCAGGACGCAAGACCATGACACGGCGCATCATTCCACCCATCGAAATAGAGTGGGCGCTACGTGGCAAAGTCATACTACCCGTGAGCGGATTCCGTCACGGTTGCCTGTGGATGGACTGCCGAGAGTTCCTGCCCGATAGCGGACTGGTCGACAATGTGGCACCGCAGAAGTATCAGCCGCTCTATGATGTTGGCGAAGAGGTGGCTATTGCACAATCGTACCGTGACATCTACAACACGATGAAAGAGCGCGACGGCAACGCCAAGGCTAACGAATGGTGGGTGAAAGCCTACGACTTCGTTGGTGATGGATTAGGACCAGGTGTCACTCCCGGCTACCGAAACAAGATGTTCGTCCGTGTCGACCTCATGCCCCACGCCGTCCGCATCACAGGCATCAAGGCCGAGCGTCTTCAGGACATCAGCGAAGAGGATTGCCTGAAGGAGGGCGTGTTTCTTGACACGACAGCACCTGATTGTTACCAACCATTCTACACTTTCTATGGTTCCAAGAAAAAGGATGGTACATCAATAGGTTTTCATACTGCGAAGCATGCTTTTGAAAATCTAATCGACAAAATAAGTGGCACAGAAGCATGGCGCAGCAACCCGTGGACGTATGCCTACGAATTAGAACTAATAAAGGAAATAGAACTATGAAAGAAATAAAAACGATGATGAATGGTGGAGAAAGGTACAGTACAGATATAAGTGTCAGATAGAATTTATAGATGCCCTTCTAAAGAAAATCTCATAGAATGAGATATTTAGTACTTTTTAGTAATTTATTAATCTATCAGAGGCTGAAAAGGCAGTCTCGTTGGTGCAAGTCCAACTTCTCGTTTTTAACGGTACATATTACAATTTCAAAGCCACTCATGAGTTCTGAGTGGCTTTGATTATACACTGGTTGATGAAGTCCGTTTTGGATCCTGTGACTGTTTCAAGGATCGCATGAACCTCAGGGGTAGCAGCGAATCCGTAATACTTGGCACGAATCTTTTTTCTGCCTGATCCCTCACGTTTTCCTCCCCAATTCTTTGACTGTTCCATTTTTTTTGTATTTTTGCCCGAAATGAAACTTTTTTAGGTTAGAAGAATTTGGAGATGGATCCGATGACCTCGAAGATCTTGATGATCCTGGATATCTCATACTCCTGCTCGTCGAAGTCCTTTATATTAATAGGTACGTAACGGAGTAGTTCGCTGGTACTACCCTTCCTCAGGATCTTGATGGTGCGGATCGTGTCAAGGACGACGGCATATATCTCGCCATACTGTATGTCACGAAGTTCACACTCACGTAGTGCTATGATATCCCCATGGGTGATCTTCGGCTCCATGGAGTGACCTGTGACGTTGCACCAGACAGTCGCCTTCTCGAATCCTGGTACTACAATATTGCATGCGGGTACTGTCGTTTGGGAGTTGAGTATCTCACTGAAGCCACCCATGAAATCAACGTCATAATAAGGAGTCCCGATACCTGCTTCTGATGATATTTGAGGAATTGCTTCAAATTTTCTCCCATTCCTTAGCATTTCACCCTCTCCCATTAAGAGCCAGTTAGGAGACAATTCAGGGTAAATGGTCAAAACTTTGACTATTTTTTCACCACCCAGTTCACTTTTTAATCCAACACCTTTAAAGTTAGCATCGGCAAATCCTGTTTCTTTATAGAAACTCGCTTTAGAAATGCCTTTTTCTTTTAAAAAAGACAAAATTCTTTCTTTTATAGTCAAATTTTCTCCCATTTTATTTTGTAGAGTCAAAATTTTACCTTATCTTTGCAGCGTCTTCCAGATGGAAGTGCGCGCCAAAGATACGAAAAAGGAGCGAGAAAGAAGAAAATAAATAGTTAAAAAAGAAATCTATGGGAAATTTAAAGGACGTGAAGTGACAATTATAAATCCAGAAGACGCAGGTTCGAGTCCTGCCTTCCCTTCTAAAAAATTTAATTATGGATAAAACAACAAATGTTACTATCGGAAACTGGTACCTGTTGCAAGGAACCCCCACAAAGGTATCACCAGAGAATATTGCACAGTTTCTTGAGTCTGGATGCCTCCCAATGCCATTGGAAGATAGTATTCTTAGGGACAATGGATGGCATACAACAGATGGGCGTATATGGGAAAACAGAGGTTCAGAGGTTAGCATTTGTCTGGAGAAATTCCCAGATGGCTATATCTGGACTGCAGGAGACTATAATATTACTGAGATAAATTACGTCCATCAGTTGCAGGATGCCCTGCGATTAATAGCAGATAAGAAAGTGCTTAAAGTTAAAAAGAAATAATATGCCAAGAAGAGGTAAAGTACATATCAAGATCGGGCACGACGTTCACCAGTTGGTGCTTGAGAAGGAGCGAAGCGGTTGCAGCAGTTGTTCAATACAGAACATCATCTGCATCCCAATGGGGCAAACGCAAGACCGTCCCTTCTGCGATGTCTTACGCAGGCAGGTAGATGACTGGGGCGAGTTCCCCGGCGCGCACTTTGAGTTGAAACCCTATCCGATGTGTGATAAGGTGGAGTGAGCAGGACGCACCCACCTCCCCAGCCCGCCAATGTGGTCATGTTTATGGGTTATGATCCGACGGGCTGGTTTTCCAAGAGACAATGACGGAGGCGACATGGTCGCCTCACAGGAAACAAGATAACAATAAAATATATAAAGGTATGGAAATGTTTGCAAAGAGAATCACAGTGACCAGTGAGGTCAACGAGAAGATCAAGCGCGCCATGGGTGTCACTGGTCGGACAGTGTACAACGCATTGACCTTCGACAAGAAGTACGGCTATAGCGATAAGGCCAAGCGCATCCGTATGATGGCGCTCCAGAACGGGGGCATGCTGATGGCGGAACTCCCGCTTGACGAGGTCATCCATGACTCTGGCCGCTGCATGCGCCAGTATTTCGCCAATGATGTGATGCTGGAGATCAGCAAGGAGACCGGTGACGCCATTATCTATTATAAGGGTGAGGCACTGGACTTCTTCCACGATGTCAGTGTCAGGCAGATGGAGGATCTGCAGGAGATGGCGAAGGGATTCAGGGCACAGGCATCATAAGGCTGCGACCTGATCGCAGCATAGCGGACAAATTAATCACGTCGGATATGGAGTATTACAATAACATGGTCTGTGTAGGCTATCAGGATCTGGAGCCAGTCATAAGGTACGAGACTCTGAAGAAGATGGTGTCCCGTGGCAGGGTTGAGCGCATCAACCGTGGCGGTGGCGAGGGCAGTCCCGCCCTGATCGTCTACAGCAGCCTTCCCGAGAAATACCGCACCAGGTTCCAGCAGCAGGTTGGCGACCCGGTGGAGATCATGAGAGAGAGGATGATTAAAGAGAGTATTCATATTGACACGGAGGCTCGTGAGTATTACGAGTCGTATCAATACTGGCTGAACGGTACGGAGACGCACCTGACACAGAGACTGGTCGAGGAGTACACCGTCAACGCCTCAGTGCTGAGGGAACTCCTGAGACTGACTGAGCGTCGCTCTGCCCTTCGCAAGAGCATGGGAGGCTCCATGCGCTCCGTATGGGACGGCATCGCCGCCAGCAGTGAGAGGCTGCGTGAGTCGTATCACCACACGCTGCCCGCCAACGAGGCACGTCTGAGGGACAGGATCAAGGCGTTCAAGGAGGATGGCTACAAGTCGGTCATCAGCGGCAAGATCGGCAACAGGAACACCCTGAAGATCACGGAGGAGGTCGGTGAGCAGTTGATCGCTATGAAGCGAAGCCGTGTTCCCGTCTATACCGACACCCAGTTATGGGAGGCCTATAACGAGATGGCGGAGGAGCGGGGATGGAAGCCACTGAGGAGCCTGAGCGGTCTGAAGGCATGGATCAACAGTCCCGCCGTCATGCCCCTGTGGTACGACGCCGTGCATGGTGAGCAGGCTGCCCGTCAGAAGTTCGGTCGCAAGCACAAGACGCTGCTCCCGTCGGTGCGTGACGCCCTCTGGTATGGTGACGGTACCAAACTCAACCTCTATTACCAGGACGAGCGGGGACAGGTCAGGACGACCAGTGTCTATGAGGTCATCGACGCCTACAGTGAGGTGCTGCTTGGCTACTATGTCAGCGACCGTGAGGACTTCGAGGCGCAGTACCATGCCTACCGCATGGCGATACAGGTCAGCGGTCACAAGCCCTATGAGATCGTACACGACAACCAGGGCGGACACAAGAAGATCAAGAGTTTCATGGACCGCCTCTGCAGGGTGAACAGGAACACCCAGCCCTACAACGGTGAGTCGAAGACCATCGAGGCTGTCTTCGGTCGCTTCCAGAGCCAGGTGCTGCACAAGGACTGGCGCTTCACCGGTCAGAACGTGACCGCCGTCAAGAAGTCGAGCCGACCGAACATCGAGTTCGTCGAGGAGAACAATGACAGCCTCTACACCTGGAACGAACTGCTCGATGCCTATGCCACCGCCCGCAGGGAGTGGAATAACGCCAAGCACCCGAAATATGACTGCTCACGCTGGGAACTCTACCAGCGGAGCGTGAACGAGGAGACCCAGGAGGTGACCGTGCATGACATGGTGGACATGTTCTGGGTGACCTGCGGTCGCTTGAGCACCTTCACGGACCAGGGCATTCAGATTACCGTCGGCAAGAAGCGCCTGCAGTATGAGGTGTTCAGTGAGCCGGGCAAGCCCGACCACGCATGGAGGCGGAGGCACACCTATGAGCAATTCGTGGTGAAGTACGACCCGTCGGACCTCTCCAGTATACGTCTGTACACCAGAGACAGGAGCGGCGGACTCCGTTTCGAGCGCATAGCGGAGCCCTATCTCACCGTCCACCGCGCCATCCAGGAGCAGCAGGAGGGTGACGCCAGGTTCATCCGCCAGGAGCAGGAGGCAAGCATGCAGGACCGCATCGAGCGTCAGGCGCTGGGCAGGGCTATCGAGTACGACCATGGTACCGCCCCTGAGCAGAACGGTTTGAGGACTCCCCGCCTGAAGGGTGCTACGGAGGATGTGGAGCGTGAGATAGAGAGGCGTGTCCGCAAGTACTCCCGTAATCCCGAGGAGATCCAGTTGGGACGATTGACAAAGCGCGTCAGCCTTAGCGACTGGAGAGACCAGGAGGAGCAGCAGAATCAGTTAAGGAAAGTAATGTCTAAAATGTAAGCGATATGACAACAGTTAACAAAGAAGGAATCAGGGAAGCCCTGAGAGAATACGTGAGCAAGTATCCCAGTCAGAACAAGGCGGCAGCCTCGCTTGACGGGACGTCAGCCGGCACCATCAGCACGATACTCGCCGGCAAGTGGGAGAATATCAGCGATGAGATGTGGCGTACCATAGCGGCGCAGGTCGGCTACCTCGGATTCACGGGTGACCGCTGGCAGGTGGTTGACACACAGGCCTTCAAGGAGATGACGGAGGTGATGCGTGACGCCCAGCAGTGGAAGAAGGTGACCTGGGTGGTCGGTGAGGCCGGCTGCGGAAAGACGACGGCGGCAAGGGAGTTCGCCCGCCAGCCGAGTGTGTTCCTCATCCAGTGCTCCGAGGATATGCGTAAGAGCGATTTCCTCCGCACTATCGCCCAGACCGTCGGCCTTCGCTCCAGCGACTTCCCCGTACGCCACATGCTGATAGACACCGCCGCCAGAATCATCCGCACCAAGAACCCCCTGCTGATCTTCGACGAGGCGGACAAACTTCAGGACAAGGTGTTCCACTACTTCATAGAACTCTACAACCAGTTGGAGGACCGCTGCGGTATCGTGCTTCTCTCGACGGACTATATCGAGCATCGTATCCGCAACGGGCTGCGCTACAACAAACTGGGCTATAAGGAGATCCACAGCCGTATCGGGCGCAAGTTCTACGAACTCGACCCCACGTCGCCCCAGGACGTGCGCGCTATCTGCGTAGCCAACGGCATCACCGAGAGAAAGGAGATCGACAAGGTCGTCAATGACGCGCAGGACTACGACTTCGACCTGCGCCGTGTCAAGAAAACCATCCACATACAGAAGAGGACGAGACGCTGATGGACAAACAGGAGATCATCGGTATGCTCGGGCTCCCGTCCGGAGCCTCGGACCTCGACATCACGAGGATGATCCGCAGGCTGAGGACCGGCGGAGGCAAGACGGGCAGTCCAAAGAGGAGCGCGAGGAGGAGCCTGAGGCGGGGGATGACCGTCAGGAACGCCATCGAGAAGAGGCGTACGGTGTTTCCCTTCGAAGGCGCCTGGCGTGACGCCTTCGACCAGCCGGAGACCACGGGTGTATGGTTCATCTGGGGCAAGAGCGGCAACGGCAAGACCTCCTTCGCCCTGAGACTGTGCAAGGAACTGGCACGGTGGAGGCGTGTGGTGTACGACAGTCTGGAGGAGGGCGACAGCCTCACCTTCGTCAAGGCTCTCCAGCGTGAGGGACTTGCCGACTGCGGCAGCCAGTTCCTGCTGCTGCCCTGCGAGTCGATGGACGACCTCGACTACCGCCTGAGCCAGAGGAAGAGTCCCGACGTGGTGGTGATCGACTCCTTCCAGTACACCAGGATGAACCACAAGGAGGCGCTTGACTTCTGTGACCGGCACCGTGACAAACTGATCATCTTCATCAGTCAGGCGGAGGGCAGCAAGCCGTCAGGTCGCAGCGCGCAGAGCCTGCTTTTCGACGCTCACCAGAAGATCCGCGTGGAGGGCTACCGCGCCTTCTCGCTGGGCAGGTACAAGGGAAACAGCGAGTATTACGAGATATGGTCCGAGAGGGCAAGACTATACTGGGGAGAGGAATAGAGGTATGACAAAGATCAAAGAGACAATAGAACTGAAGGCCCCCTATATCATCAACGGCACCGTAGGTGAGGAGAACCTGGTGTCACTCGGTCACGAGTGCCCCAACTGCAAGGGCAGCGCCTTTTTCTGGCAGCAGGACGGCAAGGAGTATGTGAAGGAGCCGTGCCCCGTATGCCACGGCAAGGGCACCGTCACCGCCTATATACACATCACATGGAAAGGAGAGTAGTCTATGGAGCAGGGATTCAGTTACTCACGGTTCTACGCCCTTCTGGGCAGGATGCTCTGCCCCGACAGGGACGAGATGAAGCGAAGTCTGGTGCTGGAGTACACGGCGGGTCGCACGGAGAGCCTGAGGGAGATGCGTCTTGCGGAATATAACCGGATGTGCGACGACCTCGCCAGGATAGACCGGGACACCAGCAGGGCTATATATGTCCGTGAGCGCAGGCGGTGGCGTTCCGCGGTTCTCCACCAGTTGCAGTTGATAGGGGTGGACACCGCCGACTGGGACAGGGTGAACGCCTACTGCAGGGACCCGAGGATAGCGGGCAAGGCGTTCCGGGAACTGAGCCCGGAGGAACTGGAGGCGCTCCTTCCGAAACTCCGCGCCATCCTCAGGAAGCAGACAGCGAGGATAGTATCATTCAAACAATAATAAAACATCATTCAAAATGGTTAAAAAGAGACAGAAGAAGACAGTCATCGTGAGCGTGACACGTGACGAGGCTGAGCAGGCTTTCACAGACTATGCCAAGGCTCAGGCGGAGACAGACAAGATCACTGCGAGTATAGAACTGGAGTGCGCCAAGATCCGTGAGAGACATCAGGAGCGTCTGGCGCAGTTGGAGTGCGACATGCGATGCGCCTTCGACACACTGGAGGCATACGCCACCATCAACAAGGACGAACTCTTCTCGAAGAAGAAGAGCCTCGACATGGCTCAGGGTACCATCGGCTTCCGCACGGGCACACCCAAACTGAAGACGCTGAAGGGATTCACATGGGAAAGCGCCCTCAACCTTGTGAGGGAGTTCCTGCCGGACTATATCCGCAAGAAGGAGGAAATAAACAAGGACAAACTGCTTACTGACCGTGACATTGAGTATGCAAGTGTCGGCAAGGGTGAGGCAGTGGCTCAGCCTATGGGCTCGTTGATGGCTAAGTGCGGCATCCAGGTCGTGCAGGACGAGGCTTTCTATGTGGAGCCCAAGACAGAGGATAAGGAATAGGGAAATGCTTTCATATCATGAATAGTTATTTGTTTTAGGTTATTAGATTGTTTTTTAGTTAACATGTAGTTGCCTCAGCGGAGGCGGGTATTAAGTTTTTCTTTTCCCTGGAAAATTAATATCGCTATTGACCGGGGCGGTCCGTGAGGATAGCCCTGTTTTTTGTGCAAATATGTAAAAAATCCGCTAATTATTAGACATTTAGCGGATTTTTTTGTAACTTTGCGGGCATGAGAAGAGGTCGTGATCAGGAACTAATCAGAAAACGTGATGAGGCATTGTGCCGCCGATGGGTGGTGCTGACGGAGCAGGAGCGTCTGAGATATGACGATGCCCTGAGGGTGCTGTCGGAGCAGGAGTTCTTCATCAGCGAGGAGCGCATCATGGCGATCCTCCGCAAGATGAGCGGTGAACTGAAGCACATCATCCAGCGTGGAGTCCCCAAGGTGAGGAAGCCCCGCCTGACACACCGTCAACTGAATCTGCTCTTCTCTGACTGACCTACTCCAGCGCTGAGCGGTCGATCATCTCGAACCTGTACATCTGCTCATAGACCTTGATATCGCCCGGCAGCGTGTAGTCACGTGACTTCATGCGTGATATCGGCTCCACCATCCTCGTCACCCTCGCTCCCTGCAGGCACTTGTACAACTCCTTGGCACGCTGCTGCCGCTCCGTGATTCTCTCCTCCTGTCCGCTTCCGGCATGGGTGTCGTCGTAGCAGTCAATGGCAAGGCGCACGGTCATGGTGCCGGTGCCATGCTGCACTCCAGAGTTCTCTGCCATGTTGCTCCAGTCGATATCCAGGTTACCGACCAGCACACAGGGAAACGTCACGGGGTACTGGTCCTCGTCGGACTCCAGTTGCCCGCAGTCCTCGTCGACGAGGGAAAGCCAGGGCAAATCTTCCTTGATGCCCTGAATGAGTCTCATTAAGAATTCCTCCATAGTCTTTGTTATTTATTGATGATATCCGATAATGTCTTGTCGATGCAGTCCTCAATCTTCCTGTCGAGTGCCTTGCTCTCGCCCAGGAACTGTCGCTTGGGGATGCGGACGGTGAGTTTCTTTTTCTTGGTCAGGGCAAGTGCCTTCCAGTGCTGCGCCTCTTCCGTCTCCACATATTTCTTCTTGCGTTTTGCTCCCTTCCTCTTTCCTATCGCCTTATAGTACATCTTCCAGGCATGCGCCCTCATGCCTGGTGTGACAGTCGGCATGACGGTACCGCCCTCGTTATGGATGGGGGCATATTTCAGATCATTGCGCACGATGACCCTGCCGTCGCCGGGGATGTACTTGATGGCTCCGAAGAGTACATTGTGCCCTGACTGCAGCGGTCCGTAGTTGGCTCCCGCCGCCTTGGAGCCTGACTGCTGCCGTCTCGTCACGGACCAGGGGCGCAGCGCGTCATCTACAAAGCCACCCTTGCGGAAGTTATCCTGGAAGTGGTCCTTGGCGATACGTCCCACCTTGACGGGCAGTGTCCGTCTCATGGCATGCTCCACCTCATCCCTGTGGGCTGCCAACTGTCTTCCGAATTGCTCTAAATCCATATTTTTT
>JAFUFD010000035.1 GCA_017470055.1 Prevotella sp. | reverse complement strand
GTTGCAAAAATATGCTGAAATTCGGTAACTACCAAATTCCAACTACCAAGTGTTAAAAATCAAAAGTAACTGAAAATGAGAAAGATACAAATAGTTGTTATTGGTCTTTCATAGTTATTATGGCCTATCTAAATACAGCCAGAGAACGCATCGTCACCGATTGTTGTCACAGAGTTGGGAATATTCACACTCGTCAAACTGCAGCTAAAGAACGCACGATATCCGATGCTCGTCACTGAGTTGGGAATGGTCACACTAGTCAAATTGCTACAACCAGAGAATACATTATCTCCGATGCTCGTCACTGAGTTGGGGATGGTCACACTAGTCAAATTGCTACAGCCACTGAACGCATAATTTCCGATAGTCGTCACTGAGTTGGGAATGGTCACACTAGTCAAATTGCTACAGTAATAGAACGCACCATCGCCGATGGAGGTCACGCTGTTGGGAATGGTCACACTAGTCAAACCGCTACATCCTCTGAACGCCTCATTTCCGATGCTCTTAACCTCATCACCTAGTATCACTTCCTTTATAGATGTAGAACCTTTAAACCACGAGCCTACAGACCTACAATACAAAGTCACACTAGTCAAACCGCTACAGCCCTTGAACGCCTCTTTTCCTATTGTCGTCACTGAGTTGCCAATGGTCACTGAGGTCAGACCACTGCAATTATAGAACGCACCATCGCCGATGGAGGTCACGCTGTAATTATTCCCGTCATAAACCACTGATTCGGGAATATTGATGTCACCACTATATTCGTCATTGAAATAATCGTATCCATAACCACGGTAAGTGACGATCAATTCTGTCTTGTCATAGTTCCAATTATAGTAAATTGTCTTCCCATCAGCATTTTCTACTTCAATAACGTGAGCCAATGCCTTTACTCCAACCATACTCATGAGCACGGTGAGTAGGAACGTTAAGTTAAATTGTTTCATAATTTTGATGTTTTATAAATGATGCCTTTATTGATAGTTTTCTTTTGCAAAAGAATAAACTGTAGCAGTCTCTTTATTACACCCATTGTTTCCTACAAAGGTGAATTGCACTTCCACCACTATAGAATTGTTATTCGATTTATTCATTATCAGCGTTTTTGTTTGTTATACATTGCTCATTGTCAAATTATTCAAGAGGATAACAGTTTGTCTGTTTTATTGTTATATCCTCAGGAAAAAATCCTCTTTTACGGAGTAGTACTTCTATATGCTTTTTCACTTTCTGAAAATGGTCCCAATCTCTATCATTTACAATAATTCCTTTTAGTGCCTGAGAGGGCAGAACAAACTCTTTATAAAAAATGATGTCGTTATCACGTATATATTTCACTTTAACATCCTGTGGTTGTTCCATCTTACATGATTCACCGTTTGATTTGAAGTGGGAAAGGGCTCCATCAGCCATGTATAACCGCCACTCTTTTTCTGGCTCAAAGGCTTTTCGCTTGATATATACACATGCATGGCGAGCCATGTCATTTAGATTTTTCAAATATACTTTTGACTTTCTCCATTTTTCAAAGAAAACATCATCAATATCACTTTCTTCTGCGTACTCACATTTATCCCAAAAGCCATTAATCTTTTCTTCTTTAGCAGTCCAAGGTGAGAATAGAGAGGAATCTAACTCTAAACATATCTCGGCTTTATAATGTTTCCACATAAATTCAGAGTCCCGATTCTCAGAAAATGAAACGATATAAGAGAAAGACTCAACATCTTCAGTTTCCTCCTCTGTAAGACTATTCATGTTTTCAATGGCTTTTTTAAATTTGGGGAGAACCACTCTTGATGCAAAGATATAATCCTGCGGATCATTCATGCTGTCATAACGAGTTCCCCAAAATGTTAGGTTTGCTGCGGTGTTACTATCGTTATTGTTCCCTCCAATAATACCCACAAATGCATTCATATTAGTGTAATGATAAACAAGATTGTCCATATGCATAATCTTTCATGCCTATAGCCACCCGGATTCAGCGGTTAGTAATATAAACGGAAAGACGTGGGTGCTCTACATCTCGCTTATCCCACGGTAGGGCTCTCGCATTGCCTCGTCTCAGGATAAGCAACTCGAGATAGCCCACGTCGTGATATATTGAGACTGCCCACAAAAATGAGCAGGGTACAATACACCCAAAGTGAACGCTTCGGTTGCGTATCTTCTGAGACTTGAATTTGCGAGATTCTACCGTCGAAGATAACGTTCGTAACGTCCTTTTACCAACAAAGTCTTGACCCTCTATGCCCTTTCGGGCTATTTCGAGTCGATTGCAAATATAAGAATTATTTCTGAATCGGCAAAGAAAAAGGGGGAAAATATTTGGAGGTGTCATATAAACTTCGTACATTTGCATCGTCAATAGATATTATTATGTCATACACGAAAGAAACATTGGTTATTAACAATCCTTCCGAAAAATTGGTGAAGGCTATGGAAGAACTTAGGAAGCACAAACTTGCTCAGTTAGAAAAACTGCGCAATATGAAACCTGAGGAGTTCTCCCGTCGTGTTATTTTGGCATAATGGAGACTTCATATTCTATCATACAAGGAGAAAGTGAGTACCGCATATTGCTGGCACCTGCCAATCTGTTTGTACTGTCAGAAAAGATCTTAAGTGTTCTTGCTGACAGAAACATAGATATCAGTGGACGCATACCGTTTCGCTTCAGATTTAATCAGAAAGGCTGATAGGCGCATTGTCCTGATTGACAATTATGTGGATGATACGGTCCTGTCGTTGTTGGACAAACGGAAAGAAGGAGTATCGGCAACGATATACACTAAATCTATTACTGACCAATTTCAATTGGATATCAAACGGCATAACGAGCAATATGCTTCCATAGAAGTAAGGTGTTTCAATAAGGCTCACGACCGCTTCCTGCTGATTGACGATGAGGTGTATCATATCGGCGCCTCGAATCCTTGCCTGGAATGTATAAAGGGAGATGGTGAGTCAGAAAGGAAGGGGACCACTGTTATCGTAGTTGTCGAAAGGAGACTGGTCGACTTGTCCGTCTGACTGCTCGCCATTGACACGACAGCCCAGAATCTCTCCCCCATTGTCACCTTGTTTGCGGCGACCTAAGCGGTTGTCCTCTGGGTTCTCGAAACGGGTGAACTCTCCACGGAAAGTCAGCAAAACATCACCTGTAGCACCCTTGCGGAAGTTATCCTGGAAGTGGTCCTTGGCGATACGTCCCACCTTGACGGGCAGTGTCCGTCTCATGGCATGCTCCACCTCATCCCTGTGGGCTGCCAACTGTCTTCCGAATTGCTCTAAATCCATATTTTTTT
>JAFUFD010000034.1 GCA_017470055.1 Prevotella sp. | reverse complement strand
GCACCTGTGAAGATTTGAACAGCAGCCTGCTTAGTCTCATCACTATTATTGAAGTATCCAGCAACAATAACTTTATCACCAGTCTTGAAACCACCCTCTACACTGAGAGTAATCATCTTACCATTAATAACGCCGTCAGTTGTGTAACCACTACCAAATGAAATATTGGCTACTTCATCAGTATTAGCGTGATACTTTTGACTGTTGTTTTCATCTACACCAGAACCAATTGTGATTCCATCCTTCTTTGTTGGATAGTCAATCAGAGCAGTAGCCTCACCAGCCTCTTCGCCACCACCAAGTTCTGTCATTGTAACAGAGCAATTAACGAGTTTGAAAGGATCCTGAACAACAGTATTCTGGATGACGATTTCTGTAATAGTCTCACCAGGAACAGTTTCCTCAACATCCACAGAGAAGGTCTTCTCACCTGCGGGGAATACTGCATAAATAGAACCAGCATCACCATTGCGCTCAGTAGTTTGAATCTTGAACTGAACACCCTCTGGGAAAGTGTTGTCAATGTTGATTGTAAATTTCTGATTAATCTTTCCCTCTGCACCCTTTACAGCGGCCGTATTCCACTGACCACCTGTAGTAAAGTTAATAGTCGCATTGGTGATTGGGGTAACAACATCTGCAGCCCAACTTGCAGGAACCTTGTAATTCAGAGGAGTCTTATTACCGTCTTTATCAATTAGGTTTGCAGAAACAATCTCAACCTTACCTAAGTTCTCAAAATTACATGCCTGAAGAGCGATTTTTGTCAATTTTGTTGAACCATCTGGAATAAAGGCTGCAGGAGTTGTTGTTCCTTCTGCAAAAGAGCCTGACCAACCTTCGCCCGCATCTGACACTACATTAAACTGCAATTTGTCAGAAGGTGTATCGGAAGAAAGGACAATCTCATAAGAAGGATAGGTTGCCAAATCCACCTCTGTGATGTCCATTTCTATAGAAGCATAGGAGTTTTTGAAGTTAAACTCCACATCGCCTGTCAAAACAACATCCTCAAGAGAGGAATTCCACCCAGCCCCAAGAGTCAACTTGGTCTGTGCATTTGCACCAACTGCCATCAATGCAGCAGCCATCAGAGTAAATAATTTTTTCATAAGCGTTAATTTTAATTGTTTGGTTAATATAAAAAGTTTGTTTGTCAGTTTCAATCGTGTGTCCACCTCTCCCGCGCGAGGTGGATATAACACGATGCAAAAATAGGCATTATTCTTGAATCCTCCAAATTTTTCTCTACAAAAATAATTGTTGTAGCAAAAAATACCATGAATAGGTTAAGGGAGGATTGGGGGCGAGAATTACAGGACAGTTAAAGACACACGCTTTCCTAATCCACTGAAGATACGGAAAAGTGTGGAGAGTTGTATGTCCGCATGTCCATTCTCAATCTTTGAGATATAACTTTTCTTAGTACCTATTTTAGTAGCCAATTGCTCTTGCGTCAATCCTGCCAGCCTACGCTGCTCTTTTAGGCATTCCGCAAGACAAAAGGTCTCAGCCTCGGCTTCAAATTTCTCACGACTTTCGGTACCACGTGTCCCATACTCGGCATCAAGTAGTTCCTCAAAACTCGTACTTTCCATAATGGCATCTTTCATTTTTTTGTTCATTGCCTAAACTGACCGCAAAGTTAATTAATTAATGAACAACCTCCAAATTTTTCCCGCAAAAATTATTCAGGCTTGCTCTTAAGTATGTTGATTGTTTCTTCAAACTCTCCAATAATTTCTATTAGACGAGGATTTGATCTCTGTACTATTAATGCGGCAAAGTTTTTATTGTCTCCCTCTTGCACCTCCGCTGTTTCCAAGACAAAGACATTCTTTCCTGCATAAGAGTTAAACCAACGTATAAAAAGACGACTACGATATTCTTGCTTGCCGTCACCGGTCTCACAAATGTAAAGCAATATCTCTGGGTTTATGTCGAAAAAAGCCTCTATAATACAAAATATTGTGTCACGAAGTTTGTTGTCAAGGGGTGAGGCAACTTGGTTCTCATTAGAAATAACGAACTGATACGCCCCACTTTCCCATATGGAAAAGTCATCCATAAAAGTGATAGTACACAACAAACCATAATCAGTCTTAAAATAATAGACTTCATTCGCTCTTTTCGTCACTAAGTACGGGGCATGAATGTTGATAAGTTCAGTGTTTAGAGGTAACATCATTTCATCCTACAACCATAGTTGCCTGTTCTTCTTTACGAATTTCCTGCATGAGTTCACCCATCCGCTGGACGCATTCGTTTTTTTTACGAATGGATTCACGGAATGCCGCAACAACCTCATCATGCGTTCGATTTTTGAAAGCAACTGACATGTGTTCTATTCAATTTATTTTATAATTCGATTGCAAAGATACATTTTTCAGGATAATCCTCCAAATTTTTCTCTGCAAAAATAATTGTTGTAGCAAAAAATACCATGAATTTGCTAAGGGGTATTAGGAAGGGGGATTTGCTTCAGTTTAGTTTATAAATGGTCTTTCCCCTCCTATTAATGTGGTCTATTAACTCTGGAGAAGTCAGATGGTCGTATAATGACACATCACAGAAATACGGCAAAGAGGATTCCGACAATTTTAAACAGACATCAGATAAGGTGTCCAATGTCAAAGAGTCACCTTTCAATGTAATGTCAATATCAGAGAAAGGCTTATAGTTTCCTTTTGCCCTGGAGCCATAAAGCACGACCTCTTCCAAGTTCTTTACCTCAGAAAATATCTGCCTTAGCACATCCATTTCCTCTTGATCTAAACCATACATTGATTATTCCTCCTTTTTAGCGATTTCACACATTACCGACTCAAAATGATTAAATAAAGGTATATATACATCTAAAATCTTTAAGATAACGGCTTCTGCCGTAGCACTATCATAATCATGCGAAGAAAGATTTCTGTCTTCTATTGACTTCATCCATGCTTTATCATCAACAAGTCCGTTTTGAAGTGCCCATCGAATAGCATCCCGTGACCCTCTGACTTCCGTATTACCTTGATATTCAGAGAAGTCTTTCATCACATTCCAAGCCAATTCATGTGTATATTCAAACCGTTGAATCAGCCCCTCTTGTAATAATTCGTTGACATCCTTTCCATAAGCAGTCTGTCTATGAATTATCAAAGCCGCCTCATTTAAACGTTCAAGTGCTTTTCTATAATTAGCCAAACGTTGAATCCATCTGATGTCTTGCTCTGCCATATCACGACTTTTTTCGTAGTTGTTGCAAAGATAGTGTTTTTGTCGAATATAAACAAATTTTCCCGCAAAAATTATCTATAAGGAGAGAAATACCAATAATTTGCTAAGGGGGTGACAGGGTAAGAGCATTGACTATGCAGCATAGAATACTTGCCCTATGCGATCTATGTGTTTTGCAAGAGGAGTGCCTTTGTGTTTCTCGTAACTAATCAAATCAACACGATAAAGCAGTCCTAAATCATCTATCTCCATACTGACATCCAGAAGTTGGTTGAGATCTATATTGTCACCAATAGCAGCCAAATCAATATCTGACCCCTCCTTATAATTTCCTTTTGAGCGGGAGCCGAATATCAAGACTTTCCGAATGTTCTTGTGTTTACGGAAAACATCCTGTATCTCATGTATCACATTGTCACTTAATCCAAACATTCTCTTACTATTGATAATCCTTATCTTGAGCAAGTATTCCTAACGTCTCATCAAGTTCTTTTAACAAGGGAGCGTATTCCTTAAAAATCTGAGACACAATTTCTCTTGCGTCACCTTCGTCATAGGTGTGGGCAACGGTATTACGGGCTTTCCCCATACGCCGCCAACCGTCATGGTTAGTAATCAAACCGTCTTCAAACGCCATCTTCAACGTCCCGTTAGGCCCCGTTACAAACTGATAGCCTTTGTAAGTCAGCAGGTCTTGCAGAACTTTCCAAGCCAACTCATAGGTGTACTCAAATCGCTGAACAAGACCTTCCATTTCCAGTTCCGACAAGTCCGTATAGAACTTGTCTGCCTCTGTTACTTCCAAGACTCTGGCACAGGCTTTGTGGAAGTTGTCATATCTTTGAATCCATCTGATGTCTTGCTCTGCCATATCACGACTTTTTTCGTAGTTGTTGCAAAGATAGTGTTTTTGTCGAATATAAACAAATTTTCCCGCAAAAATTATATATAAGGAGAGAAATACCAATATCTGCTAAGAATGTATTAGGAAGGACATGCAATCCTTTCGACTCCGATAGTCCTTAGGCACTTGTTCCGATAATCTTTATACCCCTACTAAGATATAGGTTTAGCCTCAAAAGCAGAAACTCTTCAGCATTTGCTCGTTGGCTTGGTCAATACGGAAGTCGTCAATCTGACGAATATAGGTCAATGTCGTTTGGGGCGAAGTATGCCCCAAAGCCTTTGAGATGACGGCGAGGTCGACATTGGAGTGGTAGGCGATGCTTGCCCAGGAATGACGTGCGACATAGGAGGTCAGGGGCCGCCGTATACCCGTCATCCTCCCGATCACCTTCAAGTGGCGATTGTACTTAGACCGTGCGCTCTCATAGTCATGCATACAGGAACAGTCTTTCAGTATGGGGAACACAAACGGACTGTCGTCACTATCATACTTGCTGATGATCTGGCGCATGGGCTCCTCTATCCTCACCCTCACCCGCTGTCCCGTCTTATGGCGGTGGTAGATGATATAGCCATCACGAATCTGTCTCTTCTGCAAGAAAGCGATGTCGACGAAAGGCATCCCCAAGGCGTATAGGCTAAAAAGGAAGATGTCACGGGAGAATTGGAGTGGAGACTTGTCGGGAAATGTCAACTGGCGCAGCATGGCAATCTCCTCGATGGAGATGGCACGCTTCTCGGTGTACGTCTTACCTGTGAATACCGTATCAAACATGGTCATCCGCTTGGTGTCGGGGACTATCAGATGCAGTAAGGAGCGCAAAGAGCGCATATAGCAGGAGATACTATTTTGCGACACGCCTTGGGAAGTGAGCCATTGCTGATACCCTTCTATCAAGTGAACATCTATGCTGTCTGTCGCTACATCTCCCTCTACGAACTTGGAGAAGGAGCGGAGAACCGTCTTGTAATTGTCGATAGTGCTCTTGGCACGGCAACCCTCTAATGATGTGATGACCTCGTTAGCCTTGCTCAGAAAGTCGGGGTTTGGTGTTACCTCATGGCTCTTGCTCTTGTTAATGAACTTCTTGTTGCTATTGAACAAACGAAAACTAAATTGGATTGATAACTTTAACATAATCTTGTCTTTTTATAATAATGTATTACCTTATTATATATAATATATCCACCTCGCGCGGGAGAGGTGGACACACGGAATGAAACTTACAAACAAACTTTTTATATTAACCAAACAATTAAAATTAACGCTTATGAAAAAATTATTTACTCTGATGGTAATGGCACTTGTTGCAATGAGTGTAAGTGCTACAGTGGAAAAGGATCTTATTACAGATCCTGTTAATCTTGATGACGGCTCAACTGGCTGGTATCCAGGATATGTTATTGACCGGGCTAATTTTACATCAGTACCTGTTGGAACAAAACTGATAGTAGAGTATACTCTGAATGCAGGTTCAGAAAGTCATGGTTTCCGTTTGTGCACCAATTACTCAAATACTCCTCTTCCTGGATTTGAGGAGGCTGACGCAGATCATAACTACTATCCAACGGCTGATGGCTCATACACTTATGAAATCACCCAAGAGACAATTGATTTGTTGAAGGATGTTAATGCTATTCAGTATGACAATGTCCGCCTTGTTGGTACTGGAGTTACAGCAAATCGTGTATATCTACAACTTGCAGATGAGGAGGCAATAGCAACAGAGTCTATTAATCTTGATGATGGCTCAACTGGCTGGTATCCAGGATATATCTTTAGCAGAGACATTATTACTAGTGCAGAGGTTGGTTGGCATATTGTTATAGATTATACTCTCAATGCTGGAGCAGAAAGTCATGGTTTCCGTTTGTGCACCAATTACTCAAACACTCCTCTTCCTGGATTTGAGGAGTCTGACGCAGACCATAACTACTATCCAACGGCTGATGGCTCATACTCTTATGAAATCACCCAAGAGACAATTGATTTGTTGAAGGATGTTAATGCTATTCAGTATGACAATGTCCGCCTTGTTGGTACTGGTGTAACTATAACTGCTTTGAAGTTAGTTCGTAAGGCTGCTGAGGAAGGTGGCGAAGAGGCTGGTGAGGCTACTGCTCTGATTGACTATCCAACAAAGAAGGATGGAATCACAATTGGTTCTGGTGTAGATGAAAACAACAGTCAAAAGTATCACGCTAATACTGATGAAGTAGCCAATATTTCATTTGGTAGTGGTTACATAACTGACGGCGTTATTAATGGTAAGATGATTACTCTCAGTGTAGAGGGTGGTTTCAAGACTGGTGATAAAGTTATTGTTGCTGGATACTTCAATAATAGTGATGAGACTAAGCAGGCTGCTGTTCAAATCTTCACAGGTGC